>JAPLMX010000224.1 GCA_026386805.1 Phycisphaerae bacterium | reverse complement strand
ATGGCGAAGATGTTCTCATCGGGCGTCTCCGGCGGCACGGTATGCGAGGCGGCCAGGATGTAGCCGCCGCCGTCGGTAGTCATTCCTTCGAGCAATTGGGCCGTGGCCTGGCGCACCTGGTCGGCCGTGCCGTTGGGCAGGACACCCTGGGTGTCCACGCCGCCCATGAACGCGAGGTCCTTGCCGAATTCCTTCTTCAACTCCAAGGGGTTCATGCCGGGACAGTTGCACTGCACGGGATTGAGCACCTCGACGCCGATCTCGATCAGGTCGGCGATGATCGGCCGGATGGCGCCGCAGGAGTGGAACGCCACGTAAATGCCATGTCGCTTGCCCACGTCCGCGTTTTGCTTCAGGAGAGGCTTCACCATATCCCGCCAAATCGCCGGGCTCATCAGCATGGACTGCTGGCCGCCGGCATCGTCGCCCAGCCAGAGCCAATCCAAGTCAAACCGCCGGCAGGCGGCTTCGGACAGCTCGATCGAGAACTCCGTGCAGCGTCTCATCATCTCCTGCGACAGGGCGGGATTCAGCACCATCTCCATCAGTGTCTTTTCCATCCCGCGCAGACGCCAGGACATCTCGAAAACGCACGGCGAGACATCGCAGCCCACGAAGTAGTCGCCGGCGAATTTCATCACCGGCTTCATCAGGTCTACCAGCGGATCGATCCGGCCCGAGGGAAATCGGTACTGTAGAAGCTGCTCGTCATCCGCGTTTGCCAGAGGGTACTTGGAGATCTGGTTGAAGCCATCGATACGCGTCCATTCGATGCCCCAGTCATCCACGTGCGACTGGCCGTCACGCTCGTGTACGATCCCCTCCATCGCATGGTTGTTGCTCACCCAGGCTTGGCGGATGTCGTCGCCCATGACCTCGGGGACGTACTCGGGCGGAATCTCCAGGAGCCGGCCCAGTCTCCGCCGGGTTTGGGGATGATACCACATGAAGATCGGAACTCGGTCCACTGGTTCGCGTTGTAGCGCTCGATGCACACGCTCTTTTGAAGTCATTCGCGGCTTTCCTGTATCAGGGTGTCTTGGCCGGTTTGGGATCCTTTGCCTCGGCTTCGCGTCTCTTCTGGTGGCCGGCTTTGAGCAGGTCGGCGATGTCGAAGCCCAGCGGCTTGCCGGCCTCGTACTTCTGGCGGGCGGCGACGACGGCCTCTTCGACGCCGGGGGGCAGCACCTTGTCCTGGCCCGCCTTCTCCGGCGGCAGCCACCAGCTCATTCGCTCGCTGTAGCACCAAATGTACTCGTCCGATGTGGTCAACGCGTAGTAGACGTTGTGTTCGAAGAACCTAAGCTGCTGGTCCGGTGTGAGATAGTGACTGGTCGTTGGGGTCGTGCGTGTGCCGAGGGTTTGGTCGATGTACAGGGCCATACCGGCCTGGACTTGGGCGTTATACTTCGGCCGCAACGCCTCGGGGACCAAGGCTTGGGCCCGCTGGCGGATCAGGTGATAGGCACGGTAATACTCGTCCGGGTTTTCGTAGTAGTAGGCGGACTCGTTGCCGTCGATGAAAATCGTGCCGGGCGACGCACCTTCGAGCATGCCCAGGTAGAACGCCGGCAGCAGGGGCATCCATAGCTTCTGCAGTCTCTGCTCCCGAACCTTGGGGTCAGGCTCATCGACGATGTCTCGATACAGGCCCAGCACGAAGAAGCTCAGGACCTTGAGCTTCGGCGTGTGCTCCTGCAGGGCCGTGATGAGTTGCTGCCCGCGATGGCGCACCTGTGCGGTGACCTCCTCGAACGACTTGTCCTTGTACCGGCCCGGATACACCCACGGATCGTCCCCGTAGGGCTCGGGATCGAAGCACACGCCCACGCAGTTGCCGCTGCGGATGGCCAAGGAGAACAGCTTCATGTTCTCCTTGATGACGTTCCACTGGTCGTCGTTGAACCAATCCATCTTCCCCTTGTTCGAGGCGTAGAGGGTCAGGAAGTTGTCCGTGAACTTTTGCCACTGGATCTGGGCGAGCGCGTCCAACTGGGGCTGAAGATCGGCCTTGTTCCACGGCCGCACGTCGAACGCGTGGTCGAAGCCGTTCGTGCGGAAGATGAGGCCCTCGAACGGCCGTTTCTCCATTTCGCGGATGTTGTCCCGCACGAAGTCCGGGTAGGGCACGTCCCAGCCGTACTCAACGATCTTCTTCTTGGGACGCGACTGGGCCAGCAGACCGTCAGCGAACAAGGCAGACAAGGTGAACGCCAGGGCGATGAGCAAAACACGTCTCCTGAGCATAGGCAGACTCTCGTGTGAGACAATACAGTTTCGACATGATTTCATAGCTTGTATCTCCTTCCTCTCGTTGCCTGCATAAGATCGCGAGAGACTGAACGGTTCCGATCTTTGGACTCGTACCGTCTTCGCCGCTTTGGCTTGACACGATTATGACTCGACTTGCCACGAAGGGCAAGAGTGAGAAGGCGAATGCGGCAGGCAGGGTGCGGCCGGCATACGGTGGCGGATTCCAGATCCATCGCCCCAGCTTGACCCCGGAAATTGGCTTTGTTTGGCACGCTTGTCCCTGGCGGGGGTAGCGCTTCCGGCCCTGCCAGCCAGCACCTCTTCCGGTCGGTGCGGGGCAAATTGGCTTTGTTTTGCACGATGGGTCCCACCGCCGGCACGGGCAGCCTTGCTGGCCCTTGCCCATTCCTGTCGTGCGAGAATTGGCTTTGTTTTGTCGAGGCATTTTGCGTATCTAATTCGTCATAACTCTTTTTCCACAAAGTACTTGCCCTTTGGGGCACTCTGGAGGAATTGGCTTTGTTTCGCACAATTGGTGTTGGTGGGGGTTCCCTCGCCGGTCCTGCCGGCTCTCGTCCATTCCTGTCTCTGCCTGGAGATTGGCTTTGTTTGGCACGAATGCTCACCCCAGAGACACCGAGGCCGCGGAGAAGGAAGTCGAGGTCCTGTCTGTCAATGAATCTAAGATCACCTCCGGGATCTCCGTGCCTTTGTGGTAAATCTTCGACGAGGACGCATGCTGGGCCGCTCACGACGAAACCCTCCCAAGCTGTGGTCTCTTATCTGTGATCCTCTATTCTGTTGCTCTGTTATCATACAGGTGTACCAATTCCTTGTCAAGTGAAATCTCGGCTATGTTGACCGACGTGGGGTCAGCCTCAGGCGGGGGATGGGAGCCGCTTGATAGGGCGAGCGGGGGTACCCGTCCCTGCTCGCCAGCACGACATCGGCAGGGATCGCCACCGAATTGCGGCCACACCCGCAGGCACAGGCAGGCAGGGCGGCTGGACTCGGGTCGGTTATTGCTGAGGGTTCCCCGTATGTCTCCCCTGCGTTCGCATGAACCGCTCGGCAGGCTTGTAGCTGCTGCCGCCGCTTCCATGAATAAGAGTTACTGATATTAGTATCATATATGCTTATGGTTCATATTACGGGAACTGCCGTATCTCGCCGGGCGTAATGCCGTATGCTATAGTAAAGCCTTAGACGAGTAGCATGGTGGGCACTTGCGGTCGAGCGACCGTCATCGCTCGCCCGCAAGTACGGTCCGGGGAACCCGATGGATATACGTTTGCACAATCAAGGTCTGTACGAAACGCCGTACGAGCACGATGCGTGTGGTATCGGGGCCGTGGTGAACATCAACGGCGCGCGCGATCACTCCATCATCGAGTATGGCAAACAGATTCTCACGAACCTGGCACACCGGGGGGCCGCCGGGTCCGACGAGACCACCGGCGACGGAGCGGGTATCCTGTTTCAAATCCCGCATGAGTTCTTTGCCACCGAGTGCGACGAGCGGGGCTTTTCCCTGCCGGAGCCTTTTGGCTATGGCGTCGGGATGGTTTTCGGGCCTAACGACGCAGAGCTTCGCGCCGGGTGCGATCGTGTTCTCGAAGAGGCGCTGAACCACTATGGGATGAAGGTGCTCGGGTGGCGGGATGTCCCGACGTCGAGTGGCTGCCTGGGCAGGATCGCTCTGGCCGCCGAGCCTTCCATCCGGCAGATCTTCGTCGACGGCCTTCGTGGCGAGGGCGTCCCGCCCTTGCACATGACCTCGAGCAAAGGAGAAGAGCAAGGGCAAGATGCCCTCGCCACGGAGGAGTTGGAGCGGCGGCTCTATCTGGCCCGCAAACGGGCGGAACGGCTCGTCAGCGAGCAGTACGGGGAGAAGGCCGAGGATTTCTATGTCGTGAGCCTTTCGTGCCGGACTGTTTGCTACAAGGGCATGTTCATGGCTTGGCAACTGTTCGCCTATTATCCGGACCTTGCGGATGAGCGGGTCAAATCCGCCCTGGCGATTGTGCACCAGCGGTACAGCACGAATACGTTCCCGAGCTGGCGGCTGGCTCAGCCGTTTCGCTGCATCGCCCATAACGGCGAGATCAACACGCTCAGCGGCAACCGCAATACCATGCGGGCCCGCGAGCCGAAATTGGCCAGTCCCGCGTTCGGCGAGCATGTCAACGACCTGTTTCCGATCCTGGCGCCGGGAGGCAGCGATTCGGCCTGTTTCGATAATACCCTGGAGCTGCTGGTGCGGGCCGGGCGGGGCATGCCGCACGCCATGATGATGATGATTCCCGAAGCGTTCGGGGTCAAGTACCACATCAGCACCGACAAGCGGGCGTTCTACGAGTACCACTCGTCGATCATGGAGCCTTGGGACGGCCCGGCGGCGATGCTTTTTACCGACGGCCGACTTATCGGCGGTACGCTGGACCGCAACGGCTTGCGACCCTGCCGGTATTTGGTGACGACCGACGGCTTAGCGATCATCGGCAGCGAGGCGGGTGTGGTGGAGTTTCCGCCCGAGAAGATCCGAGTCAAGGGCCGGCTTCGGCCGGGACGCATGTTTCTGGTCGATACCGGCGAAGGGCGGATCATCTCCGATAACGAGATCAAGAGCAAAATCGCCCGCCAGAAGCCGTATCGGCGGTGGCTGGACGAGAATCGGATTGAGCTTCGTGGCCTGTTCGATGCTCCAAAGCTCGTCAAGGGCGATCCGCAGACCATTGCCCAGCGAATGCGGGCCTTCGGTTATACGCGGGAAGAGCTTAAGATGGTCCTGACGCCGATGGCGGTCAACGGCCAGGAGCCGGTTGGCTCGATGGGCAACGACACGCCGCTGGCGGTGCTCTCGGACAAATCGAAGCTGCTGTTCAACTACTTCAAGCAGCTCTTTGCCCAAGTGACGAACCCGGCCATCGACCCGCTGCGCGAGGGGCTGGTGATGAATCTGATGGCTTTCACGGGCAAGAAGCTGAACCTGCTCGATGAGACGCCTCGGCACTGCCGCCAGCTCAAGCTGCCGCACCCGATCTTGACGGACGAGGACCTGGAGCGGCTCCGGTCCGTGCGACGCGAGGACTTCCGCGTGGTGACGGTGCCAGCCCTGTTCGACGTGTCGCGGGCATCCTGCCCGCGATTCGAGGGCGGGACGCCCTCGACACAACGCGGCCAGGATGGCCGCGGCACGACTGCCGGCGAGGCTCTCCGTCGCGGCTTGGATACGCTGATCGCCTCGGTCGAGAAGGCCATTCGAGATGGCGCGATGTTCGTGATCTTGAGCGACCGCGACGTGTCTGAGTCGAGAGCGCCGATTCCATCTCTGCTAGCGACCGCCGCGGTTCATCATGCGCTTCTCAACAAGGGCTTGCGGCACGAGGCCGGATTGATCGTCGAAAGCGGCGAGCCCCGCGAAGTCATGCACTTTTGCCTGCTGTGCGGCTACGGGGCCAACGCGATCAATCCCTACATGGCGTTCGAATCGCTCGACGAGCTCAAACGCCAGGGCGAGCTTGGGATGGACTTGGAGCCCGTGCAGATCGCCGACAACTACATCGCTGCGGTCAAGAAAGGCATCTTGAAGACGATGAGCAAGATGGGCATTTCGACCCTGCGCAGCTACTGCGGGGCCCAGCTCTTCGAGGCCATTGGATTGAATCGCGACGTGGTGGAGACGTATTTCACCGGCACCAGCTCTCGCATCGCCGGCGTGGGCCTACCGGAGATCGCTCAGGAGACGCTCGAACGCCATCAGTCAGCCTTCCAGCAGCGCCCCCCGGGCGCGATGGACCTGGATTTCGGCGGCGATTATCACTATCGGCGGGCAGGGGAGCGGCACCTGTGGAACCCGACGACCATTTCGAGACTACAGCAAGCCGTTCAGAACAACGACCACAATTCCTATCTTGCCTACGCCGAGGCGATCAACGACCAGTCCAAGTCGTTGTGCACGTTGAGGGGACTGTTCGATTTCGTGCCGGGTCAGCCGGTGCCTCTGGAGGAGGTCGAGTCTGCTGACGAGATCGTCACACGGTTCCGCACGGGCGCCATGAGCCACGGCTCGATCAGCAAAGAGGCCCACGAGTGCTTGGCCATTGCCATGAACCGGCTGGGCGGCATGAGCAATACGGGCGAGGGCGGCGAGGACCCGCAGCGGTACTTGCCGGGACCGAACGGTGATTCGAAGAATTGCGGGATCAAGCAGGTCGCCAGCGGCCGCTTCGGCGTGACGATCCACTACCTCGCGAACGCGAAGGAACTGCAAATCAAGATCGCCCAGGGCGCCAAGCCCGGCGAAGGCGGCCAGTTGCCCGGACACAAGGTCAGCGCTGAGATTGCTCAGCTCCGGTATTCGACACCGGGGGTGACTCTGATTTCGCCGCCGCCCCATCACGATATCTACTCGATCGAGGACCTGGCGCAGCTCATCTACGACCTCAAGTGCAGCAATCCGGGCGTGAAGGTCTCGGTCAAACTGGTCGCGGAGGTTGGCGTGGGCACCGTCGCGGCCGGCGTGGCCAAGGGCAATGCGGACGAGGTCCTCATCAGCGGTCACGACGGCGGTACCGGCGCCAGCCCGCTCTCTTCGATCAAGCACGCAGGCTGCCCGTGGGAGCTGGGCCTGGCCGAGACGCAGCAGGTGCTCGTGATGAACAATCTGCGAGGCCGCATCCGCGTCCAAGTGGATGGGCAGATGCGAACCGGGCGGGACGTGGTGATAGGGGCGATGCTCGGGGCCGAGCGCTTCGGCTTCGGCACGGCCGCGCTCGTGACGTTCGGCTGCACGCTGCTGCGCAAGTGCCACGAGGGGGCCTGCGCCTTTGGCATCGCGACCCAGGACCCGGAGCTTCGCAGACGATTCGCGGGAAAGCCCGAGTACCTTCAGCGATTCATGCACTTTGTCGCCGAGGAGGTCCGGCAGATCATGGCGGAACTGGGCTTCCGCAAGCTCGAAGACATGGTCGGCCGGTCGGACCGGCTGCGGATGCAGAAGGCGATCTCGCACTGGAAGGCGAAAGGGCTGGACTTCTCCGCTATCTTCCACCAGCCGGACGCGTCGGACGGCCGGGCCACGCGGTGCGTCGTTCCACAGGCGGACAGGCTTGGCGACCACCTCGACTGGCAGATCCTCGAAAAAGTGGCTCCTGTGATCAACGGAGACCCGACACAGATGAGGATTGAAATGCCGATCCGCAATGTTAACCGGGCGGTTGGGGCGATTCTCAGCAACCGCATCGTCAAGAAACACGGCCCGAAGGGGTTGCCTGATGGCACGCTCGAAGTCGTCTTTCACGGCTCGGCGGGCCAGAGCTTCGGTGCATTCCTGGCCCCGGGCGTGACCTTGCGGCTGATCGGCGACAGCAACGACTACCTGGGCAAAGGGCTTTCGGGCGGCCGGATCGTCGTCAAGACGCCGGAGAACTCGCCCTTCGCGGCGCACGAGAACATTATCGTCGGCAACACGCTGCTCTACGGCGGCACCAGCGGCGAGGTCTTCATCAACGGCATGGCGGGCGAGCGGTTCGCCGTCCGCAACAGCGGCGTGACCGCCGTTGTCGAGGGCGTCGGCGACCACGGCTGCGAGTACATGACCGGTGGGACCATCGTCATCCTTGGCCAGACCGGCTGCAATTTCGCCGCCGGCATGAGTGGCGGCCTGGCCTACGTGCTCGACGAGATGCAACTGTTCGACACGCTCTGCAATCTCGACATGGTCGAGCTGGAGACCGTCTGGCACGAGCAGGACACGGCGGTCCTGTACGACTTGATCGAGAGGCACCTTCATTGGACTGGCAGTGAGCGGGCCAAGTCCGTTCTGCGGGCTTGGCCGGACATGGTCGGTAAGTTCGTCAAGGTCATCCCCATCGACTATCGCAAGGCCCTCGAACGGATGCGGGCCGTCGAGCACCGCGACACCGAGACCACGCCGGCGACCGAAGAGGTGTTCCATGGGTGAGATCAAAGGATTTCTGAAACACAAACGTCAGCCGGTGGGGCATCGGTCCGCGGAGGAGCGGATTCACGATTTCAGCGAGATCGACCTGCCGCTGACGACGGAGGCGATCCATCTCCAGGCCGCCCGGTGCATGGACTGCGGCATTCCGTTTTGCCACGGGGCGGGCTGTCCGTTGGACAACAACATCCCGGATATGAACGAGGCCGTGTACAAGGGCCAGTGGGAACGGGCCTGCCGAATCCTGCACGAGACAAATAATTTCCCTGAGATCACCGGACGCATCTGCCCCGCACCCTGCGAGTCGGCCTGCACCTTGTCCATCAGCGACGAGCCCGTCCTGATCCGGCACATTGAGTACCAGATTGTTGAGCGAGGGTTTCAGGAAGGCTGGATCAAGCCGCTGCCCGCATCGAAAAAGACGGGCAGGCGCGTGGCGGTCGTCGGGTCTGGACCCGCGGGTCTGGCGGCGGCGCAGCAGTTGGCCAGGGCCGGTCACAGCGTCGTCGTATTTGAGAAGGATGAGCAGGCCGGCGGCATGCTCCGCTACGGCATCCCGGATTTCAAGTTGGGTAAGACCATCATTGACCGGCGGCTCGCGCAGCTTGAGATCGAGGGCGTCGAGTTCCAAACGGGCGTGGTGGTCGGCAAGGACATCTCCGCCCATTACCTCCGCAAGATGTTCGACTGCATCTGCCTGACGATGGGCGCCCGGCAGCCGCGAGACATGGCCGTGCCTGGGCGGGAGCGGGGCAACATCTTCTTCGCGTTGGACTACCTGACCGCCCAAAACAAGCTCTGTGCCGCCGAGCCGCTGGACAACGTGCCGCGAATCAACGCTCGGGACAAGGTGGTTGTCGTCCTCGGCGGCGGGGATACCGGCAGCGACTGCGTGGGTACCGCCCGGCGCCAACGGGCCAAGAAGATCTATCAATTGGAAATCCTGCCCAAGCCGCCGGACACGCGTCCGCCGGACACGCCCTGGCCCACCTGGCCCCGGATCATGCGAACGTCCTCTTCGCACGAGGAGGGTTGCGAAAGGCGGTGGTCCATTCTGACGAAGGCCTTCGCTGGCGACAACGGCAACGTCAAGGAGTTGCACGGCTGCGAAGTAGAATGGATCAATACGGACGGCAACTGGAAACTCAAAGAGCTGCCGGGAACGGAATTCGTGCTTAAGGCCGACCTCGTTTTGCTCGCCTTGGGCTTTTTGCATGTCGCCCAGGAAGGCTTAGTGCAAGATTTAGGCTTGCAAATTGACGCCAAAGGCAATGTAATAGCCCCCAGTTACCAGACAAGTGAGCCGTGGGTATTCGCGGCCGGTGATACAATCAGTGGCGCCTCGCTGGTGGTCCAGGCGATCAACAGCGGGCGCGAAGCGGCGGCGGCTATGGACCGTTGGTTGCGTCAGGGCCCCCAATGGCGATGAATCGCAGGGAGGAGCCCAATCCCCAGCAGACGCGACAAACTCCCCGCCTGCCTGCTCCGTAGAACAACAGGAGGCCACAGGCAGCGGGTAGGGTGTGGAGTCCACACCATACACGAGCAGCATCCGGGGCGGTAGGTGTACAGGTGCGTCTGGACCGAGGCTCCACAGGATAGGACTATGCCTAAACGTAAGGACATCCATAAGATACTGATCATCGGCTCGGGGCCTATCGTCATCGGTCAGGCCTGCGAGTTTGACTATTCGGGAACGCAGGCCTGCAAAGTGCTCCGCAAGGAGGGCTACAAGGTCATCCTGGTCAACAGCAACCCGGCGACGATCATGACCGACCCGGAATTGGCCGACCGGACCTACATCGAGCCGATCACGCCCGAGATCGTGGAGAAGGTGATTCGCCGGGAGAAGCCGGATAGTCTTCTGCCGACGCTGGGCGGGCAGACCGGCCTGAATACGGCGGTGGCCCTGGCGGAGAGCGGGGTATTGAAGAAGTACGGCGTCCGGCTGCTTGGGGCCAATCTCCGGGCCATTCGGAAGGCCGAGGAACGCGACCTCTTCAAGAAGACCATTCTCGATATCGGCCTTCAGGTGCCGAAAAGCGGCTGCGCCCACTCCTGGGAAGAGGCCAAGCGGATTGTCGAGTACACCGGATTTCCCGCCATTATCCGCCCCTCCTACACCCTCGGAGGCACCGGCGGCAACGTCGCCTATAACGCGGAGGAGTACGACAAGTATATTCACTGGGGCCTGAGCCTCAGCCCCAAGGGCGAAGTGCTGGTCGAGGAATCCGTCATCGGGTGGAAGGAATACGAGCTGGAGGTGATGCGGGACCGCAAGGACAATGTCGTCATCGTCTGCTCCATCGAGAACCTCGACCCAATGGGCATCCACACGGGCGACAGCGTCACCGTCGCGCCGGCCCAGACCCTGACGGACAAAGAGTACCAGATCATGCGCGACGCGGCCCTGAAGATCATTCGGGCCATCGGCGTCGAGACGGGCGGCTCGAACATCCAGTTCGCCGTCCACCCGGAGAATGGCAAGCTCCACGTGATCGAGATGAATCCCCGCGTCTCCCGCAGCTCGGCGCTGGCCTCGAAGGCTACGGGCTTTCCCATCGCCAAGATCGCCTCGCTGCTGGCGGTCGGGTACACCCTCGACGAGATTCCCAACGATATCACGAAAAAGACGCCGGCGTGCTTCGAGCCGACGATTGATTATTGCGTGGTCAAGTGGCCGCGCTTCACGTTCGAGAAGTTCCCGCAGACGCCGGCCGAGCTGACGATCCAGATGAAGTCGGTGGGTGAGGCGATGGCCATCGGCCGGACCTTCAAAGAGGCGATGCAAAAGGCGATCCGCTCGCTGGAGATCGACCGTTACGGCCTGGACGACAGACGAGTAGACAAGTCCCTCTCGCCGGATCGATTGCGGGATAAGCTGCGCAAGAACGGCTGGGATAAGCTCTGGTACGTCGCCGAGGCCCTGCGGCGGGACATGCCCGTGGCGGAGATCTTCTCGCTGACTAAGATCGACCCGTGGTTCCTGAACAACATCAAGGACATCGTCGATCTGGAGGCGAAGCTCGTTGCCGGCAAAGGCAAGGTGCCCGAAAAGGCCCTGCTGGAACAGGCGAAGCAGTATGGCTTCAGCGATAAGTACCTGGCCTCCCTCGCGGGCGTCCCGGAGCTACAGTTCCGCCGGCACCGCCAATCGCTGGGTATCGACTGCGTCTACAAAATGGTGGATACGTGCGGAGCCGAGTTCGAGGCCGCCACGCCGTACCTCTACTCGACCTACGAGAGCGAGTGCGAGGCGAACCCGACAAATCGCCGCAAGATCATCATCCTGGGCGGCGGCCCGAACCGCATCGGCCAGGGCATCGAGTTCGACTACTGCTGCGTTCATGCGGCGCTGGCCCTGAAGGAGATCGGCGTCGAGTCCATCATGATCAACTGCAACCCGGAGACGGTCAGCACGGACTACGACACGTCCGACCGGCTCTACTTCGAGCCGCTGACGTTCGAGGACGTGATGTCCGTCGTGGAGAAGGAGAAGCCCGACGGCGTCATCGTCCAGTTCGGTGGCCAGACCCCGCTGAAACTGGCGGTCGCACTCGAGAAGGCGGGCGTCAAGATCGTCGGCACTTCGCCCGACAGTATCGACCTGGCCGAGGACCGCGAGCGATTCAATCATCTGGTCACCAAGCTGGGCCTGCTCCAGCCGGAAAGCGGCACCGCGACCAACTACGAGCAGACGCTGGCGATTGCCCGGCAGCTGGGGTTCCCGTTGCTGATCCGTCCGTCCTTCGTTCTCGGCGGCCGTGCGATGCGCGTGGTCCACGACGAGGACAATCTCAAGGCCTGTGTCCTGGAGGCCATCGACGTCTCCGGCGAGCACCCGATCCTGATCGACAAGTTTCTGAGCGACGCGACGGAGCTCGATGTGGATGCGATCTGCGACGACCATCGCGTCGTCATCGGCGGCATCATGGAGCACATCGAGGAGGCCGGTGTCCATTCCGGCGACAGCGCCTGCTCGATCCCGCCCGTCAATCTCACGAAGGAGATCATCGCGGAGGTCCAGCGGCAGACGAAGCTCCTGGGAAAGGAGTTGCGGGTCAAGGGGCTGATGAACATCCAATACGCGATCAAGGATGACCGAATCTACATCCTGGAGGTGAACCCCCGGGCGTCGCGAACCGTTCCCTTCGTGAGTAAAGCGATCGGCGTGCCCCTGGCGAAGCTGGCGGCCAAGGTCATGGCGGGCATGACCCTGGAGGAGCTGGGATTCACCGAAGAGATCGTGCCGAAGCACTACGCCGTGAAAGAGGCGGTCTTCCCGTTCCTGAAATTCCCCGGCACCGACGTGCTGCTCGGACCCGAGATGCTCTCGACGGGCGAGGTTATGGGCATCTCGGACAACTTCGGTACGGCGTACGCGAAATCGCAGATTGCGGCGGGCAACAGCCTTCCCACGAGCGGCAATGTGCTCTTCAGCGTCAAGGACGCCGACAAGGCCAAGGCGGTGGTCCTGGCCCGGCAGCTCCAGGCGATGGGCTTCACGATCGTCGCCACCAAGGGCACCTGCATCGAGTTCATCAAGAACAACATCCCGTCGGAGTTCGCCCTGAAGATGAGCGAGGGCCGGCCGAACATCGTCGATGCGATCATCAATAAGCAGATCGATCTGATCGTCAATACGGCGGTGGGCAAACAGTCGATCATCGACTCGTTCTCGATTCGGCGAACGGCCGTGGATCGACAGGTCCCGTATGTCACAACGATCCGCGGGGCGACGGCCATCGTCAAGGCCATTGAGGCTCTCCGGACCAAGAAAATCAGTGTGAAACCGATTCAACTTTATTACAGGTAACATGCACTCTGGACTTGTCATCCTGAGCCGAAGGCGAAGGATCTGGCCACCGAATAAGAGGTGCGTCCAATCCATAGCCCAGATCCTTCACTTCGCTTCGCTGCGTTCAGGATGACAACGAAGGCACGACAATTAGGTGGAATCCGTATGACAGGGAACGCGTTGTGAAAGCGGCACTACTCTTAGAGGATGGCACGTTCTTCGAAGGCCGGGCGTTCGGCGCCGCCGGCCAGCGGTGCGGCGAGGTCGTGTTCAACACGAGCATGTCGGGCTACCAGGAGATCCTCACGGACCCCTCGTACCACGAGCAGATCATCACGATGACGTACCCACTCATCGGCAATTACGGCACGAACCCCGAGGACGGGGAGTCGCGCAAGCTCTTCGCCGCCGGCTTTGTGGTCAAGGAGAACTGCCCGTATCCGAGCAATTGGCGCAGCGCCGCTCCGCTCGACGACTACCTCAAAAAAGGCGGCGTCGTCGGCATCGAAGGGATCGACACGCGTAAGCTCGTCCGGCACATCCGCACCCAAGGCACCCTGTGCGGCATCCTCTCCTCAACCGAGACGGACGCCCAGAAGCTGGCCCAGAAGCTCCGGGAGTACCCGGGTCTGGTTGGCAGGGATATCGTCAAGGACGTGACGGCCGGGCAGTGCTATTCGTGGAAGGAGAGCGTCATTGACGTGTCGCGGGCTTCCAGCCCGCGCTTCGAGGGCGGGACGCCCTCGACACACAAGGTCGTGGCCTTCGATTACGGCATCAAGCAAAACATTCTGCGGCTTCTGGTCTCGCACGGCTGCGAGGTCACGGTCGTGCCGGCGCAGGCGACGGCGGACGAAGTCCTGGCCCGCAAGCCCGACGGCGTGTTCCTCAGCAACGGCCCGGGCGATCCGGCGGCGGTTACCTACGCCGTCGAGACGGTCAAGGCCCTACTGGGCAAAGTGCCCATCTTCGGCATTTGCCTCGGCCACCAGATCTTGGGCCTCGCTCTCGGCGGCACTACCTACAAGCTCAAGTTCGGCCATCGCGGCGCCAACCACCCCGTCAAGAACCTCGATACCGGCAAGATCGAGATCACCAGCCAGAACCACGGCTTTTGTGTGGACCTCGACTCCCTCGCGGGCAAGGACGTGCAGCTCACCCACATGAACCTCAACGACAATACGCTCGAGGGCCTCCGCTGCGAGAAGCTGGCCGCCTATTCAGTCCAGTATCACCCCGAGGCCTCCCCGGGTCCGCACGATTCCCAGTATCTCTTCGAGAGCTTCATCCAGCTCATGGACGGCAAGGCGGCGTGAGGCGATCTGCGAACGGAGGTCTCTTCGCGGCGTGCATAGAAGGGATCGAACTGGACATCGCCAGCCGGTGGGGGCCGGTGGACTAATCCTGGTTGGACTGCCTCAGGTACAGATACAGTGCCGAAACAAGCACGCTGACGACGATCAATTGGAGCGATAACATCCTCGTATTATAGCCGCTTTCGGTCTGGATTGCAAGTCCCTGGATGCACAATCCGAACTATAGTCCTATAATGACACTGCTGGAGACAAGATACCAGCGCTTTGCCTCTTGTCCCCGCCTGGGGTATTTCGTCTGCAATGGGCAGAGTCTCACCGGATCGTCATGTGGCAAGGCCCGTCAGAAGTGACGAGAAGAAGCGGTCTTTGCGTGCGAATTGTTGGTTCTCGGCGGTTACGCACCGAAGGCTTTTTGCATCTGCTCGCGAACCTGGGTCAGGCGTTTGAGGCCGCCGGCGCCCACTTCGGCAGTCGCCCAGCCGGCGAAGCCGATCTCGTCGAGCGCCTTGCGAACGTCGGCCCACGGCAGGTCGTCGTTTTCGCTCGTGATGTCGCCCCAACCGTTCTTGGCCCGGCTGTAGCCTTTGGCGTCCATCTTCACGCACCGGCGGCCGAAGGCGCGGATCCAGTCGCCCGGCTGGCCGTACTTCCAGTGGTTGCCCACGTCGTAGTACATCCCGACCCAGGGACTGTTGAAGCTGTCGATGAACTTGATGAACCGCTCGGGCGTCTGCTCCGGCGGCTTGTCGTGATCGTACCACATCTGGTTCCAGACGTTCTCGACCAAGATCATCTGGCCGAGCGGCGCCGCGACCGGGATGAGTTTCTTGATCTCCTGCCGGCACCGCTCCTCGATCACGTCCGCCGGTCCGTCGGAGCCCCGACCCACGACAATCAGGACGCCGCTGCCGCCGGCGGCGTGGGAGACCCGCAGGCAATGCTCGATGTTCGCCCGGCTGAGCTTGCGCTCCTCTTCTTTCTCGTTCGTGAGCCGGTGCTCCCAATGGGCGTGGTTGATTGCGTTGTGGACGAACACCCCGGACTCCCGCACGGCGTCACGGGCCTGCTCGGGCGTGAACGCGCCGGCCTCGTCAAAGTCCACGCCGTCGAACCCCGCGTCGCCCGCCATTCGCAGGCGTTCTGCGACCGACAGCTTCTTGCCATCCGCGTCCTTGGCGATCATGCTCAGCTTGCAGGCCAGCAGGATAGGCTTGCCTGCCGGCGGAGTGACAATACGCAAGCCGCTCGCCTCGGCGGCCGGCACGCGGCCTGCGACGGCCACGGCCGAAAGGGCCCCAGCGGCAAGGAAGCGGCGACGATTGAGAGAAGAGTCTCCGGCGGGTGTGCGTGCGGTTGACATACGTGCTTACCTCACATGATCCATAAGTATCGATCCGGTCACCTACGAACGTTTCACGGCGTTCAGTATAGCGGGACGAAAAGAAAACCGCAACTGTGTCGGTGACGCCGGTTCCGCACCCGGGCGCGGCCTGATCCGTCCTTGTCACCCCCAACCCAAAACATAGTCTCTCGCCAAAGCCTGCCCGGAGCGAAGTCGAAGGGACGCGAAGAACGCCAAGAAGATACTACTACGAGGGCCTCACCTTTGCGAACTTGGCGTCTTGGCGCGGAACATAATTCTTGGAAAGAAAAGGGGACATTCTGATGTTTCCCGGTCTCTTGCCCTGGCCGGATATATCCGAACGGAAAAATAGAATGTCCCCCGAATTGCCGAGGCGGATCCTACCGCCAGGGGTAGGGATAGTAATACCACGGATTCCCGTAGTAGAATCCCGAGTACGGATAGTTGTAATACCCATTCGGATACTGATAGCCGCCGTAAGGGTAGTAGCCGCCGTAAGGGGAGTAGCCGCCGGAAAGGGACCAGCCGCGGGAAGGATAATAGCCGCGGTAGCCAGGCATCCAGCCGCCGTGGCCGGGCATTCCGCCGCCATGGCCGTAGCCGCCATGCATTCCACCCCTTCCGCCACCATGGCCGGGCGTCCCACCGCCATGCATCCCGCTCATGCCGCCGCCGTGGCCGCCTCCGCCTGGAGCGCCTATAAGAGCCACTGCGGCATTCGGAATGTCAGACGTCTGCATCAGACTCAGTATCTTCGGGCTGACTGAATACGGGGCTGCCCACGTCGCCTGACTTTCGTCATTGGTCGGGTATCCGTAGACCCCGATCTCACCTGCCCTGGCGGGCGCCGCCGGCGTGTTCAGCGCAAACGCCGTGGATGCCGCCAGAATCGTGGTTAAAGCTGTGCCTGCAATATGCGTTTTCATATACTTACACCTCCGTCGCTTGACCTAAACGCGACACGTATCTGTTCTCTTCTTGTTGGCATCGATGGCCACTTTGCTCGCCGTCCCGGTCATTGGCCTGGAGGTTTTCTTAGGACGGCGTCTTGGCCTATCGAGGCTTCTGCACTGCCCGCTCGTCTCGCGCGCGGTGTTCTTCGTTGGGGCGAGAGTAGTAGTATCCATTGTACGGGTAGTAGTAGTAACCACTATTCGGATAGTAGTACCCAGGGGGTTGGTAGTAATAGGGCTGATAGGATTGCCCGCTGTTGGGGTTATTGTAGGACCCGTTGCTGCGGTACTGATAGTAGTGGCCTGTGCCGGGATCGTAATAGTACCCTTGCGGGGGGTAAGCGTAAGGGGGCGGCGGATAGGCATAGCCGTAGGAATAGGGTAGCCATTCACGAGGTGCGGCAAAAAAATATTTTTGAGGCGGTGATTTTGGAGTAGCGCGAAGCTGGGGAAGACGGTATATCCTCGTCTATGGTAGACCAGGATGTCACGATACCCCAGTTGATCTTGCAGAACGATC
>JAPLMX010000092.1 GCA_026386805.1 Phycisphaerae bacterium | reverse complement strand
TGCCGTTCTTTCATGGTAGTTCTCCTGGGCCCGGCGGGGCCTTCCTCAAGGGGAACTACCTACCCAAAAACACGCACGAAACGGCAGAGCCTTGTGAATGCTCACCGGCAGAGCCGGTGGTTAACGGAAACGCAATTTGTTGTATAGCTGCAGCCCGTCCCCTTCGTCTTTGAGGGCGAAACCAAGGTGCAGGCCGGAGGCCGCGGTATTGGCATCGGCGTACAGAACCAGGTACTGCCCGGGCTCGACCGTCGAGCCGGCCGGGAAGACAAACTTGGCCGGATTCGCGGCCTCGTTCGTCAGGTACATACCCGACAGGTCGAACGACGCAGCGCCGTCGTAGTACAGCTCGACCATGCCCGGGAACGTACCCTCATGCTGCTCCGAGCGGTTGACCGCCAGGACCTCATTGATGACGAGACGGAGATAGGAGGGGTCCACCGTCCACGTGCGCGACACCGTCACGACAGCGTCCGCCCCGAGCGCAGGATCGTTCTGGTACTCGCCGGCGTCATTCTTGCCGATCACCTCGACGTGATGGGACCCAGCCGCCAAGCCCGTGAGCTTGATGGGCGTGGCAATGGGCGTTTCCGCGCTCCAGGTCGCGCCGTCAAGCCGCCAGCGGTAGTGGGTGAAGCCCGAGCCGAGAGGGAAGCCCGCCGTGGGAATGCCGCCGCCGGTGCAGTTCACGCCGACGACCAGGGTCGCGGTGGTCCTGCTGGTGAGATCTCGCGGCTCGCCGGAAATCGAGACGCCGAGCGGGATCACGCCGCCTTTGTCCGTGCCGTTCGGACCGGTGCCCCAGGCCGGGGAGCCGGGCTGGAGACTGAACCAATCACGCATCACCTGGGCCTGGTCCCAATTGGCGAAATTGGTCTCCGAGACCTGCGGAATATGCTTGAGTATCGGGTTGAGGACAACATTGCCGCTGCCGGGGCCATCCCACGGCATGGGCAGGATGTTGTTGTTCAGTGTGACGATGGTTTGCTTGGCGTCGTAGTTGCGAACCAGTTGCTCCGCATCCACGATGATGTTGCCCTCCAGATAGGCTCCCTTGGCGAACGTCGTCACCGTCGGAATCATGTCTCGAATGGCGACCACGCCCGAGGCGGAATCCACCCCGCCCTTTTTGGTCGTATGGACGATGGTGTTATTGATGAAGGTGTAGAAGTTGCCTTGCTTGGCCGTCGCGACGTTGTCGTTGTCGAAGAACAGGTTGCCCAGAATCGTGATCTCCGAGGTGCGGCCGCCGCCGCCGCCGCCGGAGATCGCGGCCGCCGTATCCGGTGCGCCGTTGCGATGGCAATGCAGGAAGATGTTGCCCTCGATCCAGGCGTCCGTGCCGTCGAGGTCCAAGAGGTCGTCGCCCGATCCGATGAAGACGTTGTTGTAGAATTGGATGATCGGCAGGTTTTGGTCCCGGTTGCCGCCCGTGAAATCGATGGCGTCGCGGTAGCCCGTCGTGCTGCCAATGAAGCAGTGTCACACGATACCGCGGCCGCCAGACTTGATGCCGCCGCTGCCATAGATGAGTTCAAATGACGCCGTGGTCGTGGGAAAATGGCAGTGGCTGATGAGAAACGAGCTCTTGCTGAGCGAGACATACTGCTGCGTCGTCATGCCGAAGGTGGCATGGTCCAGATACAGGGTGCCGGCGGACACTTGGATACAGGTCTTGCCGTTGCCCTCGAACGACACGTAAACCATATGCGTCTCCGGCGAGTTGACGGAGCCCTCGATCGTGAAGCCCCCCCCCAGCTCGTGCTCGATCCCGCCGGGCTGGTAAAGCGAATCCCCTGCGTCTCGGTGCCTTCGGCCAGGATGCGTCCGCTGTCCGCTGCGATGATACTGACGCCGGAGCCCAGATACACGTTCACCCCCGGCTCAACAGTCAGGGTACGTCCCGCCGGGATGATGATACTGCCGGTGACGGTGTAAGGGCCGCCGGCAACGGTCCAGACTTCGTCCGTGGCGAGAGTGCCGCCAGCTTTGGTCGTCATGGCCTGGACGGCCACGCTGCACAACAACGCGATCGAGACACACACGACGAGCCTTTTCACTGACGATCCTCCGGGCATGGGGCCCATGATTCTGCGAACTGTGAACACCCCCCTATCTACACGGGCGAGCGCTATGTTTCAGTATAGCGAAAACGCCTCATCGAGTCAACGGCTGGGAAGCCGGCAAATGCCCAGCGTGCGACTACGTTTTGTGGCGGAACAGCCCAGGTTTGTCCTGCCGAGCGAAGCGAAGCATCTGGGCATCGCAAGAACAGCCTCCATCGCATCGAGCCCACGTACACATCGGGGCTCAGGTCCTTCGCTTCGCTCAGGATGACACAATGGGCGCACAGTCGTCACGAAAGTTGGTCGCACACATTGCCCCTTGCCCCAGGCTTCACTGTTGGGCAGGAGAAAAACTAGGGTCGTGGGTCGTACCGGGTTGCCCGATCAGCCCATCGGTTGTAGAATGGAATCGTTAGGGTCGTCCGAACGGACGGCGTGGAATAACCGCCATTGATCGACGAGGGAGTATCGTGAAGAAGGCACTCATCACCGGCATTACCTACCGGCCAGGATGGCTCGTACCTGGTCGAGTTGTTGCTCAGCAAGGGATACGAGGTCTGGGGCCTGATTCGGCGGAGTTCCTCGTTCAATACCGGCCGGATCGATCATCTGTACGTTGACCCGCACGAGCAGCCGAGGCTGCGGCTCGTCTATGGTGACATGACCGACGGCAGCAACCTCGCGGCGCTCATCGGTGAGATCAAGCCCGATGAGGTGTACAACCTGGCAGCCCAGAGCACGTCCGCGTCAGTTTCGATCAGCCGATCTACAGTGTAAACGTCGGGGCGCTCGGCACGTTGCGGCTGCTGGAGGCGATCCGGTCGAGCGGGCTGCCGATCCGGTTCTACCAGGCGTCCAGCAGCGAGATGTACGGCAAGGTGGTCGAGACGCTGCAAACGGAGAAGACGCCGTTCTATCCGCGCAGTTTCTATGCCTGCGCCAAGGTCTACAGCTTCTGGCAGACGGTCAATCACCGCGAAGCCTATGGCCTGTTCGCCTCCAACGGCATCCTGTTCAACCACGAATCGCCCCGCCGGGGCGAGACGTTCGTGACACGAAAGATCACGCGGGCGGCCAGCCGCATCAAGTGCGGCCTGCAAGAGAAGGTCTTTCTCGGCAATCGCGACGCCAAGCGTGACTGGGGCTTTGCCGGCGACTACGTCGAGGCGATGTGGCGGATGCTCCAGCAGGACAAGCCCGACGACTACGTCATCGCCACGGGCGAAAGCCACTCCGTGCGGGAGTTTCTCGACGAGGTTTTCGGCTACCTGGACATGGACTGGCATCGGCTCGTCGAGATCGACTCCCGCTACTTCCGGCCCAGCGAGGTGGACCTGCTCCAGGGCGACGCGAGCAAGGCCCGGCGGCTCCTGAACTGGCAGCCGCGAGTGGGCTTCAAAGAATTGGCGAAAATGATGGTCGATGCGGATCTGAAAGCTGCCAAGCGGGAGCGGGCCATGCAGGACCATGACGCCAGGAATGGGGTGGGCAGATGAGCGAGTATTTTGTGAACAGGCGTGTCATCGTGACCGGCGGGGCTGGATTCCTGGGCCGGTACGTGATCGCTGGGCTGCAAAAGCGCGGATGTCGGCAGATCCAGGTGCCCCGGATCGAGCAGTACGACCTGGTCAATTCGGCCGACATCGCAAGGATGTACGAGGACCTGCGGCCGCAAGTGGTAATTCACTTAGCGGCCGTCGTGGGCGGGATCGGGGCCAATCGCGAGCGGCCGGGCGAGTTCTTCTACAAGAACCTCATGATGGGCGCGCAATTGATCGAACAGGCCCGGCGCCGCGGGGTCGAGAAGTTCGTCGCTATCGGGACGGTCTGCGCCTATCCGAAGTTCACGCCGGTGCCCTTCCGCGAGGAGCACCTGTGGGACGGTTACCCGGAGGAAACGAACGCCCCCTACGGCCTGGCCAAGAAGATGCTCTTGGTGCAATCGCAGGCGTACCGGCAGCAGTACGGCTTCAACTCGATCTTCCTGCTGCCCGTCAATCTCTACGGTCCCGGCGACAACTTCGATCCGCAGACCAGCCACGTGATCCCGGCCCTGATCAAGAAATGCGTCGACGCCGGCGAGGCCGGCGACGATCACGTCACCTGCTGGGGCACCGGCGCGGTCTCACGCGAGTTCCTCTACGTCGCCGACGCGGCCGAAGGAATCCTGCTGGCCACCGAGCGGTACGACGGCGCCGAGCCGGCCAATCTCGGCGCGGGGCAAGAGATCCGCATCAAGGACCTGGCCGAGAAGATTGCCACGCTGACGGGCTTCACAGGCCGGATTTGCTGGGACCCATCCAAGCCGGATGGCCAGCCACGGCGCTGCTTGGACGTCTCCCGGGCCAAGGCCCTCTTCGGTTTCGAGGCCCATACCTCGTTCGACGAGGGGCTCCACCAAACGATCGACTGGTACCGGGCTCCCCGCACGCCTGCACAAACATGAACCGCATCAGGCACTCTTCAGGACGGCGGCCGCTGAGGCATCGGTCTTGATGTAGATCTCCTGTGTCGCGAACGGGATCGTAAAGCCCTGCTCTTCGAGCACAACCTTCAGCTTTTCGGTGAGATCGAAGTGCACGGGCCAGTAGTCATCCGTCTTCACCCAGGGCCGGACAACAAAATCCATGCTGCTGTCGGCCATCTCCGAGACCGCCACAAGCGGTGCCGGGTCCGGCAGAATCCTCTTGTCAGCGGCCAGGACGCTCTCAATGACCCGCCGGGCCTTCTTCAGGTCGTCGTCATACGAGACACTGACCGTCAGATCGATCCGGCGCGTTCCGTTGATCGTGTAGTTGAGAATGTTGCCGCTCGTAACCTGGCCGTTCGGAACGATGATTCGGATGTTGTTCGGGTCGTTGAGGACCGTGTTGAAGACATGGATTGCCTGCACTTTCCCCGAAACGCCCGAGATCTCCACGAAATCGCCCACCCGGAACGGCTTGAACACCAGAATTAGTACGCCGGAGGCGAAGTTAGCCAAAGAACCCTGTAACGCCAAGCCGACGGCCAGCCCGGCCGCACCCAGGACAGCAACCAACGAAGCCGTCTGGACCCCAACGGCCGCCAGAGCGGCAATCACAACGAACACCAGCATGGCCATGTAGGCCAGATTCTCAATGAACGGCACTAGGGTCGCGTCCACTCGCGCCTTCGTGAGAGCCTTGCCTGCGAGGGATGACACTAATCTTCCCACCCACCGCCCTACCACCAGGATCAACACGGCGCCAACGACCTTGAGCCCACACTGCGCCAGATCGGCAGAGATTCTCGCCCATACTTCCTGCGCCATACTCGTGAGGGTGCTTGCGTGCGTGCTGCCCCCCTCGGAGATGTCGGGGGAATCGCCTGCCGCGGCAAGAGCCGTGCCCGACCCAGCCAGGATAAGTGCAAGAGCCGCTCGCGACACAAATTGGATCGCCCGTTCCGTCGTTTTCATCGTCAATCACTCCAATCCCATGCAGACCTGCCTTTATGAATCACTTGCTACTGTCATAATGCTATTCTTCGGCCAGACACCGCTCAAAACTCAACTGCCAGAATAATCCTCTCGCGAGTTGTTTATATCGACAACTGGTCCTCGATTTCTCCATTGCGCCCTTTGATTTTCCGTCGGGCTGCGGCTATGATGCTCCACGGAATGCCAACCGCGGCGATTCCCGGGACAAGAAACCGTAGATTCCGTGTGTGCTCCAGAGCTGGAAAATGGTCAAACCGATACTTGGGCCTGCGCGTCATTTCGTCGGATGGTTTCCCGAAGTCTTGAGACTCGGCAGCCCTCGGATCCGCGGTCAGGTGCGACTTCTGGGATTTGCGGCCCTGGTGGGCATCGTCGCAGGGCTGGGGGGAATCGCGTTCTACATTGCCACGCGAGTGGTAGAACACTACGCCCTGGGGGTGTGGGCAGGCTACTATCCGCAGCCGCATCCGGGGGGTGAGCCTTCTTTTGCCTGGCTCGCCGTGGTAAAGCATCCGTTCCATCCGTGGCTTTTGCTCCTGATCCCGACGCTGGGTGGCATCGTCAGTGGCTTGCTGGTCTTTACGCTCGCCCCAGAGGCGGAAGGACATGGCACCGATGCCGTGATTGCCGCGTATCATTGCCGCCAGGGCCAGATTCGGCCCCGAGTCCCGCTGGTCAAGATCGTCGCCAGCGCCGTGACGCTCGGGACGGGAGGGTCCGGGGGACGGGAAGGTCCGATTGCCCAGATTGGGGCTGGCTTTGGCTCCCTGCTGGCCAACCTCCTTCGATTGCGCCCCGTCGATCGCCGAATCCTCATGGCGGCCGGGATGGGGGCGGGGATTGCGGCCATTTTCCGCGCACCTCTGGCCGGGACGATCTTCGCGGCGGAGGTGCTGTACCGATCCCCCGAATTTGAACCCGAGGTCATCATCCCGGCGGGGATTGCCAGCGTGGTCTCCTACTGCATCTTCGGTGCGTATACGGGGTGGCAACCCCTCTTCACCATACCCGATCTGGCGTTCAGCGGTCCGTTGGAGTTGGGCCCCTACCTGCTCCTGGCGTTGTTCATGGCTCTGCTGGCCCTGCTCTACACCCGCTCCTTCTACGGCTGCAAGCGACTATTTAGCCGTCTGCCCATCCGCCGCCATTTCAGGCCCGCCGTGGGCGCGTTCTTGACCGGATTGGTGGGGCTGTCGTTGTACTTCCTCCTGGGCCGGCAGCAGAGCGTACTGGCGGTCCTTGCCTTCGGATACTCCGCCATTCAAGACGCCATGACAAAAGACGCCGGCGTCAGCGCGGCCTTGCTGCTGACGGTCGCTCTGGGCAAGATTCTCACCACCAGCTTGACCATCGGCAGCGGCGGCTCCGGCGGTGTGTTCGGCCCTTCCATGGTGATCGGCGGCTGCGGCGGCGGTGCGATGGGACTGATCCTCCATCGCCTCTGGCCGGGGCTGGTCCCGCATCCGGCCAGTTTCGTCATCGTGGGCATGGCCGGGTTCTTTGCCGCCGCGGCGAAAACCCCGTTCTCTACCCTCATCATCGTCAGCGAAATGACCGGCGGTTACAGTCTACTGCTCCCGTCCCTCTGGGTCTGTACGCTGGCCTTCATCCTCTCGGACGAACAATCCATCTACTCGTCCCAGGTGGAAAGCCGGTCTCGTTCGCCCGCCCATCAGGGGACCTATGTTCGAGAAGTCCTGGCGGGAGTTCAAGTGAACGAGTTTCTCTCACCGCAGCGGACTACAACTGTGCTCCATCCAGGCGATCCACTCGACACGGTACTCGACCGGCTGGACGCCGCTCCCCATGCGATCTTGCCCGTTGTAGATGGCGAGAACCGGTTGTTGGGCGTGGTCAACCTGGAGGAAGTCCATCTAGCATCCAACGAGCCGGCTTTGAAGCCCCTGATTCTGGCCGAGGACCTCATGCGGACCGATGTCCGGCCGCTCACTCCGGACGATACACTGGACCACGCACAGGAATTATTCGTGGAAGACGACCTGTTGGCGCTGCCCGTCGTAGATAATCTGAAACAACGGGTGGTCATTGGAATGGTGCACCGGCATGAGATTGCCAGCGTCTATTTGCGTCGTGTCCAGGGACCAGTATCGACAGACTAATGGAGGGCGTTGTGATGGCAAGTGATCGTTCTCCCGATAGCGAATGCGACATCGCGCGGATCCTGCAGACCAAGAGCGAGACGAAGGCGTTCTACAACAAGATCGCCAAGGTGTACGATCTGCTGGCGGAGCACTCCGAACAGCCGATGCGTGAGATCGCCATGAAGATGCTCGCTTCTGAACCAGGAGAGCGTCTGCTGAAGATCGGTTTCGGAACCGACCACATCCTCGTAGGACTCACCCAGGCCGTCGGCCCGACGGGCAAGGTATCCGGCATTGACCTTTCGGGGAACATGCTGGCGCAAGCGAGGGAACTCCTGGAGCGGGAGAACCTGGCCAATCGTGTCACCCTCGTTTGTGGCGACGCCGCGGACCTGCCCTATCCCCCGGATTCCTTTGACGGGATCTTCATGTGCTTCACGCTCGAGCTTTTCGACACGCCGGAGATCCCCCGCGTATTGGCCCAGTGCAAACGGGTCCTGCGGCCGGGCGGCCGGATCGTGGTGGCCGCCGTGTCGAAGAGAGCCGAGCAGGGATTTGTCATCCGGGCCTTCGAGTGGACCCACCGGCATTTTCCCAACCTATTGGACTGCCGACCGATCTATGCCTGCCGAGCCATAGAGACAGCAGGTTTCCTCATCGAGGATTCGCTGGTCGAATTCATGTGGGTCCCCGTAGAGATCGTGCGGGCCAGGAAACCAAGCCAATAGAGGTCAGGCCTTCCCAACGCCTTGGACGGCGCGTCGCAGCCGGTCCAGGGCTTCCACGAGGATGCTTCGCGGGCAGCCGAAGTTCAACCTGACGAAGCCTTCCCCCCGGAACTCCGCGCCGTCGAACAGCGCGACACCGAACTTCTCGAAGAGGCGAGCGGGCCTTGACACCCCCAACGCCCGGGCGTCGATCCAAGCCAAATAAGTCGCCTGCACGTCGTCCATCGACAATCCCGGAAGCTCTCTGCTGACAAACTCGCGGACGACATCCCTGTTACCGCGCAGGTAATCGATCAGGGCCAGCCGCCACGGCTCGCCGTCCCGATAGGCGGCCAGACAGGCCGTAAAGCCCAGCACGTTCGTGTGCGGGACGGTCCCCTCTCTCGCCTTTTTGAACTTCGTTCGGAGGTCGGCATTTTCAATAATCGCGAACGCACAGTTGAGTCCCGGGACGTTGAACGTCTTGCTGGGGGCCATGAGGGTGATCGTGCGGGCAGACACTTCGGGGCCGAGCGTCGCGGTCGGGACGTGCGGCCCACCATCGAGGATCAGGTCACAATGGATCTCGTCGGAACAAATCACCAGGTCGCGCGCAACGCCTATCTCGGCGATCCGCTCGATTTCCCGGCGCTCGTACCGCCGGCCCACCGGATTGTGCGGATTGCACAGGAGCAGAATCCTGGACCGCGCGGATATCTCGCTCGCGAAGCGCTCGACGTCGAACGTGTAAAGACCGTCCTCCCGCCGCAGCGGTATGGTCCGGAGGGTCTTTCCGCATCGCGGCGGCGCCGCCAGAAACGGCGGGTAGATGGGAGTGAAGGTGACAACCTCGTCGCCCTCGTCCCCGTAGGCCCGGCACACAACGTTCAGTGCCGGCACCACCCCCGGCAGCCACACGATCCACGACGGGTCGATCTCCCACCGGTACTTCTCCCGCATCCAGGCGACGACGACCTCCGCGAGCTCCTGCGGCGCGGACGCATAGCCGAAAATCCCCTGCTCCACCCGCTGGTGCAACGCCGCCAGGATGGGCCCGGGCGAAGGGAAATCCATGTCGGCGACCCACATCGGGATCACGTCCCGCCCCCGGTACCTGGCCCATTTGAGGCTGTCGGTATCGTGCCGGCTGTATACCGTGTCAAAGTCAAAGCTCATGTGCAGAAACGAGGTGAAAGCGACAGCTTCCCGCCAAGCGGTCATAGGGACTGCGTGTCTCCCTCACGGTGTTCCGTCCACCACCCTGATGCACTTCGGCTGGATCACCGCATTCGTATCGTAGTGACGTTCTTCTCCTCGGGACCGGCCCGACGGCAGTGTGGGCATCGGTAGTGCCCCTCCGCCAGGAGCATTTCGTATTCGCGCGTCCCCGCTGCCTGGCGCCCCCGCGACGAGATGGAACGAATCTCGCTGGGTCCTCGCTGCTCACCGTGAAGTCCGCTGAATTGTGCCTTCTTACCATCCATGTGGAACTCCCCACCTAAACCATCCTGACACTCGGCATGATGATTGTATACACGCCGCGTTAGAGTATCAAGCTATTCGCCTTTTTTTTCTTTCGCGTGGCAACGCCCCTGGCGCCACTTGGTAGCTCTACGCTACCGGCAGCCGCTCGGTGCGAAGGGCCGCGTCATGTTGACTTGTGCAGAAGCCGGGCGGCTTTCTTGGCAAAGTAGGTCAGGATGACGTCGGCGCCGGCGCGTTTGATGGAGGTCAGGACTTCGCACATGGCGGTGTCGCGGTCCAGCAGGCCGGCGTCGGCGGCCGCGTTGAGCATCATGTACTCGCCGCTGACGTTGTAGGCGGCGATGGGGCAATCGAACCGATCCCGGGCCCGGCGAATCACGTCGAGATAGCTCAAGGCCGGCTTGACCATGACCATGTCGGCGCCCTCCTCGATGTCCAGCTCGATCTCGCGGAGCGCCTCGCGGGCGTTGGCCGGGTCCATCTGGTAACTCTTGCGGTCGCCGAAGGCCGGGGCCGATTCGGCGGCATCGCGGAACGGGCCGTAAAAAGCCGACGCATATTTAGCCGCGTAGGACATAATAGCCACATCGTGAAAATCGTTCTCCTCCAGGGCTTCCCGAATATATTTGACCCGGCCATCCATCATATCCGAGGGGGCGACAATATCAGCGCCCGCTTGAGCGTGTGACAGAGCGACCTTAGCCAAAAGTTCACAGGTTGCATCGTTATCAATTTTGCCAGACTGTTTTACCGCCGAGAAAGCATCTTTTTTAATTTCTTTCATCTCCGCGTTCTCTGTGGTTAATCCCGTTTTTATCACGCCGCAATGGCCG
>JAPLMX010000195.1 GCA_026386805.1 Phycisphaerae bacterium | reverse complement strand
AGGCACACCACCGGCCCGCCGCCAATAGGCCGGGTCTTCACTCCAGCGGGTGGGGAGCCGCCCACCGGCCCTCCCGGCCCTGAAATCCAGGACTTCTGCCCCCCAAAAAATCAAAACCACTACCGAATCCGCGAAGTCGGGCTACAACTGCCGTTTGACGGCCTGGGCGTGGATCAACTCGAACAGGGCCTTGATGAAATCCTCGTCCAAACCCAGTTCCTTGCCCTTGGCGAGATGACTTCCCAGCAGGTTCTCCCAGCGTTCGAGTTGGAGGATGGGGATATTGTGCTGCTGCTTGAGCCGACCAATCTCCTCGGCCCATCTCATCCGCTCCGCCAGGTCTTGGATGATCTTGGCGTCGATGTGGGTGATCTCCGCCCGCAGGCGAGAGATCTTCTGTTTCACGTCCCGGTCGGTAATGGCGGTGTCCCGGACCCGCAGCCGGTCGAGCATGTGGCACAGGGTCTCGGGCGTGACCTGCTGCTGGGCGTCGCTCAGGGCGTGGTCGGGGTCGATGTGCGACTCGATCATCAGGCCCTGGATGCCGAGGTCGAGGGCCATCTGCGAGACCGGCTCGATGAGCTGACGCTGGCCGGAGATATGGCTGGGGTCGCAGATCAGTGGCAGCTCGGGCAGCAGCCGCTTGAGCTCGATCGGGATCTGCCACTTCGGGTCGTTGCGGAACTGCATCTCGACGTAGGTGGAAAAGCCCCGGTGGATCGCGGCCAGCTTCCGGACGCCGACGGCATAGAGCCGTTCGATGGCGCCGAGCCACAGGCCCAGCTCGGCGTTGATCGGGTTCTTCACGAGGACCGGGATATCGACGCCTTTGACCGCCTCGGCGATCTCCTGCACCGCGAAGGGACTGACCGTCGTCCGTGCGCCGACCCAGAGGATATCCACGCCGTGCTTGAGACAGAGCTCGACGTGCTCGGTATTGGCGACTTCCGTCGCGGTCGGCAGGCCCGTCTCGGCCTTCACCTGGGCGAGCCATTCCAAGCCGATTTCGCCGATGCCCTCGAACGAGTTCGGGCGGGTCCGCGGCTTCCAGATCCCGGCGCGGAACGCCTTGACATGCGGCGAAGCCACCAGTCCCCGGGCCGTTGCGAGCACCTGCTCGGCCGACTCGGCGCTGCACGGTCCGGCAATCACCCACGGAATGTGGTCGTGCGGCAACCACTGGTCTATCGATACGATCTCTCGATTCAGTTTTTTCAGGGGTTCAGTCATTTCACGCCAACCGATGGGAACGATTTTCCATTTACTATTTACGGGTTACAACTTACGATTTGGCGGGTGACAAATTGTAACTGGTAAATAGTAAATCGTCAATCGGAGTGGCGGTCTTATGACAAAGAAGCAACTCACCTGTCTATCATGCCTATTCGTTCTGCTGACGGTTGCCTCGGCCCCGGCCGCCGTGCGGGTCTGGGAAGAGCCCTTGACGCTGCCGACGTACCGGCTCGACCCGCCGGACGTCAATCCGAGGTTCTACACGCACGAGTCCTACCAGGGGGCACAGAAACGCATCTATCCCTACCCCATGCAGGACGGTGTGACGGATATCCGCGAGGAGAAGACGTATAAGGCCCTGTACTTGGAGAACGAGTATATCAAACTGTGCATTCTGCCGGAGCTGGGCGGCCGGCTCTTCTATGCGACCGATAAGACGAACGGTTACGAGATCTTCTACCGCCAGCACGTCGTCAAACCCGCCCTGATCGGGATGCTCGGCGCGTGGGTCTCCGGCGGCATCGAGTGGTGCGTGTTTCATCATCATCGCAACACGACCTACATGCCCGTGGACTACACCTTGGCCGAGAGCGCCGACGGCAGCAAGACGATCTGGTTCGGTGAGACCGAGCGGCGGCACCAGATGAAGTGGCTCATCGGCATCACGCTCTATCCCGGCAAATCCTACATCGAGGCCTCGGTCAAGCTGGACAACCCGACCGCCTACCCGAACTCGATCCTCTACTGGGCCAACGTAGCCGTACACGTCAACGACGATTACCAGGTGATCTTCCCGCCCAGCGTCACTGCCGCCACGTACCATTCCAAGAACGACTTCGCGCACTGGCCGATTGCGGACGAAACCTATCGTGGTGTGGACTACCGGGGCGTGGATCTCTCCTGGTGGAAGAACCATCCGGAGCCGGTGTCGTTCTTCGCCTGGGACAAGCAGGAGGACTTCATGGGCGGCTACGACCACGGCCAGCGGGCCGGCGTGGTCCACGTCGCCGATCATCACGTCGTCTGCGGGGCCAAGCTGTGGGAGTGGAGCCCCGGGCCGAGCGGCCGGCTGTGGGACAAGATTCTCACCGACAGCGATGGTCCCTACGCCGAGCTGATGGTGGGGGCCTTCTCCGACAACCAGCCCGACTACAGTTGGATCAAGCCGCATGAGGTCAAGACCTTCAAGCAATACTGGTATCCCGTTCGCGAGATCGACGGGTTCAAGTATGCCAATCTCCAGGGTGCGGCGAACCTCGAACTCACCGCCAACGGTACGGCCAAGGTAGGCTTCAACACGACGGCTCGGCACGAGAAGGCGAAGGTCTCGCTCAAGGCGGGCGATAGGATGCTTCTGGAGCAGACGATCACTATCGGCCCGGACAAGCCTTTCACTAACGAAGTCCCTGTGCCCGCCGGGACGAAGCGGACCGATCTCAAGGCTATTCTTCTGACAAACTCGGGCCAGACCCTGCTGTCGTACCAGCCGGTCGAGATAGTGTCCAACCCGAAGCTGCCGGAGAGGGTTATGCCCCCGCCCGCTCCGAAGGACATCAAGACGATTGAGGAACTGTACCTGACGGGCCTGCGGGTCGAGCAGATCAACAACCCACGGGTCAACCCGTTCGACTATTACGAAGAAGCCCTGCGGCGGGACCCGAACGACGCCAGAACCAACACCATCGTCGGGATCAACTACAACAAGCGGGGCATGTATGAGAACGCCGAGGAGCACCTTCGCCGGGCCGTCGCGCGTCTGTCCGTCGATTACACTCGGCCGGCCGATGCCGGCGCCCTCTATCACTTGGGCGTGGCCCTGCGGGCACAGGGGAAGTTTGACGAGGCAAACGATGCGTTCTCCCGGGCGACGTGGGACTACGCCTTTCATTCGCCGGCCTGCTACCAGTTGGCGGAGCTGTCCTGCCGGAAGGGCGAGCTTGCCGCGGCCCTGGAGCAGATCGATCAATCGCTTTCCACGAACGCGCTCGACAACAAGGCCCGCGACCTCAAGGCGGCTATCCTGCGCCGTACCGGCAAGACCAAGCAGGCGGCGAGCCTCCTGGCGAAATCGCTTCAGGACGACCCGCTCGACTTCCTGGCGATGAACGAGCTTTTGCTGACTCAGCAGAAGCCCGGTTTTCCAGTGTCGCGGGCTTCCAGCCCGCGCTTCGAGGGCGGGACGCCCTCGACACAGGCGGCCAAGAAGCTGGACGTTGCCATGCAGCACGATGTCCAGGCGTATCTGGAGCTGGCTGCGGATTATATGGACTGCGGGTTTTGGGACGAGGCCATCGATGTTCTGGGGCGGATCAGCCGGGATAAAACGGACTTCGCCGGCACATACCCGCTTGTCTATTACTACCTTGCATTCCTGCACAGTCGCAAGGGTGATACGGCTCTGGCCGACAAGTTCTATTCCCAGGCGAGTACAATGCCTGCCGACTACTGCTTCCCCTTCCGGGCCGAGTCGGCCGAAGTCCTAAGGGCCGCGATCGAGCACAGTCCCACGGACGCGAAGGCGCACTACTATCTGGGAAATCTGCTCTACGACCAGCAGCCCGAGAAAGCCATTGAGCAGTGGGAGAAGTCCCGCGACCTCGACGGCTCGTTCGCGACGGTGCACCGCAATCTGGGCTGGGCCTATTACCGCACGGGTAGCGACATTGCCAAGGCCATTGCCAGCTACGAGAAGGCGGTTGCCTGTAACGCCAACGACGCGCGGGTGTTCGCCGAGCTGGACCAACTTTGTGAGCTTGGCAACGTTCCCGTGGAGAAGCGGCTGGCGCTGCTGGAGAAGAATCACGCGACCATCGCGAAACGCAACGACAGTCTCGAACGCTGGATCGGGGTACAGGTGCTGGCGGGGCGGTACGATGAGGCCATCGATTCGCTCACGAAGATCCATTTTCACGTCCGCGAGGGCGGCGGCGAAATCCGCAGCATTTACGTCGAGGCCCACCTGCTGCGGGGCCTGAGCCGGCTCCAGCAGAATCAGCCGAAGCCGGCGCTCGAAGATTTCCTGGCCGCCGCGGAGTATCCGGAGAATCTCTCCGTCGGCCGGCCGAAGAACGACTCGGTGGGAGCGCAAGTCGCCTATTATGCCGCACGGGCGTGCGAGGCGATGGGCGATCCCAACCGGGCGAAGCAGTACGATACGAAAGCCGCAGGCCAGAAGGGCGATGGTGTCGCGCCGGAGTCCCGCTTCTACCAGGCGATGTCGATGAAGAAGCTCGGTCGCGACAGCGAAGCCCAAGGCATCTTCGAGGACCTGATCAAATCGGGCGAGGACCGGCTCACGCGGGATGAAGCCACCGATTTCTTCGCCAAGTTCGGCGAGCGGGAATCGTCTCAGGCCCGGCAGGCGTCCGCCCATTATCTCATCGGCCTGGGCTATCTGGGCAAGGGCGACGCCGGCAGGGCTCGCACCGAGTTTGCCACGGCGGCCAAGCTCAACGTCAGTCACGTGTGGGCGAGAGAATTGCTGAAGGATAACTGATTGTCCCGTTTGGAGTTCCGCGTTTACGCGGTCTTGTGCCGCCTGGGGGTAGCCGAGAAGAATGAAATGAGGCAGTTCGTAGGGTGGGGCTTGCCCCACCGCTCTTCTGAATTCTCAGAGGACGGGAATCCGGCTTCTCTTTAGTCCAGGAAGACACGTCCGAGGCGGCCGTGCGGGGGGAGTTTACCGCTTGGCGGCCTCCAGCACGGCTCGGCGTCAACTCAAACGGGGCCGGAAGGGAAATCCGGAATCCTAGAGGATTCCGGGCACGTCCTGCCTGCTTCGGTCTGAATCGAGTAGGGTGTCCCTGGATAGAGGCAGAATGTGAAGAGTGAATGCCTGACCCTATATTCCACAGGCTACCGACTACCCCGCTGGAGGCTCGGCTTCGGTGCGAGCCGGCTTGCTCTACGAAGCGATACGCAGGGTCGCGAAGCAGGGTAGGGTTGCCATGCACACCGATTCTTGCTCCTGTAAGTCCGTAAAGCTTCAAAGTCCCGAAGTCTCCTCATCCTATCTGCGGGGGCTCTGGCTCAAGGCTTGCTTTCCGTCGGGCGGCAATCGCCTCTCCCCTACTCTTGCCGTTCTTGACAAAATCCTCCAACTCCTTGATATCGCTCTGGACTTCCGATGGTGGCGGACGACTTACGTCCAACGGCGTTGCCTTGTCGTGCCCGAACATCCATTTAGAGCACTTGGCCATCCCCAGGTGAATTCTCTTGTGGTCTTCGTCCCTGACCTCTACATACCTGAGGTCTTGGGTATGGACTTCGGCGCAGTATCGCCTCACTACCTTGTGAAACAGCACCTCTTCAATGGCTGCTTCCCACGTTTCTCTCAGAAGTCCATATATATGGCCGACTTCATGTTCGTATGTCTCTCGATCGCTTTCATATGCAGTCAGAATCTCGGTCAATTTCTCATTCAGGTGCGACAAACGTTTCTGCACAGGCATGGAGTGCCATGGCAAGCCCTCAGTACACAGGCCGGGCGCGATGTCACGCCTGACAGTCTGTGCAAAGAACTTGACGTTGGGCAGAAGGCCGGCCTTCAACTCCAGGTCCGAGAGGAACGCGATGTCATGGGTGAACACTACGACTTGCCTTGTAGCGGCTTCGTTCGCAAGACGCTCGGCGACTTTCTCTCGATATCTGTGGTCCAAGGAACACACCGGATCATCAAAGACAATCGTACTTTCGTGACCTGCTGCCTTCAACTCCGCGAGAAAACCGGCTATTCCTACGACGGTCAGTTCGCCTTCGCTGAAAATCTCGGTCAATTTCGTCTTCGCTGAGAGTTGAGTATTCGGAAGTTCGATCTGGTGGCATGTCTCTCCATAACCTCCCGACGGTTTCAGGTTGATGTGGATGTGCTGAGCCCCAAGGGCCTTCAATTCTTCGTTAATCGAGCAGATGAGGCTATCCGTCAACGCAGCCGAGATAATCTCTCTGCCTCTTTTCGTGATGCCCGTGTGCTTAGTCGCATCGATGCACCGGTCGTATTTCTTGGCGATGCGCAGGTTCTCCACATACTTGATGATCTCGTCTTTTCTTCCGCTTGCCAGCTTCTTTGCCTGCAGTTCGTCCCTCTCCGATCTGACTTCCGCCAGCTTCTGCGGGTCAGCACGCGTCGCCATCTTCTCAGATTCCCCTTGAAGCGATTGCGCAATTCTACCAACTTCTTCGGCAGGGCTTGAAGTGACGGGTGAAAGCTCAAGCAAGGTTCTCTCTTTGCCTTCCGTGATCATTTCAGTCGCGCGACGTCGCATGGCGTAGAAGTAGTGCTCCACTTCTTGCGTCAACTGCGGATTCCTATCTCGAATCTCATCAAGCGCGTCCTCGTATATGCTCGGGCCTTCAAAACTGAGGTTTTCGATCTCCTCGACTAAGGTTCTCAATCTCGCACGCGCGGAATCTGCGGCCTTCGTCGTGGTTTTCTCCATGAACTCTTTGAATCGCTGAAATCTGGCTCTTGCATCTGTCTGGATCGGCTGCATGCATAGAACGCATAGACTTCCTTCGCTGGTTTCTGGGAACTCCTTGCCGGGATACGCTTGTTGCGTTGAGTAGGCCCTGGCGGCCTCATATAACTTTTGCCAAATGTTCCCACCGGTTCCGGGCAGTGGCTCGTGTGCAAGAGACTCCTGCGAAACTAGCTGAACCGCTTTTTCTGCGCTCTCCAGATCGGCTATTGCCTTCTGCAACGTCTCAGCTCTCTCAGCGGATGTGGCCCTACCGATATCTGTGAGGTTCTTCTTTAAGCCTTCTATTCGGTTCTTCTGCTTCAGCATCCTTTCCGCGAGCTTGCGAGGATCCTCAGCTTCGGCCTTGGCAACCTGCCTCTGTAGTTCGGTCAGACGCTCGTTTTCTTCATCCGACCAGGCACAGAGTCGTTCGATGCATTGCGCCGTCGAGTGATCGCTCAGTTCATCTATTGATCGCCCCACTCTTGTAGTCGCTGATATATCGTCATATTTTAGGACTCCAGGCATCGGTCTCTCTCGCTCGAGTCTCGCCCTGAGATCTTGAAGGAGCATCACGAGCCCCTCGAACACGTGTGCACCATAGGGCAGATAGGATGGCTTGTTCTTCTCATCCACCATGACCCGAGCGCATCTGGAATCGAATACCGCGATGTTCGCCAAGACATCAATCACTGTTCCGTTGTCTTGCCACTGGAGTTCTTTATCCGGATCGTCATTGACGGATACCTTGAATGTGGCTGCCGCGGGCCCGGAGCACCCACCAAAGACATTAGGGTGTATCTGCTCTTTGGTGTCCCTTGCTTTGCAGGCCCTCTTGAGCACCCGCGCATACCCGGACTTGCCCGCGCCGTTCTCTCCATATATCACTGTCAAACCCTCATGGCCGAAAGGTAGATTTGAGTCATCGGGAATAGCATTTACGTTGCACAGCCCCTTCATTGCCTTGAGAACGACTCTTGCTCGCACCTGTGGCACTCCGGACGTATCGCCATAGTTGGGTGCGATTGGCACAGGGGCGGCGTCACCCCCGGCGAGCCCATAGATCGCTTTGATCTGTAAGAGAAGCTCATCCTTGTTGGCTTCAGTCAGCGCATCCTGGCTTAGTAGACGCCGGACAGCGTCACCTTGCCACGGGGGCAGTTCCTCGCGTGCCCATTTGATGATCGACTCTATGACAGCCATGACCTGCCCCTCCAGTGGTCACATCCATGATCCCCGAAACGCCCTGCGATTTCTTGTGAATCCTGCACAATTCTGCTCTTTGGCAAATCACTCGCATGGAGAGCTAAAGGTCTCTCGCCAGCCTCCCAATCACCTCGCATTCCTCGCCGGGCGGTTGTGGAGCAGCCAAACCAAGATTGATTATGGAGGAGGGAGGCGGGGTTGTCAAGAAGGGAAAAGTGACAAGCGACAGGCGACAAGGCGTAAGTCAGAGTCCGGCCGTGCGGCCGGGTCGCCGGAGACAGATTCGGGGCCAGTTGTCGGTAGTCGGTAATCAGTTGCCAGCAAGACCGGGGGACTTGTCCTCTATTCTCTGTGCCCCCGGTGTCCTCTGTGGCGAAGAAACCTGGATTCCCGTTCCCTGTTGCTGGTCCGTGGGAGTGCCTCTCGGGGATGACATTCCTGCGCGGGAATGACAATCTTGTCAAAGAACCGATCCATGGCCGAAAGAAATGTCATCCCCGCGCAGGCGGGGAAACGAAAGAAGGCGTAAAGAAGAAAGACGGTGGGCAGAGCCCACCCTACCGGCTCTCGCCGATGCCACGCCGGGGCTCGCTCGAATCATTGTTCTCGTGTCTCAGTGCCCTCCGTGCCTCCGTGGTGAAGCCTCTCGGCTTGGGCCTTTTCGTAGACTTTCTTGATCGTTTCTTTGGGCCACTCGGCGGGGAAGTCCAGGTAGGCGTATTCGCCGTTGAGCTCGACGTTCTTGTAGTCGCGGGCCGGCCCGGTCTCGCTCTCGTACCGGCCGCGGTAGATGCTCCAGGCCAGGCTCACCCAACCCCATTACGATTGGTCATAGCCTTCATCTGTTGTGTCGAGAAGACGCTTGACAGCCCATCCTGATGTTTGTATGATAGACAATGAACGATTGAGCTACGGTCACAATTGAAAAGTGAATAGCGAATGGGGTCAGGCGGGTCGTGCTCGATACGACGCCGGCTCTTGGCTGCCGCCGGCGCGCCCAGCGCGGCCGTCGCCGCAACCAGAACCTACTCTCGCCCAGACGCGGAGGCGTAGAGCATGAAGGGAAGAAGATCAGAGGGAGAGAAGGTGGAAGAAGCGGTTCATACCTTCCTCCTTTCTCACCTTCTTGTCTCTGCGTCCTGGCGTCTCTGCTCGCGACACAGTTTCTGGGTCACGACGATGGGTCTTGGCAGTGGAGGGACCCGGGAGGCCTGCCCAGGCCCAGGATGCGAAACAAAGCCAATTTCCGTGTGCCGCCGCGTCAGGGTGGTGTCGTGGCCCCGAGGAGGTCGAGATGTTAAACAAAGCCAATTGGCGCGGGGTCGCCTTGGATATCAAACGCTTGGGAGAAAGAGAGTTGAGAGGAGTTGACCGCCAGGATGCGTTTGAAAGAACAAACCCAATTTCCCGGGCACCAGGCCCACCCGGGCCGAGAATGCAGAACAAAGCCAATTTGGGTTAAGCCCGCCGTGTTGTGGTGGAGATCGCCGCCCTCAGAAGGCTGAGATGCCAAACAAAGCCAATCCCCGAGATCGACAAGAGCGGACGGGGACGGGCGAGGCCGCTGGCGGAGCCATCGCTCGGGCCCATTGCGCCAAACAAACCCAATTTGCCTCGCGCCGGGCGGAAAGGGCTCTGCCCGGCCGGGCCGGAAGCGCTGCCGACGGCGCCAAACAAAGCCAATCTCCCGCCGGAGCAATAGGAAGGGCAAGTACCTTGTGGAAAAAGAGTTACGACGAATTTGACATGCAAAAGGCCTCGGCCAAACAAAGCCAATTTGCGGATGGACGGGAATGGGCACAGGGCGGCAAGGCTGCCAGAGCCGGCGGCGGAACCTATTGTGCTAAACAAAGCCAATTCACCAAGATTCAAAGGCTCACCACGGAGACACGGAGGGCCCATCGCGGCCTTCGGCCGCAACCAAAACCAGTTGTCCGCAGATCTCGCCGATTGGCGCAGATTTTCAGAAAAAGGGCAGAAGAGAAGAGGAAAAGCAATGCAGTGCAGGGGCTCCTCTCTTCCTGCTCTCTCCGTCCTACTTCTTCCCTTCTTCTTGAATCTGCGAAAATCTGCGCAATCTGTGGATTCTCTAACTCCTTTACGTCTAGAGACTTACGACATGTGCCCCCAGGAAGCTTGTCAAGAAAACAAGATGTTGCGCCTTTGCAGTACAGAGACGATCTCGAGCGGATGACGAAGGTGGCTCTGGCTCCATCCTCTGTGGACTCGGAGTCTCTGTGGTGAGGATTCGTGTCAAACAAAGCCAATTCCCGCACGGACAGGAATATGCTACCATACTCTTAACTGAATGGGGGGTGGTGTGTTGGGAACGAGTAATGTTGAAACCTTTAGTGGATACCTGATGATTGGTGATTGGCCCAAGTCGCGCCTGGCCCATGCGATCAGGAGCATTGTTTTCTTCGGCCTGCTCTACCTGTATCTGTGGCTGGCGGTCGAGCCGCGCCTGATCCACAGTTGCGGGACGATCACGAACTTCCCGGTCTTCTACAAGGACTGGCCGTTCTTCCGGGACTGCCTGTCGTATCCCGGCGGGCTTTTGCGGTACGTCTGCGCACTTTTGCCCCAGTTCTTCTATTACTCCTGGGCCGGTGCTCTGGTCATCACGGGACAAGCGTGGGCGATTTCCGCCTGCACGGGCTGGTTTCTCCGAGCCATCGGCGTGCCCGGCCGGCGCGTGCTTCCGTTTGTTCCGGCCCTTCTTGTGCTCGTCCTCTACGCCCAGTACAGCTTTCATTTTCCGGCGATCACGGGGGCTCTTGCCTCGCTGGTGTTTGGGTGTCTCTACATCGCAATCGCTTCGCGCCTGCGAAGGGAATCAGTAGGGTGTGCCGTGCACACTGCTTCCTTCTACCTTGTTCTATCGATAATCTCCTACGTGGTCAGTGCGGCGGCGTATTTGCCGTTGGCCGGACTGTGCGCGATCTATGAACTGCTCTTTCGGTGCCGATACGGACTCGGCCTTGTCTGTCTGCTGGTGGCCGCGATTCTTCCGTATGTGGTTGGGGTCCTCCTCTTTCATGTCAGCCTCGTGAACGCTTATACGGATATGCTCCCTATGTCCTGGCAGATTCGCGGCTGGGCCTCGCGGGAGAGGATGATTGCGGCCGTGTACGCACTCTATCTTCTCCCGATGGTTATTGCACTGGTTTGGGGACTGTGGCGGGGCGTCGCTGTGTGGCGGAAGTCGCGTAGAACTCCCGCACGCACCCAGTCTGCGGAGAAGAAGTCCCGAGTCCAACCGGCAAAACTCGCCAAGTCCCTCCCGGGCGGACTTCGCCGCTGGGTGAGTGGACCGGCTGTCTGGTGGACAATCGAGTCGTCGTTTGTTCTCGCCGTTGGCGGGGCGGTCGCCACTGTCTTTCTCGACAGTCCGCAAAAGGCGTTGCTCGCGGTGCATTACTATGCCTGCCACCGGATGTGGCCCGAGGTTCTCCAAGCCGCCCGCCGTTATCCCGACCACTACACGGCGATGAACGCGGTGGACCGCGCCCTGTACCACACGGGTCGGCTCAACCGCGATATGTTCGCCTATCCCCAGCATCCGGAGGCCCTGATGGTCACGGGCGAAGACCACTCTGTGCTCTACTGGCACAAGTTCGACACGCTGATCGACCTGGGCCTGATGAACCTGGCCGAGAAGGACCTGACGGAGTGCATGGAGACGTTCGGCGAGCACCCGATGATCCTCCAGCGGTTGGCGACGATCGACCTGGCCAAGGGCAAAATCGATGCCGCCCGGATCTATCTCGAACGGCTGCGCAAAACCCTGTTCTTCAGCACGTGGGCGAAGGACTGCTTAGTGCGGCTTGATGCCGACCCGACGCTCGCCGCCGATCCGCAGATTCAGCAACTGCGCGCCCAGTTGCTCCGGAAGGACTCCACCGTGTCCTTCTATGCGAGGGAGCCGATGCTCGCGGCCCTGGTGGAGCAGGGTAGCCCCAACCGCATGGCGTTTGAGTATCTGATGGCCTGGTACATGATGACCAAGCAACTGGACCGGTTCGTGCAGAACCTCGCGAGGCTGACGGAATTCGGTTATACCGGGGTCCCGCCGCTGTACCAGGAGGCCGCCGTCATCTACGCCTACGGCACGAAGAAACCAGTTCCTCTACAGGGTCTGGCGGAGGCCCAGCGGCGGATCGAGCGCTTTAGCAGCGTCTTCAACAGATACGGAAGGGACAAGGATGCGGCCTTTGGCGAGTTGGCGAAGGATTACGCCGGCAGCTACTTCTTCTACTTCATCTATGCGTCTTCGTCGGCACAGAAATGAGTAAGGACAGTCGATATCTGCTGATGTTGTTGGTCACGGTGTCCATCGGCGTGCTGGTCTGGGTCCTTTGCCTGGCCGCCTCAGGTCCGGTCGCGACGGGGGACGGAGCCACAAGTATGGGCCGCCCGCCTCAACTCCACCCGGATTACTCTGACACGGTGATTCCCCCGAACATCGCCCCTTTGAACTTCCTGGTGCGAGAGAGCGGGTCGCGATATCTCGTTCGGATCCGATCGCAGCAAGGCCGGCCCATCGAGATCGCCAGCCGGTCCGGCAAGATCGCGATTCCGGAGCGGGCGTGGCACGAGCTGCTCAGCTCCAATCGCGGAGGACGGCTTGACTTCGAGATCTTCGTGCAGTCCGGTACGGCGTGGCGACGGTTCGACGCGGTCCACTGCACAATCGCCAACGAGGACATCGACCGGTATCTCGCTTATCGGAGAATTCGTCCGGTCCATTCCGCCTGGCGCGACATGGGCATCTACCAGCGGGACTTGCGCAACTTCGACGAGTCCGTCATTCTGAGCAGCGAATATTTCGGCGGTGGCTGCGTCAACTGCCATACCTTCTGCACCAATCGCACCGACACGATGCTGGTCAGCACGCGCAGCAAGCAGTACGCGAACTCGGCCATGATTATCCGCGACGGGGCCGTGGAGAAGGTTGCTGCCACCTTCGGGTACAGTGCGTGGCACCCGACCGGCAAAATCCTGGCCTACACGTCCGCGAAAATCGCCATGTTCCAGCACGCGACCGGCAGTGAAGTCCGTGACGTCATCGACCTCGACTCCTACCTGGCCTACTACGACGTGAACGCCAGGACGGTCAAGACAACGCCAGCCATCGCCCAAAAGGAGCGGCTGGAGACGTATCCGACCTGGTCGCCTGACGGCCGCTTCCTGTACTTCTGCAGCGCCCCGTTGACGTGGACGGACCGCAGCGTCATCCCCGAGCGGTACGATCAGATCAAGTACGACTTGATCCGCGCCGCGTATGATGTGGATCGAGACACGTGGGGCCCCGCCGAGACAGTCCTGTTGGCCCAGGACACGGGGCAGAGCATTCTGGAGCCGCGTATCAGCCCCGACGGCCGCTGGCTGCTGTTTTGTATGTGCAAGTACGGGTGCTTCCCTGTCTACCAGCAGAGCAGCGATCTGTACGTGATCGATCTGGAGGCGGCCGAGCGCTCCGGTCGCTACGAGTACCAGCGGCTGGAGGTCAACAGTGACGAAAGCGAGAGTTGGCACAGTTGGTCCAGCAACAGCCGGTGGATCGCCTTCAGCAGCAAAAGAGGAAACGGCACTTTCACCCGAACCTACCTCAGCTACGTCGATCCGAACGGCACGGCTCACAGGCCGGTGCTGTTGCCCCAGAGGGACCCAACACACTATGATTCATGCCTGTGGACCTACAGCGTCCCCGAGCTTGTGGCCGAACCCGTGAAGGTGGCCAAGGAGGACTTGGGCCGGGTGGTCCGAGGCTCGCGGCGGGTCAACGTCGAGATGCCCGTCACGATGGCTACGCCCCAAGCCAAGCCGGATGCGGCCAGCGATCCTTACCGATCCACGCGTGAATAGTCGCCCTGGGTGTCTGTTATGGGCCGATGCAGTAGAGAGCCTTTTCCGTCCGGATAAAGAGGTTGCCCTGGGAGATCGCCGGGCTGGCGCAACACTTCTCGCCCAATTCGTTCTGGGCCACTGCCTTGAACGTCGGGGCGTCTTCGATGACCGTCATTTTCCCGTTCTCGGCCAGGAAGTAGACTTTGCCGTCGGCCCAGACGGGCGAGGCGGAGAACTTGCCGCCCAGACGCTGACGCCAGAGGACCTCGCCGCTGGCGGCTTGGAAGCACTTGGCGACCCCGGTTTCGGTTGCCAGGTAGAGGTGAGACGCCACATACAGCATCGACGACATTTTCGGCACATCGTCCCGCGACTCCCAGACACTGTGCGTCTTGGTGACATCGCCGTGGCCGCCGAGCCGGACGGCACAGACCCGCGACTCGCCAAAGCCGGAGGCGGTGAAGACCAGCCCCGCGCCGACGACCACAGAGGGCACGACGCCCTCGCCGGGACTATCGACGGTCCACAGCCGCGCGCCGGTCTTAAGATCGTGCCCTTGAATCACGTTGCCGGCGCCGCTGACAAGCTGGTCCTGGCCATCGACTTGGGCGATCTGGGGCGTGACGTGGGCAATCCGCGAGCCGCCCCGGCTACCTTTCCAGCGCGTTTTGCCGGTGTTCTTGTCCACGGCGAGAATGACGGCCTTGTCCCAGGGGACCTGCCAGCCGGTCTTCGTGTCGGGCGGCCGGCTGCTCCAGTCAAAGGGCACGATGACGAGGTCCTCATACAAAACCGGCGATGCGGCCAGACCGTGCTGGCTGTAGTAGTCAAAATCGGAGTTGACCCACTGGACGTCGCCATTCATCGAGACCGCCAGAATCCGGCCGTCACACGCCAGCGCGTAGACCCGCGTGCCATCGGTGGCTGGGGTCGGGGTCGCATAAGAATTATCCGGTTGCTTGTATCCCGCTTTCTGCCGGAGGATCTCCTTGTCCCAGACCACTTTGCCACTCGGGCGGTCCAGGCAGATCAGGTGGAGCGAGGAACCGTCGTCCAGGGCGGTTGTGACGAATACCTGGTCCTTAAACACGATGGGAGATGACCAGCCCGCGCCGGGGATCGCCGTTTTCCAACGGACGTTCGATGTGGGGCTCCACTGCGTCGGCACGCCTTTTTCCTGCGAGATTCCCTGCCGGCCCGGCCCCCGAAAGCAGGGCCAATCCTCACTGCTTGCGGAGCCCGTCAGCAGGGCAGAAGCCAGAAACAGACCTACGAACCACGCTCTTGGCCAGGTATTCGCACTCATGGATCAAAACCTCCTGCAACGCACGCGGACACGGGGACTCGCACGTAAATGGGCCATCGACGGGCCCGCAGAAGCGGCCCAAGCGTTGTCAGCATACCAGATTCATCGAGCAATGCACCTCCATTTTCGGTCGTTGTGCCGGACCTCAGGGATTTCGCGTCGATCCCAATTGGGTGGCTGGGGCGGTTATCCGACGGCCCGGAAAAACCTACTGCGGAACCAGGCTTTCTTCAGGTTCGTTTCGCCGATAAGGTGGCGATCCGAGGAGTCCTACCATTATTTGAGCAAATTATCTTGTCTATATTGCCGATATTGTGTACAATGCGTTTAACTGTGTCAATCTGGGGAATATATCACCTGCCGAATCCTGCACGGGGGGTAGATCCTTTCGCGGGAGTCGGTTGGCTTCATCGGAGTGGCAGATTTGCAGGCCCTGCGGGAGGAAGTGATGAATAGCAATAGGTTGAGTCGGGTTAGCGTGATCGTTGCCGCCGTACTGCTGCACGCTGTCGGAGCCAACGCGGTGGTTCGGTATGTTGCCCTTGACGGTTCCGGCGCCGACGGCAAGAGTTGGGCAACGGCCTACCGAACGATCCAGGCGGCGATCGACGATTCTCTCATGGTCGGCAGCGGCGAGATCCACGTCAAGCAAGGTGTCTACTCCGTGACCAGCGCGATCGCGGTCAAGAAGGCGGTGTACATCTACGGCAGCTACAGCGGCGTGGACGAGGTCCGCAATTGGACGGCCAATCCGACATGGGTTGACGGCGGTGGGACGGCGTCCAGTTGCTTCTATGTCACCGCCAATGCCACGATTGACTACTTCGGGATCAAGAATGGGGCCGCAACGGGCAGCGGCGGCGGCGTGAATATTGTTAGTTGCACGGCCACGATCAGCAACTGCCAGTTCACGAGCAATAAGTGCGAGCAAGTCGGGGGGGCGATTGCTACGTTGAACGGGACCGGCACCCGGATTCTGAACTGCACATTTACGCAAAACGTAGCCGGTGAATGTGGCGGGGCCATCCACAACGAGACGGGCACCGGCATACAGATCACCAACTGCACGTTCACTCAGAACGTCGCCTCCAATGACAGCGGCGGGGCCATTCGCAACCTCAGCAGCACCGCGACGATCACGGACTGTGTGATTCAGAGCAATTCGGCGGCGCAAGTGGCAGGCGGCATCTTGAACGAAGAATCGTCCGCGACCATCAAGCACTGCACCTTTGCGGGCAATCGCGCCTCGTATGGGGCGGGGATTTTCAACTATTACTGTGCCCCCACCATCGAAGACTGTCTGTTCACCAACGGCGACTCGCAGACCACCGGCGGCGGCGGTGTCTACAACAACGGAGGCGCGCCGACGATCGAGAGTTGCCTCTTCCAACTGAACAAGGTGCAGCAATCGGGCGGCGGCATGGTGACGCAGGGGGCCGCCGGCAAGACGATCAACTGCGTCTTCTTGCAGAACTCCGCCGTGAGCGGCGGGGGGGCGATCTACATTGCCAAAACCGACGACGCCAACAGTCCCGGGAATCCGCAGTTCATCAACTGCACCATCTACGGTAACAGCACCAACTGGCGGGGCGGAGCCGTGTACAGTGAGGCTACGCCCAGCGCGTTCGTCAACTGCATCCTGTGGGGGAATTCCGCCCTCGATGCCAAGCAGGGCATCTATTCCGATGCCGGGTGGGACGCCGGCCAGCCGGCGGCCCAGTATTGCGACATTGACGGCGACAGTATGTATCCAGGCACGGGGAATTTGCTGGTCGATCCGGAACTCATCGATCCGAACAATTGGGACTTTGGTCTGGCCTTCGACTCCCCTTGCATTGACACCGGCAGCAATGCGGCCATTTCCGGCATCGTCAGAGACTATACAGATGAGGGGACGCGGGTTGTCGATGGCGATGGCAACGGCACCGCGATTGTGGACATGGGGGCGTGCGAGCTCCAGGGGCGGCCGGACCACTTGACGAGCGGCGAGATTATGCAAGACGCTGCCTACGATAATCCGAGTGACTCGTCGCCGACCTACACGTTCCTATTGCGGCTTCAGACCGACGCCGCGCTGACCTCTGTCGAGTTCCAGGCTCCGGGCGGAAGCACCGTCTACAAGATCGCCAGCGACTCGCACACGTCCGCCGGCAATGTGGACACGTATCACCGGGTGCAGAGCAAGAAGGTCCACGTGTGGGAATACTGGGCTAAGGCGAACACCGCGTCCGGTTTGGCCGCCTATGGTGACGGGACCTACCGTATCACGGCTTATTACCGTGATTCCTCGCAGGCTCAGATCCAGGTAGACTACTTCGTGCCGGGGACTTCGACGGCGATCCCGCAGCCGACGCAGAAGCCCGTGATCAGCGCGCCGGCGTATGACGTGAGCGTCGGGTCGCCGGTGACGTTCAAATGGGACGCGTGTACCGACGCCGCCGCCAATTCCGTCTACCTGACGATCCTCGATGTGAACGAGAAAGACGTGGCGGGCGACGTCTTGGCCAAGACGGCTACGCAATCCAGCGAGTACACGCTGGCGGAAGGCTCCTATGGGGCCGAGCTTGGGTTTGCGAATCGTTACGACGTGGCCAGCTCGGATAGCACGCCGTTTTCGATCGGCAGAGCCGCGGTTGTGGGCCACCGTTTCACGGTGCCGTACATGGCTGTCTACCACTTCCTGGCCCCTTCGATCAAGGCGCACTTCTTTACCGCCAGTGGCGACGAGAAGAAACGCGTGATGGACAATTGGCCGGCCTACTGGATCTATCAGGGAATCGCCTTCAACGCGTGGAAGACGAAGTCCAACAGCAGGCTGGTGCCCGTGTACCGGTTCTGGTCCGGTCGCTCCCACTTCTACACGATCAGTGAGACCGAGGTAGCCAAGATCCTCACGATGTGGCCGGACTTCTGGAAACCGGAGGGGATCGCATTCTACGCGTATCCCGAGGGGATGGAGCCGGAAGGGGGCCGGGCGGTTTACCGTTTCTGGAACACCAAGACGGCCACGCACTACTTCACGATCGATGAAGCGGAGGCGACGGGGATCATTGCACAGGGTTTGGACATGATCTACGAGGGCGTCGCGTTCTACGCTTTTCCGCCGTAATCCGCCGTCTTTCGCGGCGGGAAGGGTTCGATGCAGAGGCCTGGGTCCGAAAAAGACCCAGGCCGCGTCATGTCGGTGCAAGCACCGATAATACCGCACATTATCCTCGGCGTAAAGCTCCGGGACGCCCGTGCGGGCGTGGTCCCGTCACATCCCAAAGGACCTCGGTCCTTCGGCCGATATTCTACCGGTGGGGCGCGAGGGTGCGCCCTGCGTCCTTGGCGCTCCATCTGGGAGGCCGTGACGGGCCACAGAAGAAGTGGATAACGTGCACGGTCCCTGCGGGATATCTGGTTGAGGATCGACTATTGATTCGACGACTCCAAACCGATTGAGAATCCTCGTCATAGAAGACGATCTCATCGATAGAAAACAGATGGAGCGGCTGCTCGCCGCCTCGTCGATCTCGCAGCACGAACTGGTGTCTGCGGATCGTCTGGACAAGGCCCTGGTGCTTCTGGACGAACGCGAGTTCGACATCCTGCTGCTTGACTTGAACCTGCCGGACAGCAGCGGACTGGACACCCTGTGCACCCTGGAGAAGAAGCATCCCGGTCTCCCGAAGGTGGTCGTCACCGGTGCCGACGATGAGCGGGTCGGACTGGAAGCGGTCGCGCGAGGCGCCCAGGACTACTTCGTCAAAGGCAAATTCAATTCTCGCGCGCTGGCGAGGGTGATCCAGTACTCGGTCGAGCGTAAGAGATCGGAGCAGATGCTGAGAGAGAGCCGAGGCCAATTGAACGCCATTCTGGAATCTATTGGCGATCCGATGGTCATGCTGGACAAGGACTTGAGCGTCACGTGGGGCAACGAAGCCAGCCGGAAGGTCTTCGGCGAGGAGGGCATGGGCAAGAAGTGCTTCCAGCTCTTCCACGGCCAGGATGCCTCGTGCTCGCTCGGCCCCTGCATTGTCCGCGACGCCTTCAACGACGGCAGGCCCCACAGCTACGACATCCAAACGGTGGCCAAGGACGGACAGACAAGGTACTTCCACTGTACGGCGAACGCCGCTCTGCGGGATGCCGAGGGCCATCCGACGGCCGTGATCGAGATTGCCAGGGACATCACGGACCGCAAGACCGTCGAGATCATCAAGACGGCCTATGCCCAGGTGGAAAAGGCTAACCGGGAGCTGAAAGAGACGCAGTTGCAGCTCGTGCAGAGTGAGAAGCTCGCCTCCATCGGGCAACTCGCGGCGGGCGTGGCGCACGAGATGAACACGCCGGTGGGGTTCGTGGCCTGCAATTTCGAGACCCTGGAGGGCTATGTGAAGAAAATCCGCGGCTTGCTGGAGGCGTACGACGAACTCGCCCGCCAAGTCCAGGCCGCGGGAGAAGGCGAACTGGTACAGACGGTGCGGCTCATCCAGCAACTGCAGGATAAAATCAAGCTCGATTTTATCCTGAAGGACCTCGACAGCCTGTTCGAGGACTCGCGGGAAGGTCTGGAGCGGGTCACGGACATCATCCGGAACCTCCGGGATTTCGCGCGGGCGGATCGGACCAGCGATCTCACCGCCCACGACATCAACGAAGGGATTCGGGCGACGCTCACCGTGGCGCGGAACGAGATCAAGTACGATGCCGAGATCCAGACCGAGTTCGGCGAGATCCCCCATGTGTTCTGCAACCCGGGCCAGCTCAACCAGGTGTTCCTGAATCTGCTGATCAATGCGGCGCAAGCCATCCGATCCCAGCCGCGGCAGGCCAAAGGCGCGATCACCATTCGGACCTACCAGGCGGGGGACGACGTCGTGTGCGAGATCGGGGATAATGGGCCCGGTATCCCGGCGGCCAATCTTCAGAAGATCTTCGATCCGTTTTTCACGACGAAGCCTCCTGGCAAGGGCACCGGCCTGGGATTGAGTGTTTCCTACGATATTATCGTGAACAAACATCACGGACTGATCTCCGTGGAGAGCGAGGAGAACCAGGGAGCGAAGTTCACCATCAGGCTCCCCCTGACTCCTGCCCCGCAAACAAGCGAAACGGCAGAGCAAGTGCTGACTGGAGTGGAATGCGATGGACGAGAAACAGACGATCTTATTTGTAGATGATGAGGTCAGGCTCCTGCGGTCGATCGAAAGGGGCATGCTCGACGAGCCGTATCATCTGCTGTTCGCCGAGAGCGGCAAGGACGCGCTCAAGATTCTCGCGGAGAATGAGGTCCACGTTCTGGTGACGGACATGCGCATGCCCGAGATGACGGGCCTGGAATTGCTCAAGCTGGTGAAGGAGCAGTACCCCCAGATTGTGAGAATCGTTCTGTCCGGGTACACGCAGGTCACGACACTTCTGACGGCCATCAATCAGGGGGAGATCTTCCGGTTCATTACGAAGCCGTGGAAGATGGAAGAGGATTTCAAGCCGGCCATCCGGCAGGCCGTCGAGCAGTACAACCGTGAGGCCGAACGGGACAGGCTCCTGGCCCAGCTGGCGGAGAGCAAGCAAGGACATGGTCCTTAACCCGCCCGTCGGATTCCACGCACGTTCCCCAGCGGGCTCTTGCCGGTCAGGGCTCAGGGCAGGACCTTGATGAGCCCCTCACACCACTGACGCAAATCCCACGGACCGACTTGAATGTCGGCGGTCACCACCTGGATAACACGCGCGGGCCGGTTCATGGCCCGGATGCGGAACTGAGCCTCCACCTCCCGTCCCGGCGGTGCGGTCACCGAGGCAGCGCGAGGCTCGATCTCAAAGCCGGACGGTGCGTTCATGGTGACGACGAAGGTGTTTGAGGCACTCGAATGGTTGAGCAGTTTCACCGTCAGTTGTGCCCAGCGCTCCGGCCGAACCTCCTGTCCATACGGGTAAACCCGAGCCCACTGCTCATCGATGCCGAAGTCGGGCTCATCCCACCGGAAGAGGTCTCGCAACAGTTCCTTGCGCCGGACGAAGCTCCCTTTTATGTGCTTGAGCTGGTCGGCGTCGAACCGGAACGGCTCGACCACGTGCTCGTTGATCAGCAGGGCCTCGGGCGGAATCCTGCTCATCAGAAGGTCGAGGCAATGGGAGTACCCGGCGCCTTCGCGAAGGAAGTTGCGGTTCTGCAGGCAATAATCGTCCATGCCGGAAGGCGTGAAGGAATCGCCGAGGAAGAAGATCTTTTCACCCGTCTCTCGCTCCACGAGCATCGCGTCATGGTAAATCGTTTGGCCGGGGAAGTCATAAAACGTCAGCAGGAATTCCTTCCAGACTTTGCGATGGCCGTCGGCGACGACTTCGAGCCGGTCGATGGCGTTTGTTGTTTCGCACGGCAGCCGATACGCTCCCGGCCGCTGGAGCACGTCCTCCAGGAGCGCCGTCCCATAGACCGGGCAAGGGAACTCCTGTAGAAACTCGTTCACCTTGTCCGTGTGATCGTCGTGATAGTGTGTGATGAAGAGACCGTCGAGCGAGGCCAGTCGTCCCTGGTCCTTGAGCTTTCGAATTTCGTCGATGATGGCGCGCGAGCCGCAGTCAATCAGGAAGCCCGACCGGTCCCGAGACAGGACCAGCCGGCTGTTTTGAATGGGCACGATCCAGTCGGGCGGCTGCTTTTCGATCGTGCGGGCGTAAGGCATCCAGTGCACGCGGTCGGCACGGTCCAAGGCCCTTGTGGCGAGGACATCATACCGATCCTTGAAGTACCAGTGCCCGGCGCTGAGGGACAGGTAGTTCTCGTAGGCGGCCTGAAGCCGTTCGACCAGGCGGTCGATGGCGGCCGCCGGCTCCCGTATGACGGGACCGCGCGCCGGCACCAGAACGTCGGCCTTCTGGGCCGCCACCTTTCGCAGACTCGCAATCAGTTCGCCAATCCGGCCTGCATAGCCATGATACCCCCCGATCTTCGCCTGTGGCACGGCGTCCTGCAGGCTGTAGAGGTCCAGCAAACGGCCGTCGCCGTAGATCAGGTCGCCCACAAAACCATATTGGCGGCCATCGATCTCGACAAAATAGGACACGGCGCCCCACGTGTATCCCGGCGTGTCCAGCACGTGCACCTTGAGGTCCTGCCACACCAGGTCCGCACCTTCCTGCGCGGTCTGGTCCACCCTCAGCGGCGTGGTTATGATTCGGGTGCTCTGCTGCGTGTAATCGTGGAATCGCTTGTCCCAGAAGCTCGTCCAGAAGTCCTCGACTTTGGAGAACTGCTCGGCCTCCTGTGCCGGCACGACCGACTTGGCCCCGTTCTCCACCATCGCCCGGCCCGCCCAGACGACGTCGCGCCGGCTGTGAGTGAAGAGCACCATGTCGGCCGTCTTCCAGCATTCCTGTGGATCGCCGTAGATCACGAGCCTGTAGCCGTTACGCTCGATGCACACCCCGTTGATCGCTCTGGGGTTAATGGTGACAGACGGGCTCAGCACTTCGTTCGCAGCCCCCGCACAGATGCCGGCGAGTGCATTGACCGCCAGAAAGGCCGAAACGACGAGATTCATTTGTCGCGACGCGCGCATAGAAAAACCTCCGAACAGCAGAAAACCTGTAGCACCAGCGGGTTATGATACGCAGGAGTCGAAGACGTGTCCACCTCAGTCGTTGACTGAGCCGGGTGTGGGGATCGTTGCCTGCCAGTTGTTCGGATCGTTGCCGTAGCGGGTGGCGAACAGGCGACTCAGGGAGGAACCGAACCCGTCCGCGTCGATGGGCCACGGGTCAATTGCGCCGGCGAAACCCTGTCCGTGCGAGCCGTCGCTGTAGGCAACGTAGTCCACTTCGATCCAGTAACGGGTCCCCCCCCTGTCCACGTCGCCTGGTTTGAGCAGTCGGAGGGCGCCGCCCCGGTTGTCGAGCTTGCCGGAACCCCAGTTGAGCGTCTGCACTCCCGCCGGCACGCTGTATCGACGCATGGCCTGCGGATCCCTCGCCAGCAGCAGGTACTCGCCCGCCTTCAGCGTCACGGGCACATCGGTGGGCAGCCGCAGATCGATTCCCACGTTGTCCGTCAATCGCCAAGACTCCATCTGGACGGGGTCGAACAGCGTGACGGGGCCGTCACCGACATTCAGGAGCTCGACGTACTCGGCGTCGGCGTTGAACGCCGGATGGTACATGATCTCATTGATCACGACCGGGCCGACCCGCGGATAGGAATTTGCCGCTCCCGGCGTCGGCTCGCTCATCGTGACGAAATCGTACCGCCCGAGGCTCGTCAAGTACCGGCCGAACGGATAGCCTGTCTCTGAGGCTCCGAACGGTTCCTCGACCAGGCACTCGGGAAACGCCGCATCGTCGCCCGAATACAGATAGGCGGCCTCGCCGTTCTCCGTGAACGCAAACGGCGTGTGCATGCCCGGATCGAAGGGATTAGCGAAATGAGTCTTCTCATAGAAGACGATGTATCCATGCGGCTCGACCGTCGTGCCGGCCGCGATCTCGTACTGCTTGAGGTCGTTCTTGTTGTCGCTGAGGAACCAGCCGCCAATGTCGACCGGGATACTGCTGGCGTTGTAAAGCTCGATCCAGTCCGAGGCGGCCCCGTGGGCGTGGGCGAGCACTTCGTTGATCACGATCGGGCAGCCTTTCTGATACCACTGACTGCTCAACAACGCCAGGTCGGCGCCGTTCACAAGGCCGTCCCGGTTCAGGTCGGCTGATTCCGCCGCCGGTAGGGTGGGGCTTGCCCCACCGACCTCTTGTCCCTCGCCTGGAGCAGATGGTGGGGCAAGCCCCACCCTACGCGTCAACCACTGGTTGGCGAGCAGGACAAGGTCCGCCGCATCGACCTGGCAGTCGCCGTTGAGGTCGCCGGGCGGACAATCCGCGTACGCCCCTACACAGAGCAGTGATACCAGTGCGATGATGAGCGGCTTCAATTTCAATGCTTATGCTTTCGCTCTGTCGAGGAATTCCGCACTACTTTCCCGGCGATGGAACGGCTGCCCGCCAGTTTACGGGATCGTTGCCGTAAGCGTGTGGATCGATCCGGACCAGCGACTTGCCCGTGCCGTTGGCCTCGATCGGCCATGTGTCCACCCCTTCGGCGAAATCCTGCGGATGCAGGCCGTCGCTGTAGACCACTCGATCCACCCGAATCCACGTGCGGTTGCCCTGGTTATCCTGGTCGCCGGGCTTGCTCAATTGGGTCTTCTGGCCGCCGTTGGCCAGGTTGCCGGCGCCCCAGGCCAGGACCTTCACGTTGGCCGGGATGCTGTAGCGGGCGTAGAGCATGCTCGCGTCCTTGGCCAGGATCATGCGTTCGCCCGGGGCCAAGGTGACCGCGGTATCCGCAGGAAACAGCAACTCGATGCCTGGGGCCTGCGGGTCATCGGTGAACCGCCAGGGGGCTTTCCTCGTCGCATCGTACAGCGTCACGGCTGAGCCGCTGATATTGAGCAGTTCCACGTATTCCGCATCTTCCACATCCATCGGATGGTACATGATCTCACTGATGACTACCGGTCCTACGACGGGGGCGGCATTGGCCCTGCCCGGCGTGGGGCTGCCCAGGGCCACGAAGTTGTAGGCCCCGGTGGTCTTTTGCCAGCGGCCGAGGGATACCCCGGGCTCCGAGGCGTCGAACTTCTCCTGCTGGCTGTAGCCGGTCAGGACGCCGCCCAGGCCGGAGTGGAGATAGACGGTCTCCCCGTCTTTGCTCAAGCCGAACGCCACCTTGCAGCCGGGATCGGCCTCGTTGCCGAAGTGCTTATCCTCATAGAAGACAATATATCCGTCGGCGGGGATGCTCGTGCCGGCGGCGATCCGGTACTTGGTCAGGTCGTTGGCGTCATCGCTGAGGAACCAATTCCCGATATTGATCGCCTGATTGGTCGTATTGGATAGCTCGATCCAGTCGGGTCCGGCCCCCTGGGAGTTGGCCAAAAGCTCGTTGATGACCACCGCCCCCAGCTCCGGGACCTGCCCATGATCGTCACTGCCGGGGGAGCCACCGACAAGGGCGCTGGGCCGCCAGGCGGCCTTGTCGCTCAGGCTGTTGGCATCGGTGGTCTTGGGGTCCTTGACCGTCAGGGAAAAGCCCAGACCGTCGGTGATCTTGAACCAGTTGTCCTGGTACGCGAAGCTCTGGATGATCGTACCGGCCGCATCCACCAGTTCCACGTGTTCCCCGGCATTATTGAGACTGCCCGTGTACTGCCCGACGACGGGCAGCTTGGAGCCGTACTTGGCTTGGAAAGCGGCGATGTTCTTGACGATCAGACAATACCCCCCGGCGGGCAGATCAAAGCTGGGGAAGGTGTAGTCGATTCCGTTGGTGAAGCGGACCAGATTGAGGTTGACGCTCTGATTGATGATGTTGGTCAGCTCGATGAACTCGCAGTTCGGATCGCTCGGATGGTACATCAATTCGCTGATTCGCAGGCCCTGGGCTACCGGCCCGACTGCGTACACCGCCTCATTGAGGGCGCTCCAGGTCGTGCCGCTCAGGGCACGGGCCTTGACCAGTGTGCTCTTGGAAAGCGTGATCGGCCCGGCATACCGGACGGCGGCAGCGGGGGTGTTCCCGGCGGTGGCGCCGCCCGCCGCTCCTTTGCCGGCGGACAGTTCGACCGAGATCAGGAAGTCCGAGCTTGTGGTCGATTCGTTCAGGCCCTGAACTGCCAGCAGATTCGTGCCCACGTGCAGACTGCCGATGCGGCTGCTGATGTCGAAAATCTCGAGGTTGACCGCGTCTGTATCGGAGTGGCTGGCCGAGGCGGCCGAATTCCACGCCGGGGTCCCGTTGAACAGTGCTCGCTGGACCTCGGCGCCGTTGAGATAGGCGACGAACCCGTCGTCGTAACGGACCTTCAGCCGCAGAGTGGTCAGACCTTGCAGGACGCTGGCGGTGACATCGAACGGGATTCGAATGTAGCAGGTCGCGTTCTTTCCGTACATCGGGGAGCTGAGGTCGATCTTGAAGAGCGCCTGGTAGCCGGTGCTACGCTCGTAGCCGACGCCGCCGGAGCCGCTCTGCCAGGCAGCATCGTTGAAGGCGAGGTCCGTCCGCCAGGCGTCACTGACCGTTGCGGCAGGCACCAGCACCCGCTTGGCCGCTCCCTCCGGCACGAGGACAGTCTCCGTCGTGCTGGGGGTGGGCGCCGCTGTCCCAGGGACGCGCGGGTCGGTCCCATCGAGCGTATACCAGATCGTAGTGCCGCCCGTCATGGTGAGCGAGCCGTTGGTGCCGACGTATCCGCCGTGCTGCGGCTGCCCATTGATGTTGAATTCGGGGGCGTCCACGCTCGGGTACAGATTGGCGCTCTTGAGCCAGGTGAGGACTTGGTTGGTCCGGCCGGGGAAGAAACTGGTGAGCTTGCCGTTGACGGTGTTGAGCCAGTCCTGGCGCGTGTAGGGCTGGCTGCGCCGATTGTCGCCCCAGCGTGCCGATTCGCCGACGATGGCTCGATCGACCATATTCATTCGGGTCTTGAATAACGCCGTAGCGCCGGTCGGGGTCAGGGGACCGTCATGGAAGAAGTTGCGGCGGACCAGATCGGCGAATCGCATCCGGTAGTCGGCGTTGTTCGCGAGCTTGGCGTGGATACTCGCCGGGCTTTGCCCGACCGCGTTGTCGCCTTCGAGCGTGTGTTCGGCGTCCCAGGAGTGGAACCGCCACTTGCCGTCCGCCGTGTTGCGATGCGTGGCATACCAGTTCTTTGCCGGCCAGTCCTGGTTGCTGGCGAACCAGTTGGCGAGCAGATAGGTGATGCAATCATTCACATCGAGCACGTTGCAGAGCGCCCCGTACTTCGTCAGGTTCGTAGGATCGGAGCTGACGGCGTCCGCGGTCTTCAGCATGGCGTTGAAGTTCGCCGTGGCGCTGCCGCCGGCACCGTTGTTGATGACACTCCCGCTGCTGTGCTTGATGGCGTCGTATTCGTCCTCGTTGCCACCGAAGACCCCGGCCGCCCAGGCAT
>JAPLMX010000182.1 GCA_026386805.1 Phycisphaerae bacterium | reverse complement strand
GATCGTTCTGCAAGATCAACTGGGGTATCGTGACATCCTGGTCTACCATAGACGAGGATATACCGTCTTCCCCAGCTTCGCGCTACTCCAAAATCACCGCCTCAAAAATATTTTTTTGCCGCACCTCGTGAATGGCTACGAAGAATCGATCCAGGCCGAAATGCTCGATGATCCGCTCGGCGTAGACCGTCGGTTTGGAGGTGACCACATAGAGTGGGTAGCCGTCGTCATGCAACTGCTGCAAAAGCTCCGGCACCCCAGGGTACACCTCGTTCTCGAAAAGCCCGATGGTCTCGTACCGCTCGCGATAGTGGCCGATGGCGGTCTCGACCAGATCGTTGTCGTCGGTCCCCAGCAGGCGGGGAAAGGTCCAGCGCAGCGGCGGGCCGATGTAATGCTGCAACTCGGATTTGCCCGGATAGGGCCGGCCGAGGCACTGGAGTGCGTGCTGGACGGATCGGGTGATCCCCTCGCTGGGATCGCTGAGCGTACCGTCCAGATCGAAGAACAGGGTTAAGGGTTCGTGCATCGAGCCAACCATTCGCAGACCACGTGAGTCAAAACCTGGACTTTTGCAGAATGAACATTGGGCCTACTTTGGGAGGGAAGAATCTGTTTCACGATTCTTCCTCTCCGAAACCGTAAACATTTGACAAAGCACGGGTTAAACCAATTCTTCAAGGAAATCGAGAAACAAATTTCCTTGAAGAATATAGGCCCAATGTCCATTCTGCAAAAGTCCAGTTAGAATCATCATCACACCGCCTCCCGGACCATTCGAAGCCCAGGGTGAAAGCCGGTCATTGTCCGCACTTCGCCCTCAAAGTCAAGGATCGAGTATGAGATCGCCAGGGCAAACGCAAAGTCGCAAGACATGGCGGGTGGCAGCGTCAAGCGGAGTCTTCGGAGCTTGGCGATGGCGGATTTCCCGTGCGTAGGACCATCGCCAAGGCCTTCGGCCTTGACGCTGCCACCCGTCATCCTCGTTTGTCATGCCCAGAAGATCGGGCCTCAGGCATGTTCCAGGGCATCCAGGAGGACGTGGCCGGCGGTGTGAAGCTCCTCGGTCAGGCTGGCGAGAGCCTCCATGCTCTGGGCGGATTCGACTTCGCGAAGGATCTCCGTCAATTCCGGCGTGCCATCGAGGGTGTCGAGGTCGTTGTTCCGCATCGTGGTCAGGAGGTGCTGGAGCCGGTTCGCGAGACGCTGGCGGAAGAAGTCGAGCCGGTGATTGTCGAGAGCGCCGGCCTTGAAGGCGGGCTCGAACTCGTGAAAGGCGGTGCACGCCTTTTGAAGGTAGAGCAAGACCATGCCCCGGGCCGGGTCCCCTTCGGCCAGAATCCGTGCCCACTGGAGCTCCTCGCTGCGCCAATGCTCGTCCTCAATGGTTGTCCGGTACTCGATGTCGCGCATGTCAACCCCCGGTCATCGGAGTCTCGTCTCGGCAGAGTCTCAGCGTGTGGTCGATCAGCTCGGGTCCGCCCCAGTCGCCGTGGCCCGGAACGACGATCCTCGCCTGGGAGTAGGCGGCTTGCACCTTGCGGAGCGTGGCCGGGTAGGCCGCCAAGTCGCCGTCTTTCGTGTTGCCCAGCGAGTTCGAGTCCATGGACTTGACCAGGCAGCCGGCGAAGAGGACCTTCTGCCCCGGCAGCCAGGCGACCACGTTGTCGGTCGTGTGCCCCGCTCCGAAGTAAGTCACCACTGCCGTCGTCCGGCCGCAGCGAACTGTCGTCCGGTACCGGTATGGGATCTGCGGAATGGGCAAGCCCTTCTGCCGGGCGATCTCAATGGTCCGATCCAGGCCGTAAGAGACCGCCCCCCGGCGCTGCGCCTCCGCCAAGCCGCCCATGCAGTCCTCGTGAAAGTGCGTCGGGACCACGGTCGCGACCTTGGCGCCGTGGCTCTCGGCGATCCAATCGCACAACGCCGCCGTCAGCTCGTCGGTCCAGGGCAGATCGATCAGCATCGCCTCCCGGCCGTCGATGACAACCAGACCATTGGCGGGCACCCGTCCGTAGCCGGGTACGTCGGAAAACGTCGTGTGGACCCAGACGCCCGCCGCGATCGGATGCAGCACGATGTCATTGGAGATTCTGATTTCGGCCGCCGTGGGAGATACCCAGGCCGATTGGCAGCCGGCCCAAGCGAGTCCCAGGCATACGACAGTGGGCACGAACTTGCGTTTAGTGGATGGAACCATACCCAAGCAATACCCTCGGCACGCGGCTCAGTCAAGGGTCTCGACACCGTGAACAGGGCAATTGCATGTGAACGCGCAGAGCGTTGCCATCCGCTGAAAAATGGGGGGTAGCGCCACGCCCTTCGTCGGGTCAGGCCCGTGTCGCGGGCATCTTGCCCGCGATTCGAGGGCGGGACGCCCTCGACACCTCAGATTCACAATCACATGCAATTGCCTCGACACCGTGAACCCGGTTTGCATTCATCGTCGGCTTCGATTACACTGGGTCGCTCTCAGTCCTGATGCTGCTGGTTTTCAAGAGGAGACAAGGGCCTATGGAATGCCAGAAGTCGAAGAACCTGAAGAACTGCGGTTGCACGTATCCCGGCTGCGAGAACAAAGGCCTCTGTTGTGAGTGCCTCAGTTATCACTTGGCCTCGAAGCAGCTTCCCGGCTGCTGTTTCCCGCCGGAGGCGGAAAAGACCTACGACCGCAGCTTCAAGGCGTTCGCCAGAGCCTGGAAACTATGATCGGGCAGGGCTAACCACCGACGAACTCCGCCAGCGATGTAGCAACGTCTGAGAATCGGCTCAGGACCTGTTTGTCGACCGTGATCAGCGGCACGTTCAAGTCTTTGGCCAACGCAATGAACTCACAATCGTAGGCCGAACAGGTGCTCGCGGCGGCCAAGTCCAGGACTTGATGAGATACGACTTCATATTCGCGACCCCGCATCAAATGCAGGGCTTCGTCCATGACTTGTTGGGCATCCGCCAGGTCGAGGAGCTTCTTTCGAATGTAAAGGGCCAGCACGCTGCGTAGCTCACTTCGCCAAAGAAGGGGAGCCGCCCAAATCGGATCCTTTAGAAGAGCTTGCTCCGCTTGCGGGGAACGATCGCCGGTCAGATACAGATACCCAATGATGTTCGTGTCAACAACGATCATACACGACCCGTAGTCTTCGCTTGGGCAAATTCCCTCTCCTTGATGGGATGGGAAGCCGTTTTCGCGCGCAACTTGCGGGCATTGGCAAGCAACAAGTCCGGATTGACTTCTTGGCTGCAAACGGCTCGCTCAATACATGCGATGATCTCGCTGTTGATGCTGCGGTGACTGACCTCGGCCACCCTTTTCAGTTTCTCATAGACTTCAACGGGGATGTTCTTTACGGTGATCGTTGGCATAGAACACTCCATAATGGTTTCACTATGGAACCATTATGATGATCCTGACGGGACTTGTCAAGAGGGATTCGAACGTTTAACGAACCCAAGCTCAGCGACGGCGTGCGGCCAGCCTCAAGCGAATTCCTGCCTACACAGCGAGGCCTCGGCTCGACTGAACTCGTCGCTCGACCCAGAGGCTCTCGACGGGCCGAAGTCCGGCCGCAACCAAAACCAACGCGAGCAGAGACGCAGAGAGAAGCCTGTAGGATAAGCTTTAGCCCATGCGGTCCTTCTCCGAATCTACTGAGGCAGCATGGGCTAAAGCCCATCCTACGGGACTGGAAACTCGCGTGATTGCGGATTAGCGCCGTGACTCAAATCCGCAATCATCAATCCGCAATCGGAAGTCTATCTATCCCGGTCGTAGTAGACGAGGTAGTCGCCCTGGTGGTTGCTGGGAGTCAGGCGGTCCCAGCGGACAAAGCGGGCAGAGGCGTCGAGGTAGCCGACGACGAGGCCGTCGGGCTTGGGCTCCATCGGGCGTCCGACCGCCTGCTGGAAGCTGCCGCGAACGTGCGAGCTGTACCAGGCGGGCCAGTTGCCGCCGGGACCGACGGCGTCGTAGCGGCTGTAGCAGAAGCACGTCACGAGCGTATTCGAGGTGCCTCGGTCCGTAACCTTCTTGGGCGTGATGTACTTGGCGCCCGTGCTCGGGTCGTCCCAGTCACCCTGGTTGCCCCAGTAGATCCAGCCGACGCAGACCGCCTCGATCACCGGGTGGATGGCGGGCAGCGGACTGAGCCAGTTGGGGGTGGATTCGAAGTACTTGCGGGCCGTCTCGCAGGTCGCCGCCTTCTCGGTCAATCCGTAGCCGGCGAAGGCCATCATCGTCTTGAAGTTGACCACCGTCAGCAGATCGCCGCTGTCCCAGCTCTTGTTGTAGCCGGGCGCGGTCTTGTCGATGATGTTGCCTTCGGGGAGAAAACCGTTGTAGTCGCCCGCATACATGTTGACCACGAGAAGGCCCTGGTGCAGGTTGTTCTGGCACGCCGTGCGCCGGGCATGCTCCCTGACGATCCCCAGGCACGGCAGCAGAATCGAGATCAGCAAGGCCATGATCGAAATCACAACGAGCAGCTCGATGAGCGTGAAGCCATTCCCTTTCAGGCTCGATTTCTTTATGCCAGACATAATGCCACCTCTTTCTGTTGCGGTCTCCCACGATCCTCTGTCACCATGAACAACATGCCCGGCACCTTTGTCACCCCTGGCCCTGCCTTCGCAGGGCCAAGCTTGTCCCCACGCAGGCGGGGAAAGGCAGGGGTCCAGGAAAGTCCAGACGTTACTGGATTCCTGCCTTCGCAGGAATGACAAGAAGGACCCAACCTTCCGTCGGACCGTCCTTGTGCTGCAGGTTTCTTCCGCGGGCGCAGGGAATGGGCATCCCTGGATTCGTTCCCGGATTACGTCCCCTGCTCCCCGATCGTGGTCAGGGAGCAGGGGCGATTATGGAAGTTGATCATGGCATTGTCATAGTCGCACGCCCCGTCACTGGGGCGGGCCCTCCGGCGTCATTTCCCGGCCGCCGGGGTCCTTCAGGAACAGATAGGCAAGACCCGTCTCGCTTTCCGCGCCGTCGAGGTTCGCGGCGAAGGCGTGCGGGTCGAAGAAAATGGCCGGTTGCTCCTTCGAATAGGTAATGATCGCATCGACGACGAAGCCCTCGGCCGGGTCCCAGATCCGCACGCCCACCGGCAGCTTGCTCTGGCGCAGGGCGTAGATCCGCACCCAGCCCGGACTGATCGCCGACTGGGCATCGAAGACGACCAGCTCCTTACCGATCCCGGCCTGGGTGTTCATCGCCGGCGTGATATCGACCAGCTTGCCGCCGGAGATGCTCTGGATCACCGTCTCGAAGGAGAACTCGTCGGGCGTCGCGAGCATCCGAATGATATCCACCGCCATCGGATCGACCTCGACCGCGCTGCGCCGGCGAACGTCGAACGCATGGGTCGCCCGCCCGTCCCGGCCGAAGATCACCTGCGGGCCGACGCGCATCCGGGCATAGCCGCCCTTGCCCATCCACAACTCGAACTGCTGCGGCTGGGCCAGCGTGCCCTCCTTCATATAGATGGAAGCGTAGAAAAACGGCACGGACTGGAAGCGCTGGCTGACGTCGGCCCACGCGACGTTGCTCCCGGTCACCAAGGTGCCGAATTCTCCCACCAGAATGATGAAGGAGATAAAGACGATCGCGGCCACGGCCCAGCGCACCGACCGGCTCTCGAAGAGCAGGCCCCAGTAGTCCGGATAGCGCCGGACCGGGGCGGCGTCCGCTCGATGGTACGCGTCCTGCATGCTCCGGACCCATCGCTCATCCATCCCGGCATCGACGCGGACGGACGCGTTCTTCACGAATCTCTCGACGTGGTTCTGCGGTTTCACTGTGTTACCTCACCATTGAGCAAAGAGCGGAGCTTGTCCAACCCATAACGATAGCGGCTCTGGACGGTCTTGATCGACGTTTTCTGCCAGCCGGCGATCTCCCGGAACGGCAGGTCGCCGTACAGGTGCAGGGTCACGACCTCACGCTGCTCCGGCGGCAAGCCCTCCATCGCCCGGCTGACCAAATCAAACTGCTCGCCGCACACCAATCCGTCCTCGGGACCCTTGCCGGCGGCGGCCACTTCCATCGACTCGTCGACGGGGTCCGCCTGCCGGAGCCGCCCAGCCTTCCGCGTGTTGCGGGCGGCATTGGCCACGCAGGTCGCCAGATACCCTTTGAGGCTACCGGTCAGCCGGAACACCCGGGCCGAGCCGGCGAAGCGGACGAAGACATCCTGCACGACGTCCTCGGCCGTCGCCGGGTTGTTCAGCAGAGAGACCGCCAGCCGCAACAGGTCGTCCCGGTACTTTTCGTACACGCGCGACAGTGCCGTCGCATCGCCGCGATTCAGCCGCCAGACTAAGAGTCGGTCTTCCACCTGCACCGAAAAGGCCCTCTCGTAGCACGGGCATCTTGCCCGTGATCCTGATTCATGAGCGATCGCCTTACACCAATATAACAACTGGGAGGCCCGCGTTGCCTTACTGAATTTCGCATAATATAGTGACAGATTTTTCGCATAATATATTGACACCAGCGTTTCGTTCTCGTAGGCTGTCCGCATGGACAGAAAAGGACGAACACGAAGGGACTTCGACGAGTTGGAGAACCGCCGAAA
>JAPLMX010000147.1 GCA_026386805.1 Phycisphaerae bacterium | reverse complement strand
CTTTCGGCGGTTCTCCAACTCGTCGAAGTCCCTTCGTGTTCGTCCTTTTCTGTCCATGCGGACAGCCTACGAGAACGAAACGCTGGTGTCAATATATTATGCGAAAAATCTGTCACTATATTATGCGAAATTCAGTAGGAGATTGCGCGATGAGGAAGTCCCTGACTTGTAGGATGGGCTTTAGCCCAGACGGATTGTCCGGTGCGAACGTGCGGAGCTGGTGGGTGCGGAAGCTCATCCTACTCGGCGTTCTGTTATCTGTTCTGTCGCAGGGCTGCCGGACGCAGCAGGCCCGCCCTTGGCTGGGCGTTCACCTCGGGATGTCGAGTGACAGACAGGCCGCGGCACTGACCGGGGTCGTGGGACAGATAGCCGACCTCGGCATCAATGTCATCATCGTGGAGATCAATTATGGGTTCGAGTACCAGTCTCATCCGGAGCTGCGCAGCCCCAACCCTTGCACGAAAGAACAGATCGGCAAGCTGGTGGCCGAATGCAGGAAGCACCATGTGCGCCTGATCCCGCAGTTTCAGTGCCTGGGTCACCAGTCCTGGAGCCGCAACACAGCGCCCTTGCTGACGAAATACCCGCAATTCGATGAAACGCCCGGCCTGTACCCGGAGAATAAGGGCATCTACTGCCGCAGTTGGTGCCCGCTGAATCCCGAGGTCAATCCCGTGATCTTCAGTCTCATGGACGAGTTGATCGACGCCTTTGGGGCCGACGCCCTTCATGTGGGGATGGATGAGGTCTTTCTCATCGGCGAGGACGCCTGCCCCCGCTGCAAGGGCAAGGACAAAGGCGAGCTGTTCGCCAAGGCCGTCAACGATTATCACAAGCACCTCGTGGACGAAAAGCACGTCGAGATGCTGATGTGGAGCGACCGCCTGATCGATTCCAGCAAGCTCAAGTTCGGCAAGTGGGAAGGCAGCGAGAACGGCACGGCCTCGGCGATCAACCTGATCCCCAAGGACATCATTATGTGCGATTGGCACTACGAGTTGCGGCCCGCCTACGAGTCGGTGCCGATGTTCCTGGAGCACGGTTTTCGCGTCTGGCCGGCCAGTTGGAAGAAGCCCGAGGCCGCCAAGGCGTTCGTGGACTACTCGCTGACGCTGCGGAGCAATCCCCGGATGCTCGGCCACCTCAATACGACCTGGGGCGCCGTCCCGATCCGGGACCTGCCGAAGTTCGAGCCGCTGCTGATTGCCACCAGCAGCTTCAAGCCGCAGCCTGCGGCGGCAACCAAGTAAGCCAAGGCGAAAGGACGTACATCATGCGATCATGGTACGTGACGATGCTCGTATCCACCGTGGTCTGTGTGGGGGCGACGGCTCAACTGCACGATCCGCCGGACCGTGGGCAGCCGGGCGATGAGATGATCCAGGCGTATCTCAAGCAGGAGACCCAGAAGATCCATGAGACGTTTTCGCAGGATTTCGCCTCCCCGGAGCATTGGAAGGGCCTGCGGGACAGGTACCGGCAAGAGTACTTCTACATGTTGGGCCTTTGGCCCCTCCCGGAAAAGTCCCCGCTCCAGGCCACGATCACCGGGACGCTCACAGGTGATGGCTACGTCGTGGACATGCTTTGCTACCAGAGCATGCCGAGGCTCTATGTCACGGGCAATCTCTATCGGCCCGCACAGGTCGAGCCGGGCCAGCGGCTGCCCGCGGTGCTATACGTCTGCGGCCACTCCAACTGCGGCCGCAACGGCAACAAGACCGCCTATCAGTCGCACGGCATCTGGTTCGCCCGGCACGGGTACGTTTGTTTGGTGCTCGATTCGCTGCAATTGGGCGAGATTGCCGCGATTCACCACGGCACCTACCGGGAGGGCCGCTGGTGGTGGCACTCGCGCGGCTACACCCCGGCGGGCGTCGAGTGCCTCAACGGCATGCGCGGGATCGACTACCTGATCGGCCGGCCGGACGTGGACCCGCCGCGAATCGCCGTGACGGGCATCAGCGGCGGCGGGGCGGCGACGTACTGGATCGCTGCGGCCGACGAGCGGGTGAAGGTTGCGGTCCCCGTCAGCGGCATGGCCGATCTGCCGTCCTACATCGAGAATCGCGTCATCAACGGCCACTGCGACTGCATGTTCCTGTACAATACGTTCCAGTGGCCCTGGACCCGCATCGCGGCCCTGATCGCCCCGCGGCCCATGCTGTTCGCCAACAGCGATCACGACGACATCTTTCCGATGGACGCGAACCAGCGGGTCATCAACAGCCTGGAACGAATCTACAGCCTCTACGGGGCGGGGGATTTCGTGGACAGCCTCGTCAGCATCGGTGGCCACGCCTACCGGCAGGACATCCGCGGGGCAGCATACCGCTTCATCAACATGCACCTGAAGAACGACGCCCGTGCAGTCGGTGATAGCGAAGTGAACCTCGTGACCGGTCCTGAAGACAAGCGCCAGTATCCTATTGGCGCGGAAAAGCTCCGCGTCTTCCCCCAGGACTCCGACATCCCGAAAGACGAGCTGAATACGACGATCGACCGGCATTTCGTACCGACGGCGCAGGTCCAGCCGCCGAAGAAAGGCGAGTATGAGACTTGGCGAGCGTCGCTCCTGGCGGAGCTTCGGCGGGTCGCATTCGGGTACTTCCCCGAGCGAATCCCACCGGCTCAGTCGGACGGCGAATGGCTTATCTCGGAGCCGGGCATCCGCGTGTCCCTGAAACCGGCAGCCCAGTCTGGTTCCGCCGGCAAGCCGGCCCGCCTTCTGCTGGTTGTCAGCAATCCGGACCCGAACGAGCAAGCCGGCGGCTGGCTGAATCGCGTGCGAGAATCGGGCGATTTCGTATATGTCTGTGCCCCGCGCGGCGTGGGTCAAACCCGCTGGACGCGCAAGAATCCGCCGAACTACGTGGAGCGGTCGCATGTCTTGCTCGGGCGCACGGTGGATACGGGGCGGGTCTGGGACATTATTGCCACGGCTCGTTACGTGCATGCCGAACACACGGATGTCCCTCTCTACGTGGCCGGCGAAGGACCCGGGGCCGTGCTGGCCGCTTACGCGGCCCTATTGGAACCGGACATTGCGGGCGTGATCGCGCTCAATCCGCCCTCCTCCCACATGGACGCCAAGGCCCCTCAGCTCCTGAATGTCCTGCGGGTGTGCGACATTCCGGACGTCTTCGGAATGCTGGGTCCGCGACCCTTGACGCTCCGAGAATGGAGTGGCGACGCTCCCGCGAAGGTAGCTCAGATCTATGCTGCGGCCGGTGCCTCGGAGAAGCTGGGGCAGGCGCCTTGAGCGACACGATACTCCCACGGTTAGTCGGGTGGCACGGCCAAACTCGTTTGACCGTGCTTGCTTGGGTATTCTCTCTGCATTTGAAGACACGCTCAAACAAGTTTGGGCGTGCCACCCAAGACGAAGCTTGGCGGACGCTCTTGTGTCGAACGTCACTCGTGTGTATCCTATCGACGACTTGACAGGAGCCTCGGATGAAACAGGATTATCTGCGTTGGGCAATCAGCAAGACCAAGACCACCTGGTGGCATGACTCGGCGGACCCGGCGGAACTGAAACGTGGGTTGGCACGCGGGGCGATCGGGGCGACCACGAATCCGTTCCTGGCCAGTGTGGCTCTGCACGCCAATAAGACGCTCTGGGCGGACGAGATTCAAGGCGTGCTCGCGCAATGTCCTGAGCCCCAGAAGAAGGCCGAGGGATTGATGAACATCGTGGTCAAGCACGCGGCCGAGCAGTTGCTGCCGCAGTATGAGAAGACCGGCGGTCGGACGGGATATGTCTGTGCCCAGGTGGACCCGACGAAGGCCGGAGACCGCGAACCTATGCTGGCGATGGCGAGGCGCTTCAGCCGGCTGGCCCCCAATATCGCGGTCAAGCTGCCGGCCACGGCGGCGGGACTTGACGTGCTGGAGGACTGTGCCGCCGAGAGCATCACCTGCACGCTGACGATCAGCTACACGGTGCCGCAGGTCATTGCTGCGGCCGAGCGGCATCGCCGCGGCCTCCAGCGGGCCAGGGACAAGGGAATCACGCCGGGCAAGTGCTTCGCCGTCATTATGATCGGCCGGCTGGACGATTACCTGCGGGAGGTCGCCCACGATTGCCGTGCTGCCGTCAGCGAATCGGACATTCGGCTCTCCGGGCTGGCCGTCACCAAGCGTGCCTATTCGATCTACCAGCAGCGAGGCTACGAGGCGGTTCTGATCATCGCTGCTCTGCGGGGCACGTACCACATGACCGAGTTGGCCGGGGCGGAGGTCATCATGTCGATCTTCCCCACGGTTCAGGAGATGCTCCTGTCCGCCGATCTGCCGCAGCAGGAGCGAATCGACGTGGACGTTTCCGCTGACGTGATCGAGAGGCTCTCGCAGATCCCGGACTTCGTGCGGGCGTACGAGCCGGACGGCATGAGGCCGGCCGATTTCATCACCTACGGCGTCACGCAGAGAACGCTCTCGCAATTCATCGAAAGTGGCTGGAAGCTGATGGAGAATTTCCGGTTGTAACGTAGCACGGGCATCCTGCCCGTGTTCATGGGCGGGGCGCCCATGCTACTTGAAAGGAATGGGATGAAGAAGATTGGTTTCATCGGTCTGGGCATCATGGGCAAGCCCATGGCCCTGAACCTTCTCAAGGCGGGATACGAACTGACGGTATACGACATTGCGCCGGGGAGAGTGGATGAGCTGGTCAAGGCCGGCGCTCGTCGCGGCTCCTCCAGCAAGGACGTCGCGGCCCGAAGCGAAGTCGTCATCACGATGCTGCCCAATTCGCCGCACGTCCGCGAAGCCGTGCTGGGACCCAACGGCGTGCTCGACGGGGCCAAGCCGGGGACCATCCTGGTCGATATGAGTTCCATCGCGCCTCTGGCCAGCAAGGAGATCGCGGCCAAGGCCCAGGAAAAGGGGGTCGCCATGCTCGACGCCCCCGTCAGCGGCGGCGAGCCGAAGGCCGTCGCGGGGACGCTGGCGATCATGGTCGGGGGGCCGCAGGAGACCTTCGAACAGGTCAAGGACATCCTCGCCAAGATGGGTTCTTCCGTCACGCGGGTCGGCGAGATTGGCAGCGGCAACGTGACGAAGCTGGCCAATCAGATTATCGTCGCCTTGAACATCGCGGGGATGTCGGAAGCGATGGTCCTGGCCACCAAGGCGGGCGTAGACCCGGAGAAAGTGTTCCAGGCGATCCGGGGCGGCCTGGCGGGCAGCGCGATCCTCGACGCTAAAATGCCGCTGGCCTTGAAAGGCAATTTCAAGCCGGGCTTTCGCATCGAGCTGCACATCAAAGACCTGGCCAATGCTTTGGACACAGCCCACGAGCTTGGCGTCCCTGTCCCCTTGTCGAGCGTGGTCATGGAGATCATGCAGGCCCTCAAGACGGACGGCAAGGCCGCCAACGACCACGGCGGCCTCATCCAGTTCTACGAGCAACTGGCCAAAGTCGAGGTCCGAGCGTAGAGAGACAAGAAGGTAAGAACGTGAGAAGGTAAGAAAGTAGGAGGCTCGCCGCCCTCACCTTCTTACCTTCATCCTGCCCATAGCTTCGCGTTCATTGATGCACGCCCGTCACTTCTTGGCGATGCAGTAGAGGAATTTGTTGCCGCGCATATACAGCTCATCGCCGATCACGGCGGGACTGGCGTCGAGGCCGTCGTCGAGCTTGTTCGTGGCCAAGACCTCAAACGTGTCGGCGTTCTTGATTACTACCGTCACGCCGTTGCGGCCGGGGCAGTACATGCGATCGGCAACGCCCACGGGCGACGCGTAGACCAGGTCGATCCCCTTCAAAGTCTGCTCGGTGAACAGGGGCTTGCCGGTCTGAGCCTCGTAGCAGGACAGGACGGGCTTGAGGACGGAGTAAACGTAAATCCGGTTGCCGTAGAGCAGGGGTGAGGAGACATAGGGTGTCCCCTTGTTGACCTGCCAGGTGATGGCATCGGTCCCGCTGAGATCCCCGGTCTTGCCGGCCAGCTTGATGGCCTGGAGGGACGATCCCGAGTAGCCGCTGGTGCAAAAGACCATGCCGAAGCCGAGGACCGGGCTCGGAATGACGTTCCTCACCTGACCGCCGCACTGCCAGATGAGGTCCCCGGTCTTGGCGTCATAGCTGCGAATGAGCTTGGTGGCGCTGACGATGACCTGAGTCTTGCCGTCCACTTCGACGACGGCGGGAGTCGCCCAGGACGTGTGCTCATCCCGGTCCTTGCGCCAGAGTTGCTCGCCGGTGGTCTTGTCGAAAGCAAAGATCGCGGAGCCGGCTTCCTGGTCGCAGACGACGATGATGGCGTCGCTGGCCAGAGCGGGCGAGCCGCCTTCGCCGAAACTCATGATGGTCTTCAGCGTGGGTAGGGGTTTGCTCCATTTGAGACTCCCGTCCATATCGTAGCAGTACAGGCCCCGCGAGCCGAAGCTGGCCCAGACGTACTTGCCGTCGGTGATGGGGGAGTAGGACGCGAAGGTGCCCGTCGGCTGGTGGCCCTCATGGGGCACGGCCTTGATTGCCGTCCTTTCCCACAGGACTTTGCCGGTGGCGCGGTCCAGGCAGAGCAGGTCGAACTTATGGACGGTTTTTGGGGCCGGCGTGCTGAGTCCGCCTCGCCCGCCCGAGGCGGCCGGCGGCTGCGTGAACTGCGCCTCGGCGGATTTGGCCTGCCCGGTGTCAATCGCCGTCTGGAGGAAGAGCTTGTCCCCCCAGATCACGGGCGACGAGTGCCCCTGGCCGGGGATTTCACCCTTCCATTTGATGTTCTCCGATTCGCTCCAAGTCACGGGCGGATTACCCTTGGCGGCCGTTCCCGTTGCGGTGGGGCCTCGCCAGGTTGGCCACCAGTCATCCGCCCCGGCGGCCAGCGTGTGGGCACAAACGGCAGTCAGCAAGAACAGTGCAGTGATTCCCAGTGTCGCCAGATGCTTCATCTGTGGTTCCTTTCGGTTCGATTCGTGCTTGCTACAGACCCCAACGCTTGTCTGCGGACCTGCAAGACCACGGAAGCATAGGGGACGCCGAGGAGCTTGGCAAGTTAAAAACGTGCTACCCTCCGGGGCGTGCGCGACTGAATTCCGTGGGGAGCACGTGCACTCATCCTGTCATCCTGAGCGTTAGCGAAGGATCTGGGCCGAGACGCCAATGAGCATGGGTCACATTCGTTGGCCAGATGCTTCGCTTCGCTCAGCATGACAAATAGGGGCGGCGGCCCCATGAAATATAGTCGCACACTCCGGGGCGAAAGCATGTCCCTGCCACGCATGCCCTCGGAACCATGCTCGCCTTCTATCGTGTCGAGAACTTGAAGATCGTTGTGCTCTGGAACTTCTGCCCTGGGCGCAGGACGGTGGACGGGAAATGCAGCTTGTTGGGCGAATCCGGGAAGTGCTGCGTTTCCAGGCAGAAACCATAGTGGTTGTTGTAAACCTTACCTGCCTTGCCCTTGATGTTGTTCATGCCGTTGGCCGTGTAGAGCTGCACGCCGGGCTCCGTCGTGTGGACCTCCATCGCGATGCCGCCTGTCGGCTCGTAGACCCGTGCGGCCAGCGTGGCGAGGGCATCTTGCCCTTGCTCTTTTGTGTCGCGGGCTTCCAGCCCGCGATTCGAGGGCGGGACGCCCTCGCCACGGCCGGGCAGGACGTAATTGTGATCGTAACCGCGGGTCTTTGTCAGCTCGCCGATCCGCGAGCCGATGGTCTTGGGCTCCGTGAAATCGAGTGGGGTCCCTTTGACCGTGTGAATCTCGCCGGTCGGGATCAGGTCGTCCCGCGCGGGGGTGTACAAAGTGGCGTTGATCGTCATCTCGTGGCCGAGCACGTCGCCGTTGCCCGCCCCGGCGAGATTGAAGTAGCTGTGGTTGGTCAGGTTGACGATCGTGGGCTTGTCTGTCGTCGCCTCGTAGCGAATCTGGAGCTCGTTGTCGCTGTTCAGGACGTAGGTAATGGTGCACTCGAGGTTGCCCGGGAAGCCTTCTTCGCCGTCTTTGCTCAGATGACTGAATCGCGCGCCGACCCAGCCGTCGCCCTGGACGGGTTGGCCCTTCCACAGGACCTTGTCGAACCTCTGGTTGCCGCCGCCGTGAATGTGATTCTTGCCGGAGTTGGCGGTCAGCTTGTACTCGACGCCGTCGAGAGTGAAGCGGGCGCCGGCGATGCGGTTGGCGTACCGGCCGACACTGGCGCCGAACATCGGACTTCCTCGTACATAGGACGCAAGGTCGTCGAACCCGAGCACGACGTCCACCAGCTTGCCCTCGTGGTTGGGGACTTCGAGAGAGACAAGGATCGCCCCGTACTCCATCACCCGCGCTCGCAGGCCGCTCGCGTTGGTCAGCTCGAAGACAGTCACCGCCTGGCCGTCGGGGGTTTGGCCGAACGGCTTGGCCTCGATGCCCAGCTTGCCGGCGGCGGCCGAGACTGCCATAGCTTGGCAGAGAATGGCGGTGATTGAAAGGACGCATGAGAGAACAGATTGAGAATTCATCGTTCATACCTCCTAATTCGTGGACTGTGTCCGTCACGCCCCACGTTTATACGGGAGATTCGCAGCCGACGCAATGCTTTGTTGCGTTGACGCTCGTGATTGGCTTCACTATCATGGCGGCATGCAATTTGGCGAACTCGAACTCGATCCAGCGGTCAATCCCGCTGTTCTGGACACAACCACCTGGGACCCCGGGCAAGCGTCGCGGATTCTCGGCTCCGTGCCCATACCATACTGGCAGTCCGTCCGCCGGGCCATTGCGGAAGGATCTCAGTTACCCGGTTATGAGCATTGCGTCGTGTATCACGGGTCGTCGGCCGGGCGAGGAACGAGCGTATATACCCTTGCTCGCTTGTCAGATGGCCAGCATGTCTTCATCGAGATCGGTGCGAGCGAGGGCGGCCTTGGCGAACCGCTGCAGGTGATCCCCCTGGGCGGTGACATGCGGCTGGCGGTCCACACCGCTGATATAGGCACCGTCCGCAGGTATGTCCGGACGATCCGCCCCGATAAGGGGCCTCGGGCGATGGGAGCGGTGCCGCGCTTGGGGATCGGCACGCGGATGTCCACGTCGGCGTGGCCGGGCATTTGGCGGGCGATGGACGAGGGCAAGTTCGCCGCCAATGCGATCCAGAACTCGGTGCGCGAACTGAACCTGCTCGACGATGTTCTGGCGGGGCGGCCCGCCCGGAGCAACTACCTCTATGGTTTCGGCACGCTCGAAGAAGGACACACCGGCAGCACGTTTGAAGGGCTCTGGCTGGCGGGGGTGATTGCGGCGCTGAAGGCGGAGACTCAGCCCGCCTACGGGGCGGATGCGGACCACATCACGGTTCGGTGCGGTCCCGGTGGACTGGAGCGGGCCAAGCGCGTGATCGACGCCGCCCGCGACTATACGTTCTTCACGCTCGACGTATCCGACATTGTGAATTACGCATTGGCAGAGGCAGAGCAGTTTGCCGTCAAGTACGGGCTGGCCTTGGACGTTGTGGTGGAACTCTCTGCCTATATCAAGAGTCTCAAGGGCGATTGTTCGTTCGATCTGGAGTTGAGCATCGATGAGTGTCCTGCTCAAATGGACGCCTCAGCCTGTCTGACGACTGAGACCGAGCTGCTGTTCCTGATCGAGGAACTCCGACGGCGCAGCGTCCCTATCACCCACATCGCGCCCAACGTCGGAATCGTCAAAGGTCAGGACGACACGGGCGCAGGTGGCTTGGCGGGATTCGAGCGGCGGATCGGCGGGCTTGTGGATATCGCCACGGAGCAGGGGATCATGCTGGACTTTCATTCCGGCGACGATCTTCGCTCCGCCGCCCGGCAGGCGATCGGCCGGGCCACGCACGGCTGGAACCACTTCAAAGTCTCGCCCTCGCTGCAGGTGATCTTCGGCGAGGTGCTCCACGAGGTCTGCCCGGAGCGATTCCAATTCTGGTGGGAGGACACCTTGGCGTATGCCCGGCGCGAGGCGGCCGCGGGATCGACCTTCGCGGCTCAGTGCCTGCGAAAGTATGAAGCCGGTGAGGACCCGGCCCCCGCACCGCACCACAGCGTCTTTCACCACTACAATTTCGCGTCCGTCGGCCGGCGCGACGGCCACGGCCAGTTTGTCCATCGAGCAAAGTTCTATGATCTGCCGGCGGAGTTCTTCCGCGTGTATCACAACAGGATTCACCGTTTCCTCTGCGACGTGGCGGCCGACGTCTTTGGCCATTGATAGGGCGATATGGAACTGCGATTATCCGGCAGAGTAGCGATTGTTACCGGTTCAGGGCAGGGGATTGGCAAGGCCGTCGCGATGCGTCTGGCGCGCGAAGGGGCAGATATTGTCGTTGCGGAGATCAATCGCGAGACGGCCGTGGCAACGGTCCGAGAGATCCAGACCCTGGGCCGGCGGGCCCAAGCTCACCCGGTCGATGTCGGTTGTCCGGCCGAGATTCAGTTGCTGGTGGACCGCACGGTGGGGCAGTTCGGTTGCATTGACATCCTGGTCAATGTGGCGGGTATCGCCAAGACACAATCGTTCCTGGAGATGACGGAGGACGTTTGGGACCGCGTCGTCGATACGAACCTCAAGGGGACGGTCTTTTGCATGCAGGCCGTCGGCCGGCAGATGATCCGGCAGGTCCCGCCAGAGGTCGCCGCGCAGGGGCGGGCCGGCCGCAGCTACGGCAAGATCGTCAATTTCTCCTCGATCTCGGGCCGGCACGGCCGCAGCGTCCAGATGGCCTACGCGGCGAGCAAGGCGGCCATCATCAGTGCGACGCAGTCGGCGGCCCTGGCGTTCAGTCCCTACAATATCAACGTCAACGCGGTCTGCCCGGGCGTGGTCCCCACCCCCATGTGGGAGCAGATCGACCGGGACCGCAGCCGGCTCATGGGGGCCAAGCCGGGCGAGGCGCTGAAGGCTTTCATTGACAAGGTCCCGCTTCAGCGGGCGGGCAGTCCCGAAGACGTGGCCGGGGCGGTGGCGTTCCTGTGCTCGGCGGACGCGGACTACATCACCGGCCAGACCCTGAACGTTGACGGCGGATTCGAGATGAATTAGTCATGCTGAACGAAGTGAAGCATCTGGCCCACGGACGGAACTGGGTAACGAATGCGGGGGGTGAGTCCCATTCGCGACCCAGATCCTTCGCTGTGCTCAGGATGACAGAATACGCATGGCACCTGCTTCCTTTGTCCTACCCGCCGCGAAGCGGCTCGACGACTCGCGATGACATGGGAGCCACGAGGTCTATTCTGTGAACATAAGACTCGCATACGGCAAGACCGGCCTGGACGTGACTGTGCCGGAGGGGCTGAGGGTGGACATCGTTGTGCCCACGGATGTCCGGGCTCTCTCAGACCAGGCTCACGCCGTGCGGCTCGCTCTGCGCCATCCCATCGGCTTGCGGCCGTTGAGAGAATTGGTCAAGCCGTCGCACCGTGTTGGCATCGTCTGCAACGACATCACTCGTGCGACGCCGTACCAAACCATCCTGCCGGTTGTATTAGGCGAGCTTAGCCACGTCCCCGACGACGCCATCACTCTGTTGATCGCCACCGGGACCCACAGGCCCAACACGTCGGAGGAGCTCAAGACGATGCTGGGCGGGGAGATCGTCGAGAAGTTCCGTATCGTGCAGAATGACGCCAACGATCGTGATTTGCACGCCCCGGTCGGGACGACCGCGAGCGGCAACGAAGTGTGGATCCACAAGGAGTATCTGCGGTGTGACGTGCGGATCCTCACGGGCTTCATCGAGCCGCATTTCTTCGCGGGCTTTTCCGGCGGAGGCAAGGCTTGCATGCCCGGGCTGGCGCTTTTGGAGACTGTTTTGAGAAATCACAGCGCCCGCTATATCGATCACCCCAAAGCCACGTGGGGTGTGACACGTGGCAATCCCCTCTGGGAGGAGATTCGGGAAGCGGCGAGAATGGCAGGGCCGTCGTTCCTGCTGAACGTGGCGCTCAACCGGGAAAAGCAGATTACAGCCGTCTTTGCCGGTGAGATGAACGAGGCCCACGAACGGGGCTGCGCGTTTGTGAAGCAGCACGCCATGGCCCCCGTGAGGACGCCGTACGACATCGTGATTACGAGCAACTCCGGCTATCCGCTCGATCTGAACCTTTATCAGTCGGTCAAGGGCATGAGCGCCGCCGCCCAGATCGTGAAAAACGGCGGGGCGATCATCATCGCGGCCGACTGTTGGGACGGAATTCCCAATCATGGCCAGTATAAGAAGCTGTTGTTCGAGGCAGCCGATCCCTCTTCTTTGCTGGAGAGAATGCGGGAAGGCGATTGCGGTGGCCACGATTCGTGGCAGGCGCACGTTCACGCGTCGATTTGTCAGAAGGCCCAGGTGCACTTGTTCAGCCGCAACTTGACGGATGAACAGATCGAACGGGCCATGCTTCGGCCATGTCGAGATATCCCCCAGACCGTGGATCGCTTGCTGGAGTCCTATGGCCGGGACGCTTCCATCTGCGTCTTGCCGGAAGGCCCGCAGACGATTCCGTATGTCTCAAAGTAGCATGGGCGCGAGCGCCCATGGATCCAGGATCACGGGCAGGATGCCCGTGCTACGTGCGAGAGGAGTAAAGGCTTGTGAAGATCGTCGTGGCGTTGGATTCGTTCAAAGGATCGCTGACCGCAGTACAAGCCTGTGACATCGTCGCCGGGGCCATCCGATCCGTAAGGCCGGACGCCGAGGTTGTGACCAAGCCGATGGCCGATGGCGGTGAAGGCACGGCGTCGGTCCTGATGGCGGCCGCTGGCGGGCAATGGATCGCCAAGACCGTCATAGGCCCGCTGCCCGAGATCCAAGTCCATGCGGGGTTTGTCTGGCTCCCTGACCTGCAGGATGCAGCTCAGGCTCGCGATGGGCAAGGGGGTAGCGTCAGGGCCGACGGCCTTGGCGATGGTTCCTCTGTGGCCAAGCCATCCATGCCTTGCTCTTTGTCCCCCCATGCAAGGGCGGGACGCCCTCGCCACGAAGAAGACCATCGCCAAGCTGCCATCCGCCATCGCGAGCGCGGTGCGGCCTTGGTTGAAATGGCCACGGCCAGCGGTCTGCCGCTACTGAGACCGGAGCAGCGGAATCCGCTGAAAACGACGACTTATGGCACGGGAGAACTCATCAAGGCGGCTATCGACTACGGCGCGAGCCATATTCTGCTCGCGATCGGAGGCAGCGCCACGGTTGACGGCGGGGTCGGCGCGGCGGCGGCTTTGGGCTGGCGGTTTTTCGCCAAGGATGGGCGGGAAGTTGACTTGGGCGGGGGGCAACTCTCGCAGATCGCGAGGATCGTTGCACCCGTCGGCAGTGTGTCCGTCAGGGCCTCCAAAGAAACGCCTCACGGCGTCACTACCAACGTGACGGTCGAGGTGTTGTGCGATGTGGATAATCCGCTATGCGGGGAGCATGGGGCCGCGCGGGTCTTCGGGCCTCAGAAGGGCGCGACGCCGGAGATGGTGGACCAGCTTGACGCAGGCTTGGCCCATCTGGCGCGATTGGTGAGGGAGCAACTCGGGCGGGACATTGCATGTCTGCCCGGCGCAGGGGCGGCCGGTGGCTTGGCGGCGGGGGCGGTCGCCTTCATGAATGGTCGGCTGATTTCCGGGGTCGAGGCCGTCATGGCACAGATCCATCTTGCTGATACCTTGGCCGGTGCGGATTGGGTCGTGACGGGTGAGGGGGCCTTCGATGAGCAGTCGTTGCGCGGCAAGGTGGTGTCGGGGGTCGTGCGGATCGCTCGTGCCGCCGGCGTCAAAGTCGCTGTCTGCGCGGGGCAGGTCCGCTTGGGGCCACGGAAGTATCGTCAAGCCGGTATTACGGCGGCTGTGGCTTGCATGGAGGCTGGAATGGAATTGGACGACGCTATCGCACGCGGCGCCGAGCTGCTCGATCGTGCCGCCTGCCGATTCGCACGGGAGCATCTCTCCACGTCCATGTAGCCCGGCCGCCCCGGCGTCAACCGTGGAAGACGCGTGTCTTGGAGGGATCTGTGAGAAGTGGGTTGTCCGAGCACAAGTCCGAACCTGGATTCGGCCGGCCTATCCGTTCGGGTCGCTGGTGCCCGCGTCCAGCGGGGTGTTGGCCCATTGCTCCCAGACGGCCGCCTCTTTCGCGGAGGACCGGGTGGCACTGTAGATATTGACCTCGGTGCGGGAGGGGTCGAGGGCGCGGAGGTCGGCGGTGAGGACATAGCGCAGGCCGATGCCCCCGGCGTCAAAGAGAGTCACCGTGGCGGACTGGGCGTCTGGGGCGAGCTTGGCGCTCACGCCGGGCTGGTAGGTCGCGAGGTTGGTGTACCGGTAGCGCTCTTGGGCCCGGCGGGCGATTCGCAGGTAGACGGTCTCGCAGGAGGCGGGCGTCTCGAAGAAAGTGACGCTGTGCGGGCTGTCCCGCAGGCCCGTGAGGCTTCTCGGCCCGCCGCAGTCGCACAGGCACAATAGGCACAGCAGCGCCGGCAAGGCTATCGCCGTCCATTGGATAGAGGATCGAGAGGATGTCGTGCTCATCAACTCCATTGTGCACAGACTCTGTTTCACGTTGGACGTTTCGGTCGAGCGTATTATGGCCGAAATTGCCGGGCGGGCAAAGAAAAAAGGGGCAGTTCGTAGGGTGGGGCTTGCCCCACCGCCCTTCGGAATCCTCCTAGGACGGGAATCCGGCTTCTCTATGGTTCAGGAAGGCACGTCCGATGCGGCCGTGCGGGGGGAGTTTGCCGCTTTGCGGCCTCCAGCTCGGCTCTGCGTCAACTCAAACGGGGCCGGAAGGGAACTCCGGAATCATCGAGGATTCCGGGAACGTCCTGCCTGCTTCGGTCTGAATCGAGTAGGGCGTCCCTGGATAGAGGCGGAATGTGAAGAGTGAATGCCTGACCCTATAGTCCACCGCCTAACTCGCGATTAGCTCTTAATTGCTAATTGCGTTTCCGTTAACCACCGGCTCTGCCGGTGAGCATTCACAAGGCTCTGCCGTTTCGTGCGTGTTTTTGGGTAGGTAGTTCCCCTTGAGGAAGGCCCCGCCGGGCCCAGGAGAACTACCATGAAAGAACGGCAA
>JAPLMX010000067.1 GCA_026386805.1 Phycisphaerae bacterium | reverse complement strand
GACGCTGGGGACGGGCGGCAGGCGAGCCTGCGACCGTGTCCGTGTACCACTCTACGGGGGCCGCAGGCGACAATCAAGACAGCAGTAAGGGCCGGCTCGCCGGTCTAGTAGCGGCGCAGCTGCTGGAGTCGGGCCCCGATGAAGGCGGCCAACCCACCTGCGTCATCGAGGCTGAAGCGGTGGGGGTGCTCGAGGGCGACGTCGGTGACCAGGGCAAGCGACTCGCCGGGGCCACACAGCGGGTCGGCGTGGCCGGCATCCGCGGTCGCGGCCAGTCGCACATCGGTGCGTTCGCCAAGGACCTCAAAGATCAGAACACGCAAGTCACCTACCTGATCGATCCGGATACGCGGCTGTTCGAGCCGCGCGGCAATAGTGTGTCACAGTTTGGCGGCAACCAGCCGGAGTGCGTCAAAGACATTCGCCGGGCGCTCGACGACAAGAACCTCGACGTCATCACCGTGGCCACCTGCAATCACTGGCATTCTTTGATTACGATCTGGGCCTGCCAGGCGGGCAAGGACGTGTACGTCCAGAAGCCCACCGCCCACACGATCTTCGAGGGCCGCAGGATGGTCGAGGCGGCGGCGAAACACAAGAGGATCGTCCAGGCCCCGCACGGCCCGCGCGAGCGGACCGGCTTCGCGGAGGCGTTCGAGTACGTCCGCAAGGGCAACCTCGGCAAGGTTCTCTACGCCCACGGCCTGAACTACAAGCCGCGCGAGAGTATCGGCAAAGTCAGCGGCCCGCAGCCGATTCCCGAAACCATCAACTACGACCTGTGGTGCGGCCCGGCCGACAAGCGGCCCCTGATGCGCGAGCAACTGCACTACGATTGGCACTGGGATTGGAACACGGGCAACGGCGACCTCGGCAATATGGGCATCCACTACATGGACGGTTGCCGCTGGGGCCTCGGCCAGAACACCCTGCCCAAGCACGTCATGAGCTTAGGCGGCCGGTTCGGCTACGAGGACGACGGCATGACACCCAACACGCAGATCATCTTCCTCGACTACGACCCGGCCCCGATCCTCTTCGAGGTTCGCGGCCTGCCCAAGAGCCAGGCCCAGCGTAAGGCCACCTGGCGGGCCTCCGACATGGACGAGCACCACGGCATGCAGATCGCCACGATCATCCGCTGCGAGAACGGCTACGTCGCCAACCGCTCCAGCGGGGGCACCGCCGCCTACGACAATAGCGACAAGCTCATCCAGAAATTCGAGCCGGCCAGTCCGGACCTGCGTGTCAACTTCCTCGATGCGGTTCGCAGCCGTCGCACGGGGGACCTGGTCTGCCCCGTCCTGCAGGGCCACTACTCCGCGTCCTGCGTCCACATGGGCAACATCTCGTATCGTTTGGGCAAGGAGATGTCGCGCGAAGAGATACGGGAGACCACCAAAGGCGAGAAGACGGTGGCCGAGGCGTTCGACCGTCTCCTCACCCATCTCGACGCCAACGAGATTGACCTCAAGAAGACGCCGATCCGCATGGGCCCGATGCTCACGATGGACCCGCAGACCGAGCGCTTTGCCGGCCCGTTCAGTGACACAGCGAATATGTTCCTCTCACGCAACTATCGCGAGCCCTTTGTTGTACCGGAGAAGGTGTGATGGGAGTCATGACTGACCGTTGTCCATTCTTTGTCGTCCTGAACGCAGTGAAGGATCTGGGTCTGGAATTAGAGACATTTCTCATTCGCTGGCCAGATCCTTCGCCTTTGGCTCAGGATGACAGAATTCTGCTGCCTGAGAGCTTTTCCAAATCCGTCTGACCCCTTTGTCCTGGGAGAATGCTGATGAACCGTCCGCTCCTTGTGCTCCTCTCATCAATACTGTTTGTGTCCGCCTCATTTGCCCGCGACTACTACGTCGCCACGGGCGGCAACGACGCGAATCCCGGCACCCTTGAGAAACCCTTCGCTACTCTGGAAAAAGCCCGGGACACGATCCGGCAATCGAAGACCGAGGCCCTGGCTGCCGGTTCAGTCACGGTGTACATTCGCCAGGGCAGCTACTTCCGGGCGCAATCGTTTTCGCTCACCGAGCAGGATTCGGGCGGGCAAGGCAAGGCCATCACGTATCGGGCCTATCCGGGCGAAGAGGTCCGTCTCATCGGCGGCCGCGCGGTGTCGGCCACTGCATTCTCTCCGGTCGCCCCGACGGACGCCGCCTATGCGCGACTCGACCCCGCCGCACACGGCAAATGTCTCAAGGCCAGTCTGGCCCCGCTGGGAATCACGCAATACGGCGATGCCCTGCAGATGGAGCTGAGCGTCGGCGGCGAGTTGATGCCGCTGGCCCGTTGGCCGAACGAGGGCTTCGTTCGGACGATCTCCGCCGAGAACAACATCACCTTCGGGTACGACGACCCCCGCCCGGAGCGCTGGCTCAGCGCCTCCGACGCCTATGCGATGGGCTATTGGTATCACGGCTGGGCCAATCGGATCGAGAAGATCGCCAGCATCGACACGGCGAGCAAGAAGATCACCCTCGCCAAATCGCCCAGCTACGGCATCGTGGCCAAGAAGCCCTACTACGTCCTGAATTTGCTCGAAGAGATCGACCGGCCCGGCGAGTGGTGCCTCGACCGCCAAGCGGGAATCCTCTACCTGTGGCCTCCCGAAGGCTTCGAGCGCAGCCAGATCCTCCTATCCTCGCTGCATGAGCCGATCGTCTCGCTCAAAAGCACTTCCTTCCTTCGCATCGAGGGACTTATCCTGGAGATGGGTGCCGCCAACGGCCTGGAGCTGTCCGGCCACGATAATCTCATCACCGACTGCACCGTGCGGAACGTTCGCAAAAGCGGAGTCACCGTTTCCGGCCAGAACAACGGCGTCGCCCGGTGTGAGATTCGCGGCCTCGGCCAGACCGGCGTCTCCCTCTCCGGCGGCGACCGCGCCCGTCTAACCGCCGGCGGGAACTTCGTGCAAAACTGCCGGATTCACACCTTCGGCCGCTGGGAGCGGACCTACGCCCCCGCGATTCAGATCGACGGCGTCGGCCACATCGCGGCGAACAACCTGCTCTACGACGGCCCCCATTCCGCCATCCTCTTCAACGGCAACGATCATCTGATCGAACTGAATGAGATCCATGATGTCTGCTATGAGGTGGACGACGCCGGCTCGGTCTACGCCGGCCGCGACTGGGGCCTGCAAGGCAACGTCATCCGCAACAACTTCTTCCACGACATCAAGAGTATCCTGCCCGGCTCCAACGGCGTCCACGCGGTCTATCTCGACGACTGCGCCAGCGGCATCACCGTCTTCGGCAACGTCTTCTACGCCATCTCCGGGCGGGCGATCATGTGCGGCGGCGGTCGCGATAACACCATCGAGAACAACGTCATCGCCAAGTGCGGCGCCGCCCATTTCACCGATCGTCGTGGCAAGGTCTGGATCGACAAGGACAACGGTTGGCGGCTGCTCGACAAGATCAAGAAGTACAACTACATCGAGCCGCCGTGGAGCACCCGCTATCCGCGCCTCGCCCACATCCTCGACAATGGCTACGACCGCGCCAAGGACCCGGAAGGCTGCGTCATCCGCGGCAACCTCGGCTGGCAGAACCAACGCTGGCTCCAGGAAAGCTCCCTCGGCGCCCCGGGCGGATTCAAGTTCTACACCATCGAAAACAACATCGAGGACCAGGACCCGCATTTTGTCGATGAGGCCAAGCTGAATCTCGCCCTGCAGGACGACTCCCCCGCCTACACGCTGCCAGGCTTTCAGCGAATCCCGTTTGACCGCATCGGCCCGCAGGGAACCGACGCCAAGTAGAACACGGGTCCCCTACAGAACCGTGATAGGGGCCATGATGAGGCCGCACCGGCCCTTGTTATCCTGAACCCGGCACCCGAAAAAATGTCGCCTCGAATTGACCATCGCGCCGGCGCGTCCGAGAAATTGGAGGTCCGCCCCCTCTCCAGTCCCGTATTTATAGGGGCTTCAAAAGGCCCGCCTCGGGTGGCTTGGCACTTCTTGACTTTGTCATGCAAATCGGATATCCTACAGGAACAATTGGACTGGGGGTTCGACATGAAGCGCTGGAATCTGATACAGCTTGGCCCGCTCGCCGTAGTGGCGGTCCTGGCCCTGGGCGTCGCGACTCGGGGACACGCCCAGACATCAGCCTATGAGCTGTGCATCGAGCAAAGTCCCGCCCAGGCGGGTAAGCTCAGTCCGGACTCGGGGACGCACCGCTTCTCGCCGGACGCGGTCGTCGTCCTGTCGGCCGAGCCGCAGCCCGGATATCAGTTCGCCTATTGGCTTGGCGATGTGGCCGATCCGAAATCGCAGCGCACCACCATCCAGGTCAGCTCGTCAAAAATGGTCGTCGCCGTCTTTCAGCCGGTCAATCGAGACCATCCTGAAGAGGTCCTCATGGGCACCGGCGGTGGCGGCGGCGGCGGGATGGCGCCGACCCGGATCGATTTGAGCAGCCCCGGATGGAGCATCGGCGGCGGCGGCAAGGTCAAATCGGAGGTCATCACCATACCGGTCCCGGTGCCTGAGCCGGCAACCATCCTCCTTCTCGGCCTGGGGACGCTCCTCCTACGACGAAGACCCCGATAGTCCGTGCAGGGAATCCTGCCTGCCCAATTCAGGATATGCCCCAGTCTTTGACCCGAGCACGAAGCTTGACGACCTTTTCCTCGGCGTCCGGCCCCTCAACAACGACGTAAAGCCTGCATGCCTGGAAGAAGAACTTGGCCCATTGCTTCACAAGGCTCTGTTTGAGGTCCAGGAGCGGTGTCGGCTCCACGTCATCCTGCTGAAAGACCCAGATCTGCTCTTCCTCTTCTTTGTGGGCTCTACGGTCAACCTCGTCCTTGCTGAGTCTTTTGATTTCTGCCACGCTGTACTCCAGGGGTATTTTGACAAGGGTCACTTTCCACGAACAGAGTAGAAACTGGCCGAGTGGGATGTCGAAATCAGCGCTGAGTTTCTTGAGACTGCTCCTGCACTTCTGCAGAAACGCCGTACCAGCATGGTATTTCGTGTCGGACTCTTCATACAATGGGACTTCCTTCACAAGCGTTGGAGGTTTGCGGCTCTGTATCGCCCCCGCCAACGCGCGAATCACTACGTCCTCTTCTTTGTCGCCCTTGTGCTTGGCGCTCTTTCGGATAAGGTTGTCAACGAAGGCATCCGTGAAACCGTGGAGCTCATCTGAACGAGCAAGCTTCTGCAGACGTTACGATGACCTCGCCGAGCTTTTCGTGTGAGGGATAGTCATCGCGCGTCTTGCTGATTACTCTCTCTTCCTGGCTTCCGTCGTCCACCTCATTTTCCGTCAACTTCACCGAATCGATTCTCTCCAGAAGGTGAGAGTATGGATAGTGCCCGACATCGTGGAGAAGGGCCGCAAGGCGGAGATCCTCCTTCTGTTCCTTTGAGAAATCCGTCTTGTTCCTGGCGACCGCATCGAGGATTCGTATCATCATCCCAAGTGCACCGATGCTATGGGCGAATCTTGTATGCGTGGCATTCGGGTATACAGATTGCGCCATGGCAAGTTGCTTGAGGCCCCGAAGGCGCTGAAAGGACGGAGTATCGACGACCTTGACTTCCCGATCCGTGAGGTGAATTACGCCGTGGATGGGATCGGTGATGACCTTCCCTGACCAGCTACTGTCAGAGCAGTTCGTACTCACACAACTCCCTCCGTGCCATTTCGACATCGTCCAGACTGAAAGGCTTGCCAAACCGCTTCAGCACATCCAGGATTTGCTGGTCATCGCTCGTTTTGGCGACTTGTTGGCGGGTAATCAGGAAGTGTACCGAGGCCAGGAGTTCGAGCTTCCGGGCCAGGTCCGCACGATCTTGTGCTTCGGCCAGCCGTCGCAGCTTGCCCAGGGTTGCCTTGGACTGTTCGTCAAGGGTCCATCCCTCGGATTCGTCATAATCCTGTGCAAGCTCTGTAGTGACGGCGAATTCATCACGTGCCAGAGAGGGGCTGTACGGGCCGTGGAGGTACCACTGGTAGTGGTAGCCCATGTGCACCCTGGCCGCCTGTACCAGATACATCACCTTCTGGAGTATCGAACGGTCCTGGAAACTCTTGATTTTGAAGTCCAGCCCAAGTCCATCAGCGGCCAGTTTCAACGCTATTTGCTGCCGGTCCATATAGCTACCCTCTGGAGTAAGAGCCAATACCTGCCTGGATAGTGATTCTACTTCCAGACCCTCGACACCTCAAGGGTGTGAACATCATTTTCTACGACACTTGCCTTCGCGTGGTTCAGAACACCTTTTTGCTGTCGAGCAGGAAGGTCACTGGGCCATCGTTGATACTGGCTACGTGCATGTGGGCACCGAAGGAGCCCTTGGCCACGGGGATATCCTCGCGGGCGATCAGCTCCGCGACCTTCTCGTACAACGGCTCCGCGAGCTGCGGGTCGGCGGCGGCATCGAAGCCCGGCCGGCGCCCCTTGCGGCAATCGCCCTGCAACGTGAAGTTGCTCACGAGCAATACCCCCCCGCCGATGTCCATGACGCTGCGGTTCATCTTGCCCGCCTCATCTGCGAAGATGCGCAGGTTCGCCAGCTTGTCGGCCATGAACTGGGCATCAACCTCCGTGTCCTCCTGGCCCACGCCGAGATAGACCAGCAGCCCCGCGCCGACCGCGGCGATGACCTGGCCATCCACTTCCACCTTCGCCTCCGCCACGCGCTGTATCACCGCCCGCATTCATTGTTCCTTTCTACCGTCAATCCCCGAAATGGAACCAGACGGTCCCTCGGTATACGCCGGAGGCGCTGTTCTTTTGACTTTGTGGTCCGAGGACCTCCGGCTTGTCGAATTTCGTGCCGATGGCCGGGATGCCATGTAAGAGGGCAATGCCGGTCTCGGGCACGTTCAGTTTCGTGTTCGCGGGGGCCGGGCCGTCGTTGGGCCGGTATACGCCGAGGAACAGGTCCGGCGTGGCGTTGACGATCGTGATGTCGCCCTGCTCCGTCGAGAAGACGACCCAGCGCCAGTCCCGGTAGTAGCCCTTGAACTCGGGGAAATCCCACGTCGCAGCGGGAATGTCATCTTTGTACTTGTTGCTCCAGACGTCGAGCGTGCCGCCCTTGAGCCGGTTCTTCCAGACGCGGTACGGCCCCTGGCCGAGGAATCGCATCGCCCGCATCTTGCTCTCGGGATAGTCGAACCCAACGCCGAAGATGTCGAACTGCCCGGCCAACTCGTACTCGTAGTCGAGCGAAATCCAGCCCGTCGGATAGATCGTCCACATGGCTTGCCGCATGTTTCCGTCGTACTCGATTTGGGCCTGCACGGAGTAGCCGTCGTTGCTTCGGCGGGTTATAGCCTGCTTGACGCGGCCCTCGCCGCCAATCAAACGCGGGCCGCCGGCGAAATCGATCTGTCGGCCAGCTCGCAGGACTTGTTTCAGCAAACCGCGGTCGCCATCGAGAACCAGCGCAAGGTCGCCCGCCGTGACGCGAATCTCGTGGCCCACTTCCTGGAAAGCGACTTGCTCTACAGACTGGCGCACCACGCGGTTGTCCACCCAGCGTCCAATTCCCTGAATATCCCACGACCAAGTCCAGATCACTTGATTGGCGGGGTTATAAGCCGTCAGATAGAGCACATCGGCTTTGCGCCAGTCTGCGGGCAGGTCCAAGCGCAACGTCCCCCGCTGATGTGGCGGGATATCCAGGCCGCGAAGTGGCTGCGGGACCCCTGTGTGTCCGCTGGTCTTGCCACTCGGGCCCGGGAAGCTCGCCAACTCCACCTCGAATCGGCAATCCCGCAAGTTCGTGAAGTCGTAACAGTTCTCGACCTTGACTATTCCGTCAAAATACGGCGGCAGTGCCTCCAAGTCGATATGCATGGGAGACCAGATCTCCTTGATGGTGTAAAAACTTGCCTCCTTTTGGCGATAAGGTCCGACGATGCCGTCGGGGGCTTGGTTGCCGGCGACGTCGATCTGGCCGCCCTTGTCCGTGCGCACGACCCCTTCGTCAAGCAAAGCCCACAGGAAGCCGCCCGCCCCCAGCGGCGAGGCGTACATCAGCTTCCAGTAGTCGTCGAGCCCGGCGCCGAGGCCGCCATCGTACAGGCCGTGCAGGAACTCCGTGGGCATGTAGAGGGTCGAGGCGCTAAGCTTTTTTCGGCTGATTTCATAGTTGCGGTAGTGGGCGGTGTCCACGCCGTGGATGCTCTCCCACGGGTGCAGGACCGTGCGGTTCTGCGGGTCGTACAAGGCAAACTGGTCGTCCAGCTCGCGGTTCCAGCCGCCCTCGTTGCCGTTGTCCCAAAAGAGAATGCTCGGGTGGCACACGTCCCGCGTGACCATCTCCCTAACCAGCGTTTTGCCGATTTCAGTATCATAAGGCGGCTTTTGCCAACCGGCCAGCTCGTCCAGCACATACAGACCCAACTCGTCGCACGCGTCTAAGAAGTGCTCATCCGGCGGGTAATGCGACATCCGCACCGCGTTCATGTTCATTTCCTGAATCAGCCGGACATCGGCGTAGCTGATTTCCTTGCTCAGGCACCGGCCCGAGTCCGGCCAGAAGCTGTGCCGGCAGACGCCTTTGAGCCGGATCTTCTGTCCATTCAGGTACAGCCCATCGCCGGGACGGACCTCGAACGTCCGAAAGCCGAACCGTTTCGCTACCGTGTGGACGCTTTGGCCCCCCTGCTGCAGGGTCACGCGGACCGTGTAGAGGTTCGGCGTCTCTGCCGTCCAGGTCTTATGCCCCTGGACCTGTGTTTGGAGATTCACTTTCTCACGGTCCGGCCCCAGCTTCGCCTCAAACGGCCGGCCCAGCCCGATAATCTCGACCCTAACAGAATCGGCATCGCCTGTCTCGTTAAGATGCACGTCCATTTGGAAGGTCCCATCGGCTCGCGCATCCACCGCGACCCATTCGATGAACTGCTTGGGCACAGCTTCCAGATAGACGGGCCGGTAGATACCGCCGAACACCCAGTAGTCGGCCTGACGCTCCGCCTCTTCGACGCTCCTGTCGGACGAGACCTTGCTGACGATGACCTCCAGGAGGTTGTCCCCGGCTTTGACCAAGTCCGTGATTTCGTACTTGAAGCGATAAAAGCCGCCTTGATGCTTCGGTCCGGCTGACTTGCCGTTGATCCAGACCTCCGTATCCGTCATCACGCCGTCGAAGACGAGGAAGATGCGTTTACCCGTCCAGTCCGTCGGGACGCCGAACGTCCTGCGATACTTGCCCTGCTCGTCCGCCTTCTTCCTGTCATTGCCGTAGTTGTAGCTGCCGAAGCCTTGCAGTTCCCAATTGGAGGGCACACCGATGGTAGTCCATGTGCTGCTGTTGCGCCCGCCCGTACAATAGAAGTCCCACGTGACCGGGTCGTCCTTCCCCTTCCCCGAAAGGTACACGACCTTGGTTTCATCCGCGATCACCGCCACGGAAGCGACCAACGTGGCCAAACAAATCGCTCCCATTCTGTGTTTCTGCATCATCTTCTCCTATCTGAACCACGGTGCGGCGGCGTCCCGCCGAATGTGCAATTCGTCCACGACCGCGTTTCCCCGGTGCGTCATGAGATACGGACCAGCTCGGAGATCTCATCCGGTCCGATAAGGTCTTCCTTATTGATATCAGGACGCACGTCCCATACCATGACCGTATCAACAGCACCGGGACAGATCACGTGCACGCGAATGCTCGTCTCGCGCAGCTCCTCCGCCAGCGAGATGCTCATGCCGCGACTGCCCCCGGTGACAATCGCCACGTTGCCATTCAAACATCCTGCCATCAAGCACTCCACGGCCAAAGATTCTGGCGGTAGTATACGGCAAAACGGGGGTTTTGTGGAGCACATCCGATTTTCTCTCACCCGCCGCATTCCTGCCGTCCGATGATATTTCACAAATGAACCGGGGTACAGACGCCGCGTGCTTGTTGCGCGGTCGGCGCGACGGCCCCAAGAGTGTGGGCTGCGGGAGTCTCCCTATGGTTTCCGGAATTAGTGGTGGGCCGAAGGGCATCGATATGTCCGCCATGTGGCAAGACCTGATCAAGAGGGCCGACAAGGACGGCGATGGTAAGGTCAGCAAAGAGGAGATGCTGGCGTCGATGCCGCAAGACGGCGGGGCGAGCCCGATGAAGGTATTCGAGAAGGCCGACGCCGACGGGGACGGCAAGATCAGCAAAGCCGACTTCAAAGCCGCCCTGCCGGCAGGCACCGATAGCGCCACGGCCAACAAGGTCTTCGACAGCATGGACACCAACCAGGACGGCGTCGTCGATGCCCAGGAATACCTGGCGGCCATGCAGAAGACGGGCCTGATGACACAGGTATTCCCTCAAGAGAGCTTCTCCGCCCTGGCCTAAAGACCCTTGGCAAGAGTTCCATAAGAACCAATCCTCGTTTCCCAGCCGGAGTTGTCACGGTTCCCCCGAAGACTCACCGCGCTACGTTCAAGACGCGCGTGCGAATCTGGCGTTGAACTTTTGTTCGACAGGGCCTGTAGATTTGCATGACTGGCCGGCCACACTGTCGGTAGCGTCAACCTGGTGCGGCGGGCCCGAGTCGCTCCATTGCCGAGGGGACCATTGATGACGACAGCGGCTCCGACGAGCGAAAGACTCACACTCAAGACGGCCCTCGGCTTTCTCGGGCCGGCCTTCCTCGTCACGGTCGGCTTCATCGATCCCGGCAACTGGGCCACCAACATCGAAGGTGGATCGAGGTTTGGCTACGAGTTGCTCTGGGTCATTACCCTCGGCACGATCATGCTCATCGTGATCCAGCACATGGCCGCCAAGCTGGGCGTCGCGACGGGCAAGTCGCTTGCGGTCAACATCCGCCAGCACTTCCCGGGCCCGGTGTCGGCCTTCTTGGGGCTGACCGTGGTCCTGGCGTGCGTCGCGACCGACGTGGCGGAGCTGGTCGGCGGGGCCATCGGGTTCAACCTCCTCTTGGGCCTGCCGCTGTGGATGGGCGCGCTGCTGACCGTGTTCCTCGAGGTCTTCCTGATCGTCAGCCAGCGGTATCACCGGATTGAGGTGATGATCGTCGGCTTTCTGGGGATCGTCGGCCTGTGCTACCTCATCGAGCTGCTGCTCGTCAGACCCGACTGGGCGGCCCTGGCCCCCTCCCTCGTCGTTCCGAGAATCAACGGCGCCAGCATCTACGTGGCGATGGCGATCCTCGGCGCGGTGGTGATGCCCCACAACATCTTCCTGCACTCCAACGTCATCCATAGCAGAAAATGGGGAATCTCCGAACAGGAGAAAATGGCCCTGTTGCGCTACGAGAAGGTCGATACCCTTTCCGCCATGCTGGCCGGGTGGGTGATCAATTCGGCGATGATCGTCGTGGCGGCCGCCGTTTTCGCCCGCAACCACATCGTCGTGAACAGCATCGAACAGGCCTCGGCGACGCTCCGGCCGCTGGCGGGTCCGTTGGCGGGCCTGCTCTTTTCTATCGCCCTTGTCTTTTCCGGCGTGGGCTCATCCGTAACGTCGTCGATGGCGGAGGTGAACGTGATCACCGGGTTTCTCGGCAAGCCGGAAGACCCTCGGACCGCCCTCTATCGAATCTCGGTCTTCATCACGGCCATTCCGTCGTTCCTGATTATCGTCGCCGGCGTGGACACGTTCCGCATTCTGATCTTTAGCCAGGTCGTGCTGAGTGTCCAGCTTCCCTTCACGTTGATTCCGCTGGTGATTCTCTGCCGCAGCCGCAAGGTCATGGGCGTTTTCAGGAGCAACACGAGGGAGCTTGCGGCGGCCGTCGTCATCTCCGCCATCGTCATCGTCCTGAACGTCTATTTGCTCTACTCGACCATCGCATCCTAAGGGGGCTGAACATGCAGATATATAAGAAGATCTTGGTCACCATCGACTGCTCCCCCGTGGACGATGCCATGCTGCGGCACATATCGGCCCTCGCCCGGCAGAACGACGCGACGGTCTACCTCCTCCACGTGGTGCATTCCCACACCCTCGACCAGGACCGTGTGATGTGTGAGCAGGCCCGGTCGTGTCTGGAGTCCTACCGCACGGTGTTGGAGGCCCAGGGCGTCGAGGCGCATATCGTGATCCGTAGCGGCGAGCCGGACGACGAGATTCTCAGGGAGATCGCCGCTACGGACTACGACCTCGTAGCGATGGCCACGCACGGCCACACCTTCATCGGCGACCTGCTCTTCGGCAGCGTCTCCCAAAGCCTCAAGCACAAGATCAGCATCCCCCTGCTGCTGCTGAAATCCGAATGACGCTCCCCCCGTCTGTCACCCCTGCGAAGCCAAGGGTCCAGAGGCAGGCGGCCCAACTAAGCCAGGGGGCCTTGACCGGACCCTTGAGCGCGTACAAGTTCAACGCCGGGTCGCCTTGGAACTGCTGCGCTCGAACATGGATTGCTAGTCGGCTCCGTAAACGTCGGCCAGTTGGGTCGGCGACGGCATCTCGGGATAGAACTCCCCTTGCGGGCCGAGGTAGCCCTCGTCGCGCTTCTTCAGAATCACGTACACGGTGCCTTGCCCGTTCTTCTTGTGCACTTGGACGTGGATTGTGGCTTCGTCGGTCTTGGCCGGTTCTGGCGGGGCGGGCGGCGTCGCGGTATCAGCGTCTCTCACCAATGGCGCCGCGGTGCCGTACATCTCGGCCAGATGGGCTACCGAAGGCATCATCGGATAGAACTCTCCCTGCGGGCCGACGAAACCATTATTGCGCCGGGTCAATTCGACGCGCGTGTACGTCTGGCCGTCCTTGTTCGGCACGTGAATGAAGTAGGTATCGGAGGGGGTCTGTCGCAAAATCTCAGGGATTCCGTACATTTCCGTCAGCAGCGGCACGCGCGGCATCGTCGGATAGAACTCCCCTTGCGGTCCCAAGAAGCCGCCATCAATCTTCTTGAGCGTCACCGGCACGAAGCCGTCCTCGTCCTTCTTCGGCACGTAGAGCGTGACCGTGCTCGCCTGCGGCTGGGGCACGGAGACGGTCACTTTGGCCGGCTCGGGGGGTCTTTCCACCACGACGTAGCCGTCCGGTGCGGATCTGTAGTAAACGTCATCTACGACATAGTAGGCGACGCCGCCGATCACGATCACCCGGTAGCCTCTCGGCAGGACTCGCACAACGGGCGCCCCGACGACGACGTAGCCGTCATCGCCCAGCTCGTAGTAGACTCCGCCGTAGGCCCAATAGGGACGGCCGCCAATGATGATGTGCCGGGACCCCATCGGCGGGTGGGGAACGACGTGTCTTTCCGGCCTGAACCCGGGGCCATCCCGGCGATCACGAGGACCTTCCGGACCCCGTCCCCGCTGGGCCCACACGGTCACAGACAACAACGAACCGATCATCACGGCTGTGACAATTGTCTTGCTCATACCCATAGTGCTGTCCCCTTCTTCTAATTCGTTGGCCCGTGGCTGATGCCCATCACGGCAGGCATGATCTTACAGCCTTCCAGCCAAACCGCCATCACAACGTCCGGGGCCTTACCGTCAATATTACGCCAGGCAAGCAAATAAGTTCCGTTTGCCGTCTCAGCGGGTCGGTCGGCCGCGCATGCCCTGCTGATTCTGCTGCTGGATCCCCTGCATGCCGCGACCCGGCGGCATCCCGCCCGGCCCCAACCGTTCCTGCTGCTTCTGCAGCTTCGCGTCCTCTTGCTGCCAACCCAGCGTGATCTTCTCGATCCGCTGCTCGCGGACCATCATCAGACCCCCAATCGCGGCGCTGGTCTTCATCGCCTTCTCTTTGACGGCCAACTGCTGGAGCGACTCCAATTCTGCAAGGTCCTGGTCATGCACGGCCGCGAGAAGACTCTTCTTGTCGTCAACCTTGGCGTTGAGCCAGGCCTGGATCTGACTTTGTGTGTTCGGATCGATCGCTGGCGGATCTGCCTCTGCCGGCCGCCTGGCCGGGGTTTTGGTCGCCGTGCTCCCGTAGGGACCAGCGGCAGAATAGCCAGCCGATCCAGCAGCGCCTGCCGCCGGCGTCCGCCCTCGCGCGCCGCGAGCACCAGCCCGGCCAGCACCCGTCGTCGTTGACTGGCGGTTCTGCATTGCCGTTTCGCGGCGCTGCTCGCGCAGTTGCTCGCCGATCTGCTCGACCCGCTTCTTTCGCTTCGCGACCAGATCGTCAATCGCCTTCGTTGTCTTCTCGGCCTTTTCCTCAACAGCGAACGGCTTGACGAATGCCATCTCGTCGACAAACTGCTGTTCCGATGCTGCCAATAGCGCCACCCGGTTGTCGCTCCTGCGCTGGATCCAGGCTCGCTGCTCGGCCGCGCTCTTGTCGTCCACTGTCTTGAGCGCCGCGGCAAGCCCCTCGAACTGCTTCATCTGCTTTTGAATCGCGTTGGGGTCGATCTGAATGGCCGGTCGCCTCGGGGCTGCAACCGGGCCCTGCGGTCCGGCTTGGCTGCCGGCGCTGGGATAATCGCCATACAGGGAAGCCTGCTGTGGCTCTTTGCCCCCATTTTGCTTGAGCAACTCCGCAATTTCCGGCCGGCCCGCCTGCTGCAGGGCCATCGTGTACGGCGTCTGCCCGGTCTTGGCCGTCGCGTTGACGTCAGCCCCCTTCTTCACGAGCATCTCTATGATGTCGAGCTGGCCGAACTGCACAGCGCTATGCAGGCACGTCCAGTCATTGTTGTCCTTCGCCTTCACGTCCGCTTCGTGTGCCAGCAGCAGCTCGACGATCTCCTTATAACCATTGCTCGCGGAGACGATCAAAGGCGTTCGGCCGCTACGGTCCTTCCCATTGACGTCCGCCTTGCCGGACTCGATAATCAGCTTGGCGGCCTCCGCACTCGGCCTCTGAATCGCCCGCATCAGCGGCGTGTAGCCGAACTGATCCTGGGCATTCAAGTTCGAACCCTTAGCGATATGCAGCTTGAGCTGCTCCACGTCGCAGTCCACCGCCGCCTGCTGCAGTGATTTCGGAGTGTTGCCGCTGGCGGCCAGTGCCTTGCCATTGCCCGTTACCCCAACGAACAGACTCAATAGAAGTACCGCTGACTGTCTCACAACTCGCCCTTTTCAATGCTGTTACCCACGTGTTTACCGCCCCTACCCATGCACAATCCGCAGGACCCAACAAGCGTTCGCCGACGCGATGGATCGCGTTTCCGCTGCCCCGCTCGTTTTCGCGCCTACGACCAGTTTGTTGGGCGCTCGACTCCCCGTCAAGAGGTATTTTTCCCGCACTCGCGCGGTCTATACTCCATCACTGCACGCCAATCCCAACGCTTCGGTGATCCGGTCGAACTCATCAAGCGAATCGAATTCAATCGCGATGTGCCCGCGTTGGCCATTCCTTCGTGTCTCTATGGCTACCCGCGTTCCCAGGTGCCGGCACAGCTTGTCCTCCAGGTCTAGGATGTGTGAGGGCTTGGTCCGCAGCTTGGCCTTCGCCCCGGGCTCCTCATCCAAGTGTCTTCGGACTAAACGCTCCACCTCGCGGACGCTGAGCCGCCCCGCCAAGGCGCGGTTGGCCAACTTGCGGCGCAGCTCATCCGTCGGCAGCGACAAAATCGCCCTGGCATGGCCCATCATCAGGCGTCCATCCACGAGCATTTGGCGAATCTCCTCTGGTAAGTCCATCAGCCGCAAGTAGTTAGCGATCACTGACCGGTCTTCACCCAGCCTCTCGGCCGCCTCCGCCTGGGTCAGAGAGAATGCCCCGAGATAACGCTGATATGCTTTCGCACGCTCGATCGCGTTGAGGTCCCGGCGGTGGATGTTCTCAACGAGCGACCACTCGAAGAGCTGTTCATCTGTGACGTCCCGGACAAGGGCGGGCACCGCCGCAAGCCCAGCCATCTGGGCCGCCCGAAACCGCCGCTCGCCCGCGATGAGCTGGTAACCGCCCTGAAACGGACGTACCAGGATCGGCTGAAGCACCCCGTTGGCCTTGACCGATGCCGCCAAGTCGGCCAGATCCTGTTCGTTCCAAACGGTCCTGGCCTGATACGGGTTTGGCGATATCGATCCAAGCGCCAAGTGCTGGAGAGAATCACCTAACTCCTTATCTGGAGGCATCTTAGGTGCCTCAGGCTGGACAGGAGCACCGACGTGAACCGTCACCGGCGGCACATTTATAGGACTTAACAGTGACTCCAAGCCCCTGCCGAGATGCCGTGGCCGCTCACCCCGCCCTGGATTCATACATGGCCTCCTTGGAACACATGACCTGTTGGCACTCAACCGCGACCAGTCGCGTTTGGCGACCCTTTCCGGCACGCGTGCAATTATACCCGTGAGGCTGCGCAATGCTCAAGCCATATTTTCGGCAAGTTGTGGCAAAGTCCTGCACATTTCCCAGGCACTCTCCACGCCAAGTCACGGTGTGTCACGTGAAACACTGTCTCCAGGCTTTCCGTGCGGAAAGACTCACGCGTCGTCGCGTGTGACGCTCCCGCGGGCTCCCCTGCGACCCTCATGAGACCACGCGCCCACGGCAGTGCCCGGCATACGCCATGACCATCTCGAAGTCGCGGATCCGCCCATCCACGGGGACTCTCATGCCGGTGGCCGCCCGCAGAGTTCCCACGAATGCACTCACGAACCAGGTACCCACGGCACCGAGCCGGTGCCAGCCGCAGTTGCACGTGAAACACTCGAATTCCGCGTAACCGATGTCGCGGCAGCGGCCGTCAGAATGGCACCGCATGGGGACTGTCCCATCAGTCCGATGATTCTGCGTCTGACCACGTAGTACGACCGCATCACTCGACGTGATCGGCCCGACATCCTCTCATGAAACGCCGCCACGTCACCCCCTCAGGCGACATTGAGGAGAGTGCCAGCGCAGCACTCACCACACGCCACACGGACACTTCATCGCTACGTGCCACTGGCCGCTTCCGAAGATGCAGCTTGAGTCCGCCTTTCGGCGCTATCAGGCCAAGGCGGCCAAATGACTCTGGCCGTGGCAGCCGAAGCTGCACGGTTGGTTCCTCTCTCCTACTCACCGCGAGGTGGGCGCAGAACCTGCCATGACAAGAACGGGTGTCATAGACAAGTGCGGACCAAGCGCGCCAGTCTGTCCCCTGGAGTCATGGAGCTTGCGAAGTTCGATACCGGCCGCACGAGGCTCCCACCGCTAAGATGTTGGCTCATTTCACATCTTCTAAGGCTCGTTTCGTCGACCTCTGAACGGCAAGGCCCTCTAGCAACGCCGGAAAGAGGGGGGCCGCCGCGACTAATGCCCACCTCGGCCTGCATGGGACGGACAATCAGCCGGCCGGACAGGCTCGCGCGTGGCTTCATATTACATGGGTCCCGCCGCCGGTGGTCAGGACGGTCGTAGGACCATCGGGCGAGCGGTCTCCACGTGCCATTCGGCGCTGCCAAGCCCGGCGTATTTGCCAGAGGCAGTCAGGCAGCCTCTGGCATCTGCCCAGATCTAGCCTAGCCACGACCAGGGTCTGCGACGAAGGCGTGGGTGCCGCTACTCGCCAGGTGAGGTCGTATCGGCCGGGTCGTATCGACCTGTATCTTGGGGAGATTGTTACCGCACGCGACGCACGAGGGCGTTCGGGCCGCTATTATAGGACGGGGCAGCATCCCGGGAGAGTTGGGGTATACACTGAGTGTGCTCCGGACCACGGGCAATAGACTAGCAAATATGGGGAGTAGAGCGTCAGCGGTGATCGTCGATAGCCGTAGGCGACAAGGATGTCGGTCTACGCTGAGCAAGTATGCGTGGAGACGGGTACGAAAGGACGACCTTGCCATGACGGGGCGGGCCCAGCGTGCTATACCGCGGCGTCTTCGTCTGGGGATCGTCGCGTCGTTGGCGATCTCATTGGCCGCTGTCAGCACTGGCAAGACCGTTGCGAGCTTAGGCTCGATGTCTGCGTCGGCGGTCGGCTTGCAGTTCAATTGTCAGCCGCGAGCAGTCCTCGCCTTCCTGCTGGCTGAGTATCTCGATATGGGTCGCCACGAGTTCAGAAACGCGACACGCGCGCTGGGTCGCGGGGATGGCGATTAGGTTCGGGCGAAGGCGACGCCCGGCCGGCTTGAGCGTAACGTTGTAATGGTCGTGCTCAATGGCGTCGAGTACAACCACACGTCCGTGGCAGCCGAGCAGGGGGGCATCGCCTTCCAGACGGGCGGGCGTATCGGCTGGCTGACGCCGCATCTGGTGGTCGGCGTCACAGGGGGTTCTCTTTGCGAATGCGCGCTGCGTCGTGGCCGGCACGACCAAGGCACTCTTCGCCCTGTTGACCGGTCGCGTCCCGTCGGCGTCGCAGGACATTAACGAGACCGTGCCGGTCGATCAGCCGTATGCCGGCTCAGCCACCATTCTCGGGAACACACGGGGTTATCGGACTGCATTTGTCCAATCGGCCAACGGGACGTTCGAGTTCCAGTCGGGACTGGTCCACACCCTCGGATTCGACAAGTTCTGGACGAGAGCACGATCTTTTGCGTAGTAGGGGACCGTGGCCAGGGATTTGACGAGGATCGGATCGTGGGCCATGAGCGTCTGGGCCTGAAGTGCAGGTAGACACAACCATCGCGAGCGTCGTATCACGGCACGAACTGGAAAGCGGGGTGGGCGAGGCAATCCGGGGCCTCTAGGTGTTTTCTTCTTGCCAAGCGCTCGGCCTCAGCTACGATAGTGGTGGAGTTGCTCATTGCCATCTTCGAAATATAGGGCGGCGCGTCCTAAACCTACAACCTGGACCAACGTATCCGGAGGAGGAACTGCCCGCCCTATTTTTACGATGTTCACCCGGACACGCGTGACATGGTTGCTTTACGCGTGTCCGGCTCCATTTTTGGCGAACCTCGTTGGCTTCTCACGACGATAACCACAAGAAAGTCTGTCACACTCCCGAGAGTTCAAGCCATATATAGGCATGAACAGCAGACGACCCGATAAATCGACGCAAAGCGTGAACTGCGATGACGCCCGTCTCGTGGCCGCCAGCCTGGACGGCGACCGCGAGGCCTTGGGGCAAATCGTGGCGCGCTATCAAGCACTCGTGGCTTCCCTCGCCTACAGCGCGACCGGCAGCCTCAGCCAAAGCGAGGATCTCGCCCAGGAAACCTTCATCGTGGCTTGGAAGGACTTGCGGGCCTTGCGCGAGCCCCAGAGATTGGCCGCCTGGTTGTGCGGGATCGCGCGACGTATCGTGGCCGGCGCTCTCCGCTGGCGGCAGCGCGATCCGGCCCAGCGGGCCGCACCGCTGGAACTCCTGGCCGAGCCCCCGGCGCCCGACGCCATTCCTGTGGAGCGGGCGATCAGCCGCGAGGAAGAGGCCATTCTTTGGCGCTCCCTGGAGCAGATCCCGGAAAGCTACCGCGAGCCGCTGATCCTCTTCTATTGGGAGGGCCAGTCCGTCGAGCACGTGGCCCAGTTGCTTGGCGTGGCGCCGGAGGCGGTCAGACAGCGGCTCTCCCGCGGCCGGAAGTTGCTCGAAGAACGGCTGGCGGTATTTGTGGAAGGCGCGCTGAAGCACTCTGCTCCGGGGCGCTCTTTCACGCTGGCTGTGATGGGGGCGCTGCCCATGCAAATGGCCTCCGTCGGCGCCGCCGCCGGGGCCACGGCAGCCAAGGGCGGTGCGACGGTCAAGGCGGCCGGCTGGTTGGCGGCCGTGAACGCGTGCGCTGGCCTGCTGGCCGCTCTGGTAACGAACTACCTCGGCTACAAGATGGACATGGCGAGCGTACGCTCGCAGCCGCAGCGCCGGGTCGTCCAACGCTATTATCGTCTTCTGACGGCGTGTATCGTCGTTCCGGGGGACTTCAGGAGCAGCGCCGTCGGTGCCGTCCGAGGAGGAGATCCGACAAATCCTCGTCGAGCGCATCGACATGCAACACCGGAGCGTCGGGATCGTCGTGGGCGTCGTCACGCCCCAAGGCCGGCGCGTGGTCGCGCACGGCGCCCTGAACCAGAGCGATCCGCGCCCGCTGGACGGCGATACGATCTTCGAGATTGGTTCCGTCACGAAGGTCTTCACGTCGCTTCTGCTGGCCGACATGGTGCAGCGGGGGGAGGTCACGTTGGCGGACCCGGTGGACAAGTATCTGCCGGAAGGCGTGAAGTTGCCTCAGTGAAAAGGCCGCTCGATCACGCTGGTCGATTTGGCGACGCTCACGTCGGGGTTGCCGTTTTGGCCGTCGGACTTTCCGTTCGTTGAGGATGTCCCGGCGTACAGCCAATACACGGTCGAGAAACTCTGTGGTTTCCTCTCGACGTATGAGTTGCCGCGTGAGCCGGGGACGCGCTGGGAGTACTCGAATACCGGCGGCGGCTTGCTGGGCCTGGCGCTCAGTCGCCGTGCTGGCAGGAACTACGAAGCGCTCGTGCCGGCACGGATCGCCGGCCCGCTGGGAATGAAGAACACGCTGATTACGGTCCCGTCGGAGAAGAAGGCTCTGCTCGCCACCGCCCACGACGGCCGACTTGAGCCGGCCCCAGTCTGGGACGTGCCGGCGCTGCCGGGGGCCGGCTCTTTGCGGTCGCGCGTTAATGATCTGCTCGCTCTTCTGGCGGCGTTCACGGGCAACACCGAGTCGCCGCTGCGGCCGGCCATGGCCGCCATGCTCCAGACCCGCCGGCCCAACGAGATCCATCTGCTCGAACAGGCCCTGGGCTGGTGGGTGATCGGCAAAGGCGAGGGCGAGTTCTTCATTCACGGCGGCGGCACGTTCGGGTTCTCGTCCAGCATAGGCTATGATCCCAGGACGCGGGTGGGGGCCGTGGCCCTGTCCAACGCGTCCGCAGGCGTGGACGACATCGTTCGGCACGTGCTGCGGCCGAGCCTGCCGTTAGATAAGCCGCAGACTCCCAAGGTACGCAAGGAAATCACGGTAGACGCCGAGCTGCTCGATCGGTATGCGGGCCAATACCGCCCGTCGCCCGAATGGGTTGACACCGTTACGCACGAAAGCGACGCCCTGCGGATTCAACTGCCGGCCGCGCCGAAAATGCGCCTGTACGCGGAGACCGAACGCGACTTCTTCCTCAAAGAATCTGACATCCAAGTCACGTTCCAGACGGACGACCAAGGGCGGGCCACGGGCCTCGTCCTGCACATCTGGGGACTGCACGTCCCGGCGGCGCGAATCGGACCGGCCCCCGGAAAGAACTGAAGCCCACACTCCGCATGCCCGATGCCCTGTGTCATTGCTTTGCCCACCCATAGGCCGGAAGTTGCCTCGGCGGCTTGCCGGCAGCCCGACCGTCTGATACAATGATAGCGGGTCAGAGGCAGCGGAGGTGTTTTTCAGAACATGGGTACCGAGCAGACTCGGGGCGGGAGGCAGCGACGGGAGGTGTCAGATATGTTCGAGGGACATGTACAGCACAACCCGAGAATCTGTCCCAAAACCGGACGACCGATTGTGTCAACGCGCGGGCCTTGGTGGCTGCCCTGGATCTTTCCATGCATCGGCGTGGCGTCGCTGCTGTGGTTCCTGATCCGGGTGATTCCAAAGCCGTCGCGGGTGGCGTATCCCTGCCAGCGTCTGGCCGCGCCCATCGCCAGCGGGTTCGTCGTGTGGCTGACGGGCCTCGTCGCGTCGAGTCTCGCCTATCGCAAGGCCAGACGCCTGGCCGGCCAGGCGCGCTACGCGATCGCCGGCGTGTTCGTGATGGTCGCGGTGGCGGCGCTCTGGTGGTCGATCAATATCACCGCCGACACCGGCGTGCGCGCGGCGTTTGTGCCGATCGACCCGCCGAATAGTCCCCTCGGCGTCGGCAGGGGCATCTATCCCGGCCGGGTCGTGTGGGTACACGATCCGGACGCGACGAGCTGGGACGGCAAGACCGGCGCCTGGTGGGACGAAGGGAACGTGGATCAGTGGATCGTGGACGACATGATCTCCCGGGCCCTGCGGACGCTCACCGGCCAGAAAGACGATGCGGCCGCGTGGGAGGCGCTGTTTCGGGATTTCAATAAGACACACAATATCGGCGATGTCGGCTATCGGCCGGGCGAGAAGATCGTTATCAAGATCAACATGAACCAGGACAGCGGCGGTACCTGGGCGGCGAACGCCGGCATGCCCAGCCCGCAGATGATTCACTCCGTGCTCGATCAGCTCTTCCACGTCGTGGGGGTGCCGGGCTCGGCTGTCACGATCTACGACGCGGCCCGGTACATCGGCGATCCGATCTACAACAAGATTCGCGGCGATCCGGACCCGAATTTCCAGAGCGTGCAGTTCGTGTGCAGCTCGACGCGCAATGGGCGGATCGGCGCGGTCTACGATCCGGCCCATCCCATCCGGTTTGCCAACTCGAGCGTGCCCGGCAACGCAACGGCCTACGTGCCCCGCGCGGTGACCGAGGCCAAGTACCTGATCAACATGGCCCTGTTCCGGGCCCACCAACTGTTCGGCGTGACGCTTTGTGGCAAGAACCATTTCGGATCGATTTATTGGCCTTCCAATGGCGGCTGGACGCCGTCACCCCTGCACAACTTCGGCAACCGGGACCTGCCGATGGGCTCCTACAACTGTCTCGTCGATCTCATCGGCCACCCGCAGCTTGGCGGCAAGACGCTGCTGTACCTGGTGGATGGTCTCTACGGCGCCCGCCACCAGAACGGCGAAGTCATTCGCTACGGCTCCTTCGGCAACGACTGGACTTCGAGCCTATTCCTGTCGCAGGACCCCATCGCCATTGACTCCGTCGGCCTGGATTTCCTGCGCAATGAGCCCTTGGCGACCGACTGCACCGGCCCGGGTGTGGACAACTACCTGCACGAAGGGGCGCTCGCGAACAATCCGCCCTCGCGCAGCGTCTACGATCCGGACGGCGACGGGGTCCGCCTGCCAAGCCTGGGCGTCCACGAACACTGGAACAACGCCGTGGAGAAGAAGTACTCGCGCAATCTCGGCAGGAGCGAGGGCATCGAGCTGGTCACGCCGCCGCTGGCGGTTGAGGAGGGGCCGGTCGAGAATACTACGAAAGGGACGAAGTACAACTACATTCGCCACGCCGTGCAGGAGGCGGATGACGGCGACACCATCGTGGTGGCCCCCGGCGTCTACAAGGAGACCGTCTCTTTCAACGGCAAGGCTCTGCTGATCGGATCCGAGAACCCGCTCGATCCCAATGTGGTCGCGGCCACCGTGATACAAGGTGTCACGGATGGGGTGACCTTCGCCCGTGGCGAAGACACCAACTCCGTGCTCGCGGGTTTCACGGTCCGCGGCGCTGCCCAGGGCATATACTGCCAGGGCGCATCCCCTGTGATTGATCACTGCCGGATTGTGGATAATGCGGAGGTGGGAATCAAGCTGTGGGCAGGTAGCAATCCAGTGATTGCCAACTGCATCATTGCGGGCAACGAGGGCGACGGCATTGAGATGTGGGCTGCGCAGGAGGGCCGGCGGGTCACGTACAACTACGCAACGATTAGGCACTGCGACATCATCGGCAATCGCGGCAATGGGATTCGCGGCGGTAAGCCGATGGTCGTCAGCACGATTATCCACTCGAATGGCCTCTCGCCTGGGATGGCCCAAATCAGCGTCGATGCCCCGACCGTCACCTACTCCGATGTGGAAGGCGGGCAGTCCGGCGTAGGCAACATCGATGCCGACCCCAACTTCGTCGTGCCGGGCCGCTGGGCTGATTCGACCGACCCAAACAAACCCGTCGCAGCCCGCGACACGAAGGCCACCTGGATTGGAGGGGATTACCATCTGAAGGCCGGCTCGCCCTGTATCGACGCCGGTGATCCCGCTCTCTCGTCTCAATGGGTCCTCTTCGACATGGACGGCCAGCAGCGGCCCATTGGCGCTCATCCGGACGTCGGCTGTGACGAATTCAGCCCAGGTCCGAAGTAGCGAATTCACCGGCTTCGGCTTGGCGATAGGCGCTGTCGCCATACTTGCAGCAGGTCCTGAAGGTCTTCGGAGGTCTGCTCGTTCGGGGCCCGGTATCGGGAGGCCGCTACGGCACCGTCCGCGTCGAAATCGATCAGCACAAAGTGGTCTTTCTCCGTCAGCGTATTGACGATTTTCACGAAGTCAAGCCGGTGGCCGGGCAGGCCGCGAAAATCATGGAACGTGAGCACCACGGGCGAGTCCGGTGCGGTCCGGAGGATCTTGCGGCAGTTGTCGATCACCTCGTCCTCCGTAATCAGCGGCAAATAGTCCTTCGTTAGCTCGCCTCGCACGATGCGCCATCCGGCGAGAGCAGGGGGCAGGGTCTTCGGGTCGTGCAGGCGGGGCGACCGGAGAACCTTGGGCGGCGTCACGCCCGCGCCCAGAATCGCCTGGTAGCAGTCGAGGATCTCGCGCTCGACCTCCGCCGGCGGCAGTTGGTCCAGGTCGGGGTGGTGCTGCGTGTGAATGGCGACAATGTGGCCTTCTTTAGCGATTTGTCGCACAAGCTCCGGATGGGAGAGGACGCCGGGCCGGTGGTCGATCCCGTACTTCGGCTGCCAGATGTCATGGTAGACCGTGCGGGACTTGTCCTGCCCGACGACGAAGAATCCCGCCTTCACAGGTGCTCCATCCGCCTCCTTGATCCGGCGGAGTTGCTCAAGAATGTACGGCGTGGATTCGGAAGCGGGGCCATCATCGAACGTAATCATGAATTCCCGGGCCTTCACTGCGACGATGGAGGTCGCGGTGCTCGTCGAGCCGGTGCGATCCGTGACCGTCAGCGTCACCGGATAGCGGCCCGGTTCGTGGTAGACATGACTCCAGACCGGTGCGGTCGTCCAAGCCCGGCTGTGGTCGCCGAAGTCCCATTCCCAGCGGACGATCCCGCCATCCCGATCTTGGGGCGGGGACGCATCGAACACAATGCTTCCTCTCGCCACCAGCTTCTCGGGCCGGCACGTCCATGCCGCCGTTTGAGGTTGGGCCGCTATGCCGGCCCACAGAGCCATTACGATAATCAGAATCGCCTTCATCGTCTCTCCTTCCATTGGATTACTGTCTCCTCCTGGCAAAGGCAAAAATCATGGCCTTCAGGAGCCGGGGGGCGAGACGCTGGTGCAGGACGCCACAGAGATAGGCCCAGCGGCAAAACCCCAAGTGGTACGGCTCGGCCTCGTAGGTGTAGACGCAATACTCGAAGCCATAGCGGTCCAGCATCTGGCGCATCCGCCAAGTCGTATTGCAGCGATATACCGTCGGGAACGTATCCTCGTGCTTCTTCGTCGCAGAGAGGACCTTATCGAGCATCCTGGCGTGGAACCGATTGGGAACGAGCCTGGCGAACAGGCTGATGTAGTTGAGCGCGTTCGGCGTGCGCACGCACAGGCACCCGCCCGGCTTGATCGTCCGGCGGCACTCCGCGAAGAACCGCTCCGGCTGCGTAATGTGTTCCAGGACGCTATCGCAGACGGCGACGTCGATGGCGGCATCCTCTACCGGCCAGCGGCCGCCTTCGAGCCAACGGAATTCGTCCAGAAAAGGATTCTCCCCGGCTTGCCGGTCCACGTCGATTCCCACGATCCGCCGACATCTGCCTTTGAAAGTCCGCACCGCCAACCTGACCGGGACCGGGTCCTCGGCGTAAGCCCCCCGGCCGCAGCCCACGTCGAGCACGACCGACGACGGATTCACCAGGGACTGGACACGGGTGTAAAAGGCGATGGTCGAATCCACGCCGGTAAAGCCGCCAAACCGGCTCTCCGGGTAGTATAAGCCCATGTAATCCTTCCTGGAGCGTTCCATAGCGTCCACCCTAACCGGCCGCCCGGCCATCGTCAACAGAACCCGGCAAGGGCAGCCCGCTGGTGTGCGACTGTGCTTTGTAGGGGATCAATCCTCATCTGTCATGCTGAGCGAAGCGAAGCATCTGGGCGACGAATGGAACGGGACCCCAATTGCGACAAGACGCGATTGGGACCCGAACCCACGCCTGTTATTGTGCTTAGCCAGATCCTTCGCTGTCGCTCAGGATGACAAAAGGCACGCACCACCTCCACGAAAGTTGGTTGCACACGCCCGCTGTGGCGATTGACTGGCACGGCAGGGGAGGTTATAATGAAGTGTTGTGACGTTGGAACGGGTTAGGGCAAGGAGGGCCATACAAAGTGCCACCGCAATCCAGGCCGGCCGGCGGTGCTCGATGGAGGTGCGATATGAAGCGTTTTAACACCTGCGCGATCGTGGTGTTCGTACTGCTGTTTGTCGGCGGCGTTTGCGACACTGCCGGCGACGCCGGGCCGGGGGCGGCGACCGTCGATTTCAATGGCGACCGCGTCGTGAATTTTCCTGATTTCGCCCGGCTGGCCGAGTCGTGGCGCAGCGGTGGGGCGGCTGTGGACGTGGTCCCTGCGCTGGGCGATGGGATCGTCAATTGCCGCGATCTGTCGGTCCTGGCCGGCTATTGGCTGGCGGAGATTCCGCAGCCGATCTATATCACGTGGATCGGTCACGCCAGCGTCAAGATCGCCTGGAAGGACACGGTGGTCTACGTCGATCCGCGCAAGGTCACCGGGGCGCCGAAGGATGCGACGATCGTTCTGGTCACGCACAGCCACAGCGACCATTACTCGCCCGCGGACATCGCCAAAGTCGTCCGGCCGGGCACCCGGTTCCTTGGGCCGGCGGACGTGGTCACGTCCTACGGCAGCGGCCAGGTCATTTTGCCGGGCCAGACGATCGACGTAGACGGCCTGCCCGTGACCGGCGTGGCCGCCTACAACCTCACCACGACGAACCATCCCAAGGCCAACAACTGGCTGGGATTCGTGATCCAGCTTGCCGGCAAGCGCATCTACGGCGCCGGGGACACCGACCTGACGCCCGAGATGAAGGCCCTGACCGGCATCGACGTGGCGTTCCTGCCGGCCGGGGGCACATACACGTTCGACGCCGCCGGGGCGGCGGAAGCGACGAAGTACCTCAAGCCCCTCCTGGCGATTCCCTACCACTGGGGCGAGATTGTCGGCACTCTCGCCGACGCCCAGCGCTTTGCGCGGGCGGCTGCGTGCAACGTGAAGGTCATGGCCTATGGCGAGACCCTCAGCTCGGACGACTGGGAGAAAGACTTCTCTGTCGTCGCCTACTGGAAGCTGGACGAGACCCAGGGGACCATCGCTCACGACAGCGCCGGGGCCAATGACGCCACGCTGATAGGGGGGCCGCCCTGGCAGTCCGCCGGCGGCAAAGTGGGGGGCGCGATCCAGCTCGACGGCGTGGACGACTATATCAAGGCGCCGTTTGTCCTGAACCCATCCACCGGGACCTTCAGCGTTTTCGCCTGGGTCAAAGGCGGCGCAGCAGGCCAGGTGATTCTCTCCCAGACAGGGGGTGCCAACTGGCTCATGGCGGACAGTGCCGCGGGCACGCTGGCCACGCAGCTCCGACAGACGGGCCGCAATAGCCGAGACCTCGTATCGGAGAAGGTCATCACCGGCGGCCAGTGGCACCGCGTGGGCTTCACCTGGGACGGCTCGAACCGCGTTCTGTACGTCGATGACACGGAGGTTGCGCGAGACACCCAAGCCGCCCTGACCGGCTCCACGGGCAGCCTCTCCATCGGCAGCGCCCAAACCCCTGGCACCTTCTGGTCCGGCCTGATCGACGACGTTCGCCTGTCCACCCGGGCCGTCAAACCGTAGCGGCTTGAAAAACAACCGGCAAGACGCTAACATCCGACCACGCTCGGTGCTTGGTTCTGAGGTTCTCGGTAGGAGTCTGTATTTATGAAGGTCGTCGCGATCAATGGCAGTCCGCAGGGCGAGAAAGGCAATACCGCACTGATTCTCGGCCCGTTCCTGGAGGGCCTGAAGGCCGCTGGGGCGGACGTGCGGGTCTTCTTGACCAAGGCCATGACCGTGCATCCGTGCCAGGGCGAGTACAACTGCTGGTTCCGGACGCCGGGACGGTGCTTCCAGGAGGACGACATGCAGACGCTCCTGCCGGAGGTGGTGGAGGCCAACGTCCTGGTCTTGGCCACGCCGCTCTATGTGGACGGCATGACCGGCCCGCTCAAGACGGTGGTGGATCGTATGATTCCTCTGGGGGACCCCAAAATCGAAATGCGGGGCGACCATTGCCGCCACCCTGGCCGTAGCACCGTCAAGGACCGGAAGATGGTCCTCGTATCGAACTGCGGCTTCTGGGAGCTGGACAACTTCGACACCTTGGTCAGCCACGTCCAGGCGATTGCCAGGAACCTCGATGCGGCGTTCGCCGGCGCGCTGCTGCGGCCGCACGGACCGGCCTTCAAGGCCATGCTGGACCGGCACCTACCCGTCACGGATGTGCTCGACGCCGCACGCGACGCAGGTCGCCAGCTCATCGAAACGGGATCGATCGCGCCCGAAACCCTAAGCGCTGTCAGCAGGCCCTTGCTGCCGCGCGATCAATACGTCGCGACTGCCAATCAGCACATGGCGCGGCGAGGATGACACGTCCCTTCGACAGTATCCTTTGAGGCACGAGTTTGCTCCAGGTGGCACGGCCAGAGGGTTCCTAAATGCGACCTGTCGCATTTAGGTATCCTTTGACCGTGCGTACTTGGACGTCTCCCACCACGCCCAAAGACACGGTCAAGCAGGGCTTGGGCGTGCCACCCAGAGCATGTAGCTTGGTTCTTTTTCCCTGCCGGCCGCGTGGCGGCTCGACGACCCGCAGCAGCTTCATAGCGTTCACCTTCTACTACTTGCCATTTACTACTTGCCATTTACGATTTATGATTGCAGATGCGCAGCAGATACGTTCAACACATCAGAGTAAATAGTAAATCGTGAATGGTAAATTGTAAAATGGAGACGGACCTTATGCCTCTTGAATACAGGAATTTGGACGCAACGACGGCCTACACCGGCCTGAAGAATATAGACGCCAAAGCTATCTCGTTGAAGAAGCTGCTGACTCCGGAGCGGATCGCCGCGTACTCGATTCCGGCCGGGGCGGGTCTCACGTACAACTACGCTACGAAAAAGGTGAGCGACCAAGTGCTGAACGCCTTGCAGCGGCTTGCGGACGAGCAGCAGCTCATCGGCAAGTTCGAGGACCTCTACCACGGCGCGATCGTCAACCCCGGCGAGAAACGGATGGTCCTGCACCACCTGCTGCGCGGCCAGCTCGGCAAGCCCGTGACATACGGAACCAAGGACCTCGGCGCATTCTATGCGGAGCAGCAGCAGAAGATCGCTGACTTCTGTGCCGGCGTGCACAAGGGCAAGATCAAAGGCTCCACCGGCAAGAGATTCAAGACCGTGGTCCAGATCGGCATCGGGGGCTCGGACCTCGGGCCGCGAGCGCTGTACCTGGCGGTCGAACAATACGCCCGCGAGCGCGGTCTGCTGAAGATGCAGGCGCGTTTCATCTCGAACGTGGACCCCGACGACGCCAACGGCGTACTCGCCGGGCTGGACCTGGCAACGACCCTGTTCATCCTGGTCTCCAAGAGCGGCACGACGCAGGAGACCTTGGCCAACGAGCAACTGGTACGGGCGAAGATGATCGCCGCGGGCCTGGACGCGAACAAGCATATCGTCGCGGTGACGAGCGAAACCAGCCCGCTGGCCAGATCGAGCGCGTATGTGGCGTCGTTCTTCATCGACGATTTCATCGGCGGCCGCTACTCCTCCACCAGCGCCGTAGGCGGCGCGATCCTGTCCTTAGCCTTCGGTCCGAAGGTGTTCGAGGAGATTCTCGCCGGCGCGCACGAGGCGGACCAACTCGCCCGCAATCCGAACATCCGCCAAAACGCCGCGTTGATGGATGCCCTGATCGGCGTCTGGGAGCGGAACTTCCTTCTGTATCCGTGCACCGCCATCCTGCCGTACTGCCAGGCGCTCTTGCGCTTCCCCGCCCACCTGCAACAATTGGACATGGAGAGCAACGGCAAATCCGTGAACCGGGACAACCAGCGGCTGAAGTACTCGACCGGCCCGGTCGTCTTCGGCGAGCCCGGCACCAACGGCCAGCACTCCTTCTATCAGCTCTTGCACCAGGGGACAGACATCGTCCCGCTCCAGTTCATCGGCTTCAAGGAGGCCCAGACCGCTTTCGACCTCGACGTGGAAGGTTCGACGAGCGAAAAGAAGCTGAGCGCCAACCTGACCGCCCAAATCGCGGCCTTCGCCCTGGGCCGGGAGAACAAGGACAACCCCAACAAACACTTCGAGGGCGAGCGGCCCTCCTGCCTCCTCCACGGTGACCAGCTCACGCCCAAATCGCTGGGCGCCCTACTGGCCCACTTCGAGAACAAGGTCATGTTCCAGGGCTTCACCTGGAACATCAACTCCTTCGATCAGGAAGGCGTCCAGCTCGGCAAGATCCTGACCAAAGAAGTCCTCGCCGGCACGAAAGACGAGCGTCTCGCCGCCTACGCGAAGCTCTTGGGCGTCTAATCGTTCCACGGTGGCACGGCGCGCTCCGTCTGTTTGGAGTTCCGCGTTTACGAGGGTCTTGACCTGTCCGGGGTTCCGCCTTTCCGCATTAACTGGGGTCTGTCCGCCGCTAGTCTATGACATGTCGCGCGGTGCGGCCAGACCACTTTGCGTTCGCGTTGGTATCCCGCGCCATTTCGCAGTTGCCTTGGCAAAGGATTCGCGAGACAATACCCGCCATTGGAGCGGACCTCACGCTGCTGCTGTCGGCGGGTGCGGGCCCTGATGGAATCACACTTGCAGGCCGAAAGCATGGCGGCCGGAGGGGTTATGGCGTCTCAAGAGGTTCTTCAGCAAGCAGAAGAACGAATCGAACAAGCATGTAAAGAGAGGGCCACAGAGCTTGACCTCTCTATGCGTGGTCTCACCGAATTACCCGAGTCGCTGGGCCAACTGACCCAACTCCAGATCCTCTCCGTGTCGCACAACCAACTGACGGTGCTGCCGGAGTCGCTGGGCCAACTGACCCAACTCCAGACCCTCTACGTGTCGGGCAACCAACTGACGGCGCTGCCGGACTGGCTGCGGGGGCTGGCTCGGCCCATCGAGCTGTACCTGGAGGACAACCCTGGCCTTGATTTGCCCACCGAGATCATCGAGTCCCACGATTCCCGGAAGATCGCAGACTACTACTTCCGCACAGGTGCCCCTGGCGAGCGACAGGCCCTCAACGAATTCAAGCTCATCCTCGTCGGACGTGGCGGGGTGGGAAAGACGACCCTGGTCCATCGGTTGGTCACGGGCGAGTTCAAGGAATTCAAGCGCACGCCCGGCATCAACATCACGCATTGGCCGGTAACGGTTGGCGGCAAAGCTGTGCGTGCCCACGTATGGGACTTCGGCGGGCAGGAGATCCTGCATGGCACGCACCGGTTCTTCATGACCGAGCGAGCGCTCTATCTCGTCCTGGTTTCCGGGCGGGAGGGGACCGAGGACCATGACGCCGAGTACTGGCTCTCCCTGGTCCGGTCCTTCGCCGGGGACGTCCCGGTGATCGTGCTGCTGAACAAGTGGGACGACTTTCGCTTCGAGCTCAATCGCGCGCAGCTTTGCCGCAAGTACGGGCAGAACCTTGTCTTTCTCGAAACCGATGCCAAGACAGGTCGTGGAATTCACCGGTTGGATCAGCACATTCGCCGACTCGCCAAAAAACTCCCCGGCCTACTGAATTTCGCATAATACAGTGACAAGTCACTCAAAAAAAAGACCGGTGTGCTCCAAGAACCCGAACAGGAGTTGTCCGTTCTGTTGCACACGCTCCATGCCATCCTCCACCGCTTGCCCCACCTCCCCGAGGTT
>JAPLMX010000010.1 GCA_026386805.1 Phycisphaerae bacterium | reverse complement strand
CGGAGTTTCAGGTATGGCGGTCCGGAATCTCCGACGCAGATTATCAGGTGATGGTGGATGCCATCAATGCGTTCTGCGACCGCTGCGCGGAACGCTTCGTCACGAGTTGGCTACCGGGGCAAGACTCGGCGATCAGCGACGTATTCCCACCGCTGACTGCTGTCTGTGGAGGGAGTAGAGAGCAGTCGGGGCTCTTCTTCGGCAACATCGTGTGGCGCGTGGTCTATGACCGAACGGATGAGTGGTACTTCCTGCCCGCTGACAAGGAAGGTGGAGACCCTTGGGGGATGCAGTACTGGCGCAAGGGAAACGCGGATTAGCGGAGCCAAAACCATGATCGAGAACAATCCTACGAACGTCCAGGCGGCCTTTGAGATGCTCTTGGAGGAGATCGAGGCCGAGATCGACTTCATCAACGGCGTCGGCTCGAAAGCCTTCGAGAAGAGGGACTACGACCGGGCCAGAGAGGCCCTGGAGCACGTCGGCAAGCTGACGGGTTTCCGGGACAAGGCGGTCGCTTTGAAGAAGGAGTGGGACGGCTTCGCCGAGATCGAGGTCGATGAGGAGGACCGCAAGACGGCCCAGACGCAGCGGCAGAATCTGGGCCGGCTCCAGCGCGGTATGCGGACCCGTGAGGAGGCTTACTACGTGCCGATCCTTCAGGTGCTCTCGGAGATGGGCGGCTCAGGGAAGGTGGCGGAGGTCCTGGACCGGGTGGGCAAGAGAATGAAGGGCGTGCTGAAGAAGCCGGACTTTGAGCCATTGGCTTCGGGGCCGGACAATCCCCGGTGGCGCAACGCCGCCCAATGGGCACGCAATGCGATGGTCAACGAGGGCCTGCTCAAGAAGGATTCCCCGCGCGGCGTCTGGGAGGTCAGTGACAAGGGCAGAGGGCATCTGGAGCAGAATAGCTGAGGTAGTCAGCTTGTGAAATGGAAGGGAGACAGTGTGCTTCGTTTTGATCGTGATACGAAGACTATCCGGATTCCGGTCACGTTCAGTAGCGGTAGGATCACGCTTCCGGATGGACGACCATTGCCAAAGATACGCGACGGGTGCTGCGGTGAACTGCTGCTGAACGATTACGCGGTCGAGGATCGGGGCTTTGTGAAGGAATTCCAGTCTGAGACGACGATTCCACTGCTGAATGCCGGGCAAAGCGTATTCTTCACAGTGCAGGTGCATCAAATACCGTCGGAGCTACGGGAGCAAGCGGAGCAGAAGGAATGTTTCGTGGACGGACCAGGAGGACCGTATGTGCAGGTGCGGCTTGAAGAAGCGTTGAAACTGCGGCTGCGTGGGAGCAAGACGCCGGCCCTGTACGGCTGCAAGTGCAAGATCCCTTGTCTGGGCGACAAGGAGGCCGTGAGTCTTAATCATGCGTATACGTTGATTTCCACCCACTTCGAGACAAAGCGGATCAGCCACTCCGGCAACGTGTTTCAGCTTGGCTGGTGGTTTGATGAAGGACAAAAGCGGTGGGTCCAGTTGGACGACCTGCGGATGACGCTTCCGCCCGCAGATCGACGGGCAGGTGAGGCTTGATTGAGGGGAAACATGCTCTTTGTCGTCGATAGACCCAGACTGCTGCGCAGGATCGCCATTGTGCGAGAAGACAGAAGCCCGCTACGCCAGGGCGTCAATGCAGGGTTCCTGCGGCTTGCGGCGAAGGACGGCGAGTTGACCGTTTCGGGGGAGAAGGCATCCGCCACATTTCCGGCGACGGTCTACGAGCCCGGCGTGCTGTTCCTGCGCCCCACGCTCTTTCGGCGACTGGTGCGAACGTATGCCGGGGAGAAGTTCTTTACGTTCCAGATGACGAAAGACGGGTTGCTATTTGGGGATGTCCGTATACCGTTCGAGGGATCGGATATGGTGTACTATCCCAATCCGGATGACGCTCCAGACCAATGGCCGCCGCCCCCGCCGGCCGCCGAGAACATCCCGGAGAGGGTGGAGCCAACGTTGTTTCCTATGGGTGACAAGGAGTAAGCGTGAAGGATGCTGGTGATGATACACCATTTAGGTACGAATCAGGACTGAAACTCCAATTGGAGGGACCCCCATGTCACGGGACTATTCACGCAACACATTCTTGAGGCAGACGCCGAACAAGATTCTAAAGGAGTACTTCACCCGCAAGGGGCTGCTGGCCGGCGTTGACTTTGACTCGCTGCGACCGACTGAGATTGAGCCGATTGTGGAGGCTCTTGACCAACTTGGCGACAAGCAGAGGACAGATGTGGAGGCGGAGTTTGCACAGGTGTACGAGATGGCCTGCTCGCTGGGCGTGCAAGTGCTGATCGAGGAAGCAGGATCGGTCTACCATAAGCTGGATTGGGCCGAGACCTTCGAGCCGATGGAGAACCCCTACGAGAAGGCCCTGTTTGCGTTTATGAATGACCGGAATGTCTTCGAGATCGCCTCAGACCTTGCCTACATGGACCGGATCGGCGCGTGGAAGCAGCGGTACGTAGGTGAGGGGCTGACGCCGGCCGTGGAGGAGAAGGACAAGAAGAACTTGGCAGATGCTGTCTGTGCATTCTACGAAAAACAGGGGCGTGGCCGTCACTGCAAGGTTGACAATTATCGCAGGGAGAAGCCGGAGAGGCACTGTTACTTCGCGTATCCAGAGGACCATGCGACGACGGAGATGGGCTACGATGACAAGGGTGAATTCTACCGCTGGCCCATCAAGCCGGCCTTTGAGGTGATATTCGTTTATCAGCCGCAGAACGGTTTCCTATACGTGCGCGCCAAGGGCAAGGGAGAGGACATAGAGAGGCTCCAGGAGATATTCTGCCAAACCATCCTTGCTCTTGATCGGCTGCCGGATAAGAAGGCGAAGCACTTCGATCTGGAGCCACTGAAAAACAGAGAGATTCGCTTCCCCACAGACCCGGCCGATGGCGTCGAAAGTGTCTGTGTGAGGCTACTCCGGCTTGATGTGCCGGGCACAGGCAACCGTCGGGTCACTTTCGAGGCGAGTTCGCGGAATGATGGCAAGGCAATCTACAAGCTCATCGACAGGGTACTCGCCAAGCAGAGTCTGCCGCTCGACGACGTGATCGTTGCGAAGGCGAAGCTCCAATTCAAGTTTTCGGGCAAAGATGGTAAGAGAGGTAAGTCTCTGACGTTCGAGATTTCTATACCGGATCGCTGCACGCTCAAAGACGATCCGGTGGACCAGATCGCCAAGAAGTATGTCCAGCAATGGGGGTTTATCAGTGGATGGGTTTCTGGCACAACTGGCAAGAAGGCTCCGCATTCCTGATGCCGATGTCATAACGGGGGACGAGGTTAGGAACTGGCCGGACGGCAGACTGGGGGAACTGCTGACCGGAGGAATCCTACAGGAGGTAGAACACGGTACGACCGTCGTCTGCGACCAGTGCGACGAGCACTGCTCCATCGAACCCGAACTGAGGACTGATCCTCAGACCGGCAGAGCGGTTGGAGTTCACGTCTGTCTGCGCGAGGAAGTCGGCGGCCGGTTCGAGATTGCCCTGGATCGACTGCGGAGATGGCGGATAAGCAAACGCAAGCTCGCTCAAATGGGGTATCGGGAGGGAAAGGCCGGATCATCAGCAGGGCAGTCCCGTGAGGCCAAGAGAGCCACAGAAAAGACCCAGCTTATCTCCGCCCTGCTTGCCCATCATGGCTTTTCAGATGAGATGCTTGACGAAGAACTCAACATGACTCCGGCCACTCAAAAAGCCTTGGCAAAGACCTTGAAGTGGGGTCAAGAGAAGGTGTCGAGGGTTGTGGAGCGAGCCTTTCCTGATGGATTCTGGGCTCAGTACCGCCGAGCGTGCAAGGCTGATGTGCTCCAAGGATTCTTGAAGCAACTGGAAGACGCGTCAACCGCTGTGGAATCCGTGTACTACCGTCCCCAGCATCCCACGGAACGCGAAGAGCGGGATGCCGATCACTGCGACTGAAACCAGTCTATGCAGTTTCGCTGGTGAAAGTGCATAACTGCATAAACTGCGTTTCTTAACAAGAGGGGCCAAAAGCCGACTGACCAGAGGTCCCTCACCCGCAACTTCATGCCAATACTGCATATTCCCTGCCCAGTAGGTGCCTAACAAGGCAGAACTATGAAACTTATTTGAAAGGGCAAGGAAATGACAGAACAGAGCGCACAGATGAACGGCCACAGCAACGTGGCTCAGGCTCTCGCCGTTTCGGCCAGGCAACTCAGCCAGATGCTTGGGGTCTCCTTGCGTCAGTGCTGGCGGCTCAACGCCGTCGGCAAATTGCCGAAACCCGTGAGGCTCGGCGGCTCGGTTCGTTGGAACCGGCAGGAAGTCACGGAATGGTTTGAGGCTGGCTGTCTCGACCGAAAGACGTGGGAAGCGAGAAAGGCGGTGGCCTGATGAAACCGGAAAGCAAGCGGGCCACCGCTGCCGCAGTGGCCCAGAGTAAATCACCAATCACATTCTACCAGCGCGTATCACAGCAGGCAAGCGCTATCAACGAGACGCTGGCGAGACTTCTATTCGGCCTTCAAAGTCCGCACACGACTCCCCCCGAGCGGCAAACGGTTCTGAGCACCATCGACGACCTGATCCGCCTGAAGATCGACGCCGGCCTCCTGAAGGAGGTGCACCATGCAGAGTGACCACAAAGGTGGTAATGCACGAGAGCGCTATCTCGGCTCCAGGTATTACCGTGACAGTCTGCTGCCGTTCCTGCGATGGATATTGGACCGGCATCATCAATGCGGCGGCGTCACAGAAATCCGTATTCTCGGCGGGGGCCGTCGTGGCGTCTGGTCCGGCTACTTCGATAAGGATCACTGTCACGACCTTGTCGAGGCGGTCCTACCGGTGGTGCAGGTCCGAAAGAAGATTCCCTACGACGACTACCCCCGGATCGGCGAAGCGAATACCTACTTCACACTCCAGGCTGTGCACCCTGACCTGCTGGGGCGGGCCGCGAACCGAATCAAACGGGCGGATACGACGACCTCTGACGGTGATATCGTGGCATACTGCCTTTTCGCCGTGGATATCGACGCCGTGCGAAAGGCCGGAATATCGGCAACTGATGAAGAGAAGGCACACGCGCGGGAAGTGGCTATGAGGGTCATCGCATGGTTTGCGGAGCGTCACATCCGGTGCATACTTGCCGATTCGGGGAACGGATACCACCTACTGATTCCGACAACGCCATACACGGGTGAGGGGGTAGCGGAGGCAAGCAGGAAGGCGAGGGTCTTGCTCAAGGTGCTGGACAGCAAGTTCAGCACTGACCACGCGAAGATCGATACGGACGTGTTCAACCCCGCCCGGATCTTCAAACTGTACGGCAGCTTGGCCATGAAGGGCGACCCCATCGAAGATCGGCCTCACCGATGGGCCAGCATCAACATGTCAGATGTTCCCGCCGATGTTGACGTTTTCGCCATCCTCAGCGGCCAGATAGAGCAGTTTGAAGAAGAGTCGAGTGTGAAGCCTGCCGACCCGCCGGCCGGCCAGACGGCGCGGACATCCGGGGCATGTGGGTGGGACGCAGACACCAGCAAAAGAGTCCTCGAAGACGTGCTGAGCCGCGAGGGGCTGGTATATCGACGGACGGAGAAGGATGGCTGGACCTACTTCCACTTCGAGACGTGCCCCTTCCATACCGACGACGACGGCCACCAGTACGAGTGCTGCGTCCTCGTGGAAGCGGATGGCAAGTACGGGGCCTCCTGCAAACACGACGCGGATGCCGGCTGGCAGAACTTCAAGGCCGTGATCGGTTGGGACAGGCATGTTGGCGAGGTCAAGATGACGATGGGATTGACGACAGAGTTCAAGGGGGAGCGTAGCGCTCTTGGCGGAAACGTACCGACCAACGAAACACCGTGGGAGCCGCCGGCACCGCTGGGAGAGTTTGATCTGCCGCCATTCCCGCTGGAAGCCTTCCCAAGGGAATTGAGCGTATTGTGCGAATTCTGCGCGGCGGCGGCAGAATCGTATCAGGTCCCTGTAGATCTCGTTGCGATGCAGGTCATGGCTACCGGTGGCGCAGCGCTTGCAAAGACTATCGAGGTTCACGTGCGGGGAGACCACATCGAGCCCGTGAATCTGTTCACGGCTACAGCTATGCCGCCGGGCAGCCGCAAGAGCGCCATCTTTCGGATAGCCACCCAGCCCCTGGCCGATTTCGAACGGCAGGAGATCGAGCGGCTGAGACCCGCGATAGAGCGAAGCCGTAACGAGCGGGTGATCCTTGAGGAATCTCTGACGCACGCCCAAAAGCAGGCTGCGAAAGCGCGGGATGCAAAGGAGCGGGCGGACTACCAACGTCAGGCCCGAGAGTATGCGGAGCAGTTGAGTCAGCACGAGGACCTGAAGGTCCCCCAGTACATTGGCGATGATGCGACACCGGAGAGCGTTGTCAAATTGTTGTACGACAACGGGGGCAGGTTTGCCCTAATGAGCCCCGAAGGAGATGTGTTCGATCTGATGGCCGGGCGGTACAGTAGCACGGGCACACCGAACCTGGGGGTTTACCTGAAGGGCCATGCTGGCGACGACATTCGCGTGAATCGTGTCAATCGCGACCGCCAAGTACAATATGTCCGCAAGCCGGCGCTGACCATCGGTTTGGCTGTCCAGCCCGACGTAATACGGGGCCTCGCCGGCCAGAAAGGATTCCGGGGACGCGGCCTGCTGGGGCGTTTTCTCTATTCGCTACCAGAATCCGGTCTGGGCCACCGCAAGACGATCACGCGACCAGTTGAAAAGACCATACTGGCGGCGTATTCCCAACTGATCCTGAATGCCGTTCAGTTGAAATCCGTGCTGGATCGTGCTGGCTGGCCCACACCTTTGTCTGTGACGATAAACGATGCTGGCTTGGCGGCGCTGAATGATTTCGCGGTGGACGTGGAAAAGAACCTTCGGGCTGGCGGCGAATTCGAGTCGATGGGGGATTGGGCTGGAAAACTGGTGGGGGCAGTATGCCGGATCGCGGGTATCATGCACGGCCTGACGCACGTCGGCCCGCAGGGCCTACAGAATCTGCAAATCGACCAGGAGACCATACTCGGTGCCATAGCCATCGGCGAGTACCTGGTTCCGCACGCCAAGGCGGCTTTCTTCGAGATGGGGGCCGATCCATCCATTGATATCGCGCGAAAGATCCTCAGATGGGTTGAAGATGAGAGGCTTCTCACGTTCAGCAAAAGGGACGCGTTCAATCAGTGTCGAGGAACAGTCCACAAAGTGACTGAAATGGACGAGCCCCTGCGATTGCTCTCGGGCCACGGGTATATTCGAGAGCAGCAAACGCAGCGTGACGGCCCTGGACGGAAACCCAGCCAGAACTACGATGTGAATCCGCTGTGGCTCGCGCAGAATACGCACAATTCGCACAATGCTCCACTCGTGACCAATTCTGCGCATTGTGCGGAATGTGCGGAGGAGGTTCGGGTATGATTTCGGCTCTGGAACGGTTGAGAACCCTGCGTGCTGGAAAGGACCACGATCAGGCTGATCCGATGGCTCGGTATGGACTTTCAACTGACCCCGGCAAGCAGGCTGAAGATCACCAGATATACCGGCCAATGCCTCTACCCCCAAAATGCCCGGCGGACCTTCCGATAGATTGGCGGATCGACTGGGAGGAGCGAGCGGCCATCCTTGAGTACGACGGCGGTCTGAGCCGAGAGGAGGCCGACCAGCGAGCATTCACTGAAATACTGGGCCGAGATGGAAGCGGCCGATATTCTTGAAGGATACGTATGCATGGCGGACCGTCCAACGCGCGAAAGATGACCTGGGAATCAAGCCGTGCCGGGGTCAATTCGGCGGTGCATGGATATGGAGACACCCGACCGATGCAGCACGCCAAAACGCCTCGTGTCAGGATCCCCAAGACACGGAGAACCTGGCATCTTGGCATCTTCGGGATAACGCCGCGAAAAACAGGGATTCTGACGTGGCAGAATCTCTATCGTGCCAAATTAGTGAACTTGGCACGGTAGACCCGAAGAATGTCCAGAAAACCGGTGACGAGTAGTAGATGTTCGAGCTTCTGGCAAGCTCACCTGTGGAACAAGGGGCTATCGAGCATGGATGAAGAGAAGAACACCAGCATGACGATCATCAGGGAACTCGGCGGCCCGGCCGCAAACAGTCCCCTGCTGCTGGACTTCAAGACGGCGGCCGGGCTGATCGGCGTGGGGGTCTCGACGTTCTACGCGATGGATCGGAGCGGTGAGCTTGGGCCACAAGGTATCAGGTTGCGGCGGCGACGATTATGGCGACGGGATGAGCTTGCCGAGTGGGTACGAGCTGGGTGTCCGCGAAGAGAAAAATGGGTTGCGATGTCGAAAACCTAAAGAATAATGTTGACATGTGCGCCGACCGAAAGTAGAGTAGGCGGCATGGGCAAAGGAAAGACGAAAATGGGAAGACCACCGAAGCCTGCGGCAGAGAAGATGAGCCACCGTGTTTGTGTGCGACTGACGCCGGAGCAATTTCAACGATTGGTCAATCATGCGAAGCAGGCCGGGCTGTCCTTGTCGGCCTTCATTCAGAGTCGTCTGGAGGAATAGAGGATGCGTGCATTCAAGAAAACGCGGACGGCGACGAAGTTCACAATCGAGTTGAAAGACCACTTGGGCATTATCCGGCGGTTCTCAGGTTTGACGGACCGACGCCAGACGGAGCAGATGGGCCGACGGATCGAGTCGCTCGTTGAGTGCCGGTCTGCCAGAGGCGGGCTGGACACTGAAACGGCCCGATGGCTGGAAAACGCACCGCCCGTGTTGAAGGTCCGGCTGGTTGATACCGGGATTATCGACGGGGCGCGTGTCAGTGCGGCCAAGCCGCTGGGGGAATTGCTCAAGGACTTCGCCCGGCACCTGGAGGCGAAGGAACGCACGGCCAAGTATGTTGGCGAGTGTGAGGCCATGCTCAAGCGGGTGTTCGACGAGTGCCGGTTCATCGTGTGGTCGGATATCACGCCGGGCAAGGTGGAGACGTACCTCAAGGGACTCTGGGACGAAGGGCTGAGCGTGCGCCGGTCGAACGGATACTTGACGGCCTTGAAGGGCTTCATCCGGTGGATGATCGACACCGGGCAGGCCAGCGAAAGCCCGTTGCGGGGGCTGCGCAAGCTGAATGAGAAGATCGACGTGCGGCGGGAGCGGCGGGCTGCTACCCCCGATGAACTGCGGAAGATCATCGCGACGACCGCCGCGAGCGAGGAGTCGTTCGGCATGGATGGGCAGGAGCGGAGCCTGTTGTACCGCTTCTGCGCGGAAACCGGCTTGAGGGCGAATGAGGCCCGGAGCCTGATGGCAGGGGATTTCGACTTGGACGGGCTTGCAGTGACCGTGCCAGCAGGATACAGCAAGCACCGCGAAACGGATACCGTGCCGCTGCGGGAGGACCTTGCCGAGGCCCTTAGACGCCACCTGAGCGGCAAACTGCCCACGGGTAAGGCTTTCGGTGGCACCTACAGCAGATTGACCGACCGGACGGCGGAAATGCTCCAGCAGGACCTTGAGGCTGCTGGCGTACCGTATGCCGATGAGCGGGGCCGGGTTCTGGACTTCCACGGGCTGAGGCACAGCTTTGTCACAAACCTGAGCCATGCGCCGAGCCGGGTGGCGCAGAGTTTGGCCCGGCACAAGAGCAGTGCCATGACGGACAGGTACACCCACGTTCGGCTGAATGACGAGCGGGCGGCGCTGGCGATGATGCCGGACCTGACGGCAAAGCCGAGCGATGAGCAGGCCAAAGCTACCGGTACTGACGACGCCATCGTCAGCGACCAGCAGCCGTATCCGACACGCCGAATCCACACCCCAGAAAGTGGGGCGTTGTATGGGGCGCTTTGCGGTACAAATCGGCAAAGTTCCCTGGAAGTCGGCGCAAACAAAAACCGCGTTCCTGTCATGGAAAACGCGGTTATTCAGCGAGGCCGAAGGGTCTCGAACCCTCAACCTTCGGATCGACAGTCCGATGCTCTAACCAATTGAGCTACGGCCCCAAGTCTTACAGAAGAACCACTATAGTCGGACGTGGACTTTCCTGTCAACGGTTTTTGAGAGAATTTCCGGCGAATCTGCCCCGACATCCGGCAAAGCCCTGTTGACATTCTAAACAAACGTTTAAAATGTGCGTATGAAACACTTGTTTGGAGATGATAGGATGCCGACACCCGGCCACGATACGCACGGGGATGTGGTGGAAAGGGGCGTCCAAGATCGGTTGATCGAGGCGGGAGAGGAGTTGTTCTGCCGGCGCGGGTTCAATGAGACAAGCGTTCGCGATATCGCCGCTGTCGCCGACTGCAACGTCGCGTCGGTGAATTACTACTTTGGCGGCAAGGACAACCTGTACCTGGAAGTCTGGCGTCGCCGGCTGGCGTTCATGCGGGAGACCCGCCTTGCCAGTATTGAAAAGGTCATGTCGGCGTCCAGCCGGCCGCAGTTGGAGGATCTGCTGCGATCCTACGCGGCCTCTTTCATTGAGCCGCTGGTCGACGGCAGCTCGCACTGCCGGTTCATCAATCTCATGGCCCGGGAGATGATCGATCCTCATCTTCCCAAGGACATGTATGTCATGGAGATGGTCGCGCCGGTGTTGGAGGCGTTCCGCCGGGCCCTGCTGGAGATATGTCCCCGGCTGGACAAGGAGAACGTCCCCATGGTCGTCTTCTCGGTTGTGGGGCAATTGCTGATGCACACCGTATTCGTGAAGGGGATGTTCGAAGGAAGCAGCCATCCAGAGTTGTCCAAGATCGATCTCGACAGGATCATCAATCACGTGGTCGAGTTCTCGGCGGCGGGCATCCGCAGATATGCGGACGGAGCGGGGAGATGATGCAAACCCGTGCGAAATCAGGACTTGCATGAGGGTCGGACCGCCCGTATGCTTGTCGTGTGGAACCGGGGGAGGCAAACAAGGAGCTGTTTTGAGTAGATGGAGCGTATGAGAAAGCTGAGAGCAACGATCTGTGGTCTGACGCTGGTGGCGGCTGGGCCTGTGCTGCTTGGGGGATGCAAGAGTCGAGAGGAGTTCACCAACGATGTTGGCCTGTCGCGGCAGGCGGCCTACCGGCAGTGGGAGAACCGCAAGACGCAAGAGGAAAGCCAGCAGCCTCGCATCAGCGGCAAGCTCAGCGTCGAGGACTGCGTCAAGCTGACGCTGGCCCACAACAAGATGCTGCAACAGACGCTGGAGGAAAGGACGGTCGCCGAGGGCCAGGTTGTGGGCTCTCGCTCGGCGTACCTGCCCAATGTCGCGCTGTCCACCCAGTATCGACGCGACGAGCTGGTTCCGTCATTCGATATTCCTGGGCCTGGAGGGACGACAGAGCACGTGCAGATCGGCACCCTCAATAGCTACTCGGCGGGCCTGACGGTCACGCAGCCGCTCTATGCGGGCGGGGCTATTACGGCGCAGGTGAGAGCGGCCAAGTTGTTTTCGTTGCTCACCGACCAGACGATCCGAGCCGCCACGCAGGACGTAGTCTACGCCACCGAGACGGCCTACTATAACCTGTTGCTCAGTCAGCACTTAGTGGATATCAGCACCGATGCCGTTCATGCGGCGAAGGTGCATCTGGACGACGTGGAGAAAAAACGTGCCGGGGGCGTTGCCTCCAACTTCGATGTCTTGCGGGCACAGGTGGAGTTGTCCAATTTCAAAGCCGACCTGATCCGAAGCAAGAACGCCATCAATATCGCCAGGGCCAATCTCATCAAGACGATGGGCGTCTCCCAGGACAGCGACTTCGTGCTCTCGGATAAGTTTGCCTACGCACCTATCGAGGTGTCGATGGAGCAAGCCGTCCAGACGGCCTTCACGAACCGTCCCGACTTGTACAGCCGGGAGTATCAGATTCGCCAGCAGCGCGAGCAGCTCAAGATCGCGCGCAGCCGGTATCTGCCGAATGCCAGCGCGTACTTCACCAATACGTGGGCAAGCCCCAGTCCGTCGAGCTTTGGCAGCAGCTCCAGCGAGTGGGGGCGGATTTGGCAAGCAGGCGTCCAGGGGGCGTGGCCGATTTTCGATGGCTTCCAGCGGGAAGGCAATATCATCCAGCAAAAGGCCCGGCTCAAGCAGGCCCAGATCGGCCTGGTCGATGCGGAGGAGACGGCCGTGTTCGAGCTGACCCAGGCGATCTTGAGCATGGAGAACGCGGAAGAATTCGTCCAATCGCAGAAGCTGAACCTGACGCGGGCGACGGAGGGCCTGCGGCTGGCCCAGGTCGGCTACGAGCAGGGCATCAACACGCAGGTGGAGGTGATCGACGCCCAGTCGGCCTTGACCACCGCTCGCGTGAACTACTATCAGTCAATCTATTCCCACGTCGTTGCCAAGCTCGCGGTCCAGCGGGCGATGGGCACGATCGTGAGTGCGCAAACGTTGGATTCGCCGGAGGCGGAAAAGACGCAGGACAGTGGACGCAAGACCGAGGACGGAAAGCAAGGCTTGGACAGCAGCCAGTCCAATCCGCCATCTCAAGAGGGGAGCAAGAAGGAATGAGACGAATTCGGAAAAATTCGTGCGCGGTACGGATTCTGTCATCCCTTCGCAGAGCTCAGGGCAAGCTCTGAGGCGAAGCCGAAGGATCTGGCCACCGAATCAGAGGTTTCTCTCGCTCGCAGGCCAGATCCTTCCCTCCGCTCCGCTCCGTTCAGAGCCTGCCCTGAGCTTGCCGAAGGGATGACAAGCGGGGGCGCAAGAATTAACCAGAATCCGTATGAGACGGCCAGATGGGTGCTCTGCCTGCCGAGGTGGAGTACCCTATCCGCGTGCTCTTCATTCCGGGATGACCAGCTTCGTGCCGGGGGCGATTCGGTTGGCGTCCTTGATGGTCTTTTCGTTGGCGGTGAGGATCTTGCGCCATTGGTTCGTCGAGCCGTAGTATTGCTGCGCGATGGCGGACAAGGTCTCGCCCTGGCGGACGACGTGAAATCGTGTCGTCTTGCCCGGCTCGGTTTTCTCGCGGCTCGCCGGCTCAGGTACGCTGGCGGAGGGATTTGCGAGGAGAGGTTGGCTGGTTGGTTCGTCCGGCGTTTTGCGTTCTCTGACCTGTGCCTGTTCTACGGGCTTATTGGCCTCGGACGGCGAGGCCGGGCCTAAAAACGCTGCACGAGGGCCGACCGCCGGAAGGTCCTGGTCATTGCCCTGCGGCGATTGCACCGGTGGCGGCTGTGGGCTCAGACTTGGCCGGGTCGCCACCCACAGGAGGGCAACTCCGGCCAAGATTGAGCCTGCCACTAACCCGATTCGATAGTCCCTGCCCACGGATCGGTTGACCTTACATCGCACGTTCCGGCTTCGCCCGGGCTTTTTTCATGCCCTCGATCTTCACGGCCGACTTGGCTTTCTCCTGCTGGTTCGGCAGACCGATCAGCAGCAGCGGGGCGGCGATGGCGATCGACGAATACGTACCGACCAGAAGGCCGAGGAAGATCACGAAGTTGAAACCTCTGAGGCCCGAACCGGCAAAGATGTACATCACGGCCACCACCATGAACGTCGTAATACCCGTGATCATGGTTCGGGACAAGGTCTGATTGATGCTGTCCGTGATCACCCGCGCCGTCAGTTGCACCTTGCGCCGGTTCTCGCGAATCCGGTCGAACACGACGATCGTGTCGTTCAGCGAGTATCCCAACAGGGTCAGGACGGCGGCGATCACGGTGCTGTTGATCCGGAAGTCGCCGATCAGCATGGCCTGGCCGATGAACGTGGTGGCCAGGAACGCGGAGGCCGCCACGGCTCCCAGGGCGGTCGAGACGTCGTGGAAACAGGCGATGATCGCCGCCAAGCCGAAGCGCAAGGTGCCGAACCGCACCCAGATGTAGGCCACGATTGCTGCCAGGGACAGCACCACCGAGATGATGGATCGCGTCCTGGCCTCCGATCCGACGAAGGGATCGATCTGCGTCACGCGCGAGAGGGAAGTCTCTCGCTCGGTGGCCTGCTGGATCCTGGTTTTCTCATTGTCGACGAACCGAGTCCATTCGTCCTCCGTCAGCTCGCGCAGCCCCGCTTCGGGCTCCGTACTGGCGAAGGTGAACCCCGTGACCGCCTGGTTCTCCGCCACGGGCTTAAGGTCGGCCCCGAAAATCTGATACGAATACCACACGAGGTGCTGCGTGTCAGGCCGGAACCGCAAATCCTTCATCCGCTGGTCGATCTCTTTCAGCGTTGCCGGCCGGGCGAGGGTGACGTTCATCTTGAGGCCGCCGACGTAGTCCGCCAGCTCGGGATACGTATCGAGGACCTGCTCGGTGATCTTCTCGGTCGAGGCAATCGTGGGCTGGAGATTCTCTTGGATCTGCAACTGCCCCGCGAACGCCTGCATGATGGCATCGCCGACGACTTCGTCCACTTGCGGCTCCGAGATCTGGGCGTTGGGGAAGGCCTTGTTCAGGACGGCCTGGACCAGAGGCGGATTGACGCGGTTCGCGGTGATGAGGAACGACTTGTCACCGCTGGAAGCGACCTCCAGGGTCCCCAATTCGCCCCGGGACTGCGCCTGGGCCTGTCGAATGGCCGCGGAGGCGGTATTGACCGTCCACGGACCGCTGTTCGGGTCCGGCGTGACGGTCGTTCGCAGCTTGTTCGTGGCCGTGGTGGTAATCTCATACTGATCGTAGACCCGCTCTCCACCCGAGGCCGTCTCTTTGGGGTTGCCCACGCTGTAGACACTGACGTTCTGCAGATCGGCATTGTTCAGCTTCTTTCCGATCTCGACCATGCGATCTTCCACGGTCTGCCGGGTTACCGATACGTTCGATTTGAAGTCGACCTGCACGCTGGTGCCGCCGGTGAACTCGATGTCATACTTTGATTTGCCGCGGGCGAAGAACAGGGCCAAGCCGCCGAACACGAGCACGGCCGAGATGGTGAAGAAGATCGGCCGCAGGCCCATCCAGTCGATGTTCCACACCCTGACGAGATGGAGCATGCGGAGGCGACCTTTGATGATTCGCTTCGAGACCAGGAAGTCCATGATCGCGCGGGTTACGACGATGGCCGTGAACATACTCGAGCCGATACCCAGCATCAGGACGATGGCAAAGCCTTTGACGTCCTCGGAGCCGACGAAGTAGAGGATCGCGGCCGTCAGGATCGTCGTGAGGTTCGAGTCGAAGATCGCGCTGAACGCCCGCTGGTACCCGTTTTTGATCGCGGTCGCCAGGCCGATGCCTTTGGCCTGCTCTTCCCAAATCCTCTCGAAGATCAGCACGTTGGCATCGACGCTCATGCCGATCGTCAAGATCATGCCGGCGATGCCGGGCAGCGTGAACGTGGCTCGGATCATGGCCATGATCGCCAGGGTGAAGAGAATGTTCATCATCAGGGCGGCGTCGGCGATGGCTCCGCCGACGAAGTAGTAGGCCATCATGAAGCCGACCACCAGGATCACGCCGATGAGGCCCGACTTGATCCCTCGATCGCGGTTATCGGCACCGAGGGATGGTCCGATGATCCGTTCCGAGATCGGCTGCTCGATCAGCCGGGCGGGTAGCGAGCCGGCGTTGAGCTTGTCGACCATGTCGTTGACCTGGGTCGGGGTGAAGGTGCCCTGGATGATGCCTCGGTCGTGAATCGGACTATTGATGTTGGGTGCCGAGATTGCCTTGTCGTCGAGGACGATGGCCAGAGGTCTGTTCTGGTTCTTGCTGGTGACGGTGTAGAAGAAGTCGCCGCCCCGCAGGTCGAGGTTGAAGCCGATGGCCCGGCGTCCCACCTCGTCTGAGGTGGGATGGGAGCTTTCCAGCTTCCACTCGCGTCCCCCGCGACCGTGCAGCATGGCTTCGTCCGACCGGTTGCTGGCCAGGACGTAGTATTTTTCGCCGAACTGGCCGACAATCGTGTTGGTCAGTGCACGCCACTCCTGGAGGTTTTCGATCTCCACCCAGACGTACTGGGTATCCGACGCGGCCTTGGGACCCTTCGAGACCAGGTTCTCCTGATACCGCTGGATCTCGGCGGCACTGAGCTCGGGCCGGTCCCTCGTCGGCAGGATACGGAATTCGAGGATGCCGGCGCCTTTGAGCATCCGGCGCAGGTCCGCCGGGTCGTCCAAACGGCCCTGGAACGGCCGATAGTCGTCATAGGTGGCAATGACGCGCTCAATGTCCTTGGCTCGGTCCGGATGCTGCACCTTGAGCTTGTCGGTCTGCTCGGCGCGCTGCACGCCCTGGGAACCCAGTTCCGCCACGTAGGTGATCCGCTCCCGGGTGATCGTGAGCTGGTCGAGCTGCTTTCTGCTCTGATCATATCTCTCATTCGCGCCTCCGGGGCCCGCCAGCTTATTCTTGGCGTCGGCCAGCGTGGCGGTGCTTCGCAGGTAGGTCTGGACGGACTCGAGATTCTGCGGGTCCGCCTTGGCGCCGAGGAAATCGGTGAGAGTCTTTTTCAGGGCCTCACCGTTGAGCTTGGTCCACTCACCCCGGTTGGCGTCGATCCGGCTGACATCGAGACCGGCCGCCCTCATCTTCTCGCCCAGGGCCTGGGTCTCCTGGGCCAGCGTGTCGCGCTGCTGCTGCAATTGCAGCCGTTCGTCGTGGACGGAGGCCAGGGTGTTGAGGATCGCCAAGTGGTTTGGATCGTCCTGGGCGAACTTCACCAACTCCGCCTTCCGCGGCTCCGCCGGCAGTTTCAGGGCGCGCATGATCGTCGCGGGGTTGACATTCTTGGCGAGCAGACCATCCATCGCCACCTGGAATTCGTCGCGCTTGTCCTGGGTCTCCTTGCTGGCCAGAGGCATCTGAATCTCGAAGCGCGTGTTGCCCAGGGGCCGCCAGACGAGGTTCTGGATATTGGCGGGGTCGATACGCCGGCGCAGGACCGTAATCATCTTCTGGGCCAGGTCCTTCTCCTGTTCGGCGGTCAGCCCCTCCGTGTTGATGGCGTAGATCAAGCTTGTTCCACCGGCGAGGTCGATGCCCGGTTTCAGCGTTTTGCTGGGCGGGTAGAGGGCGGCAATGGCGATGGCCACCAGGGCGAAAATCAGAACAAACTTGGGCACCAGATTTCTGTTCATAAAACCTTCCTATACTGAGAACTGTCCTATTCTTTGCCGCCCTCTTGGGAGAGGTTCTTACCGATGGCCGACACGCTGATGTGGATCTTGGTGTTCGTCGCCTCGTCGATCTTTACCACGACCTCGTCGCCTTTGACATCCATCACCGTCCCGTAAATGCCGCCAATCGTGCGGACGCGGTCGTTCTTTTTCAGCGACTGGACCATCTTCTTTTGTTGTTGTTGTTGCTTGCGCGGGCCGCGCAGCAGGATCATGTACATGACCACAAACACCGCGACCATCAGCAGCAGGCTGGAATAGGACGAGTAGGGCGACCCTGTTCTCGGCGGGGCGCCGTCCGGCCCCGCGTTGGGGCTTCCCGGCGCGGCCGTCGTCGATTGGCCGCTGGCGTCCACCGGCTCCGAGCCGATGCGGGACGGGGCCTCCTGCGAGCCTGCCTGCGCCAGTATCCACAAATTCTCCATTGGGCATTCCTTTCCTATAACGACAAGAGAATCGTGACAGACTATATCAAAAGGGCGAAAATGTCAAATTCAAATGAGATTTTGGACCTTCAGAATCGTCGCGTGGTCCAGTTTGGGCTGGGATTACACGCGGGGGCGTGCCGCATCGATTTACGGTCGCTTATCGGTCCCTGCGTACTTTTCGAGCTCTTGGATCGCCCAAGTACTGAAGTCCCCCCGCTCAATATGCGTTCGGATCTCGGCCATAAGCCTCTGGTAGAACCTCAGGTTGTGGATGGACAGCAGGATGGGGCCGAGCATCTCGTCACAGTTGAAGAAGTGCCGGATGGCCCCCCGCGTGAAGTGGCGGCAGCAGTAGCAGTCGCATCCCGGCTGGACCGGCTCCGTGGAGTCGATGTGCGTGCTGTTGCGCAGCCGCAGGGCGCCGCCGGGCAGGAAGGCGAAGGCGTTGCGGCCGTTCCTCGTGGGCAGGACGCAGTCGAACATATCCACGCCGGCTAAGACCGCCGCCAGGATGTCGGCCGGCATGCCGACGCCCATCAGGTAGCGGGGCCGGTCCGCCGGCAGCCGCGGGGCGGTGTATCGGACTGTCTTGACCATCTCCTCGTGGCCCTCGCCCACGCTCAGGCCGCCCAGCGCGTACCCGTCGAAGCCGATATCGACGATCTGCTCGGCGCATCGGCGGCGAAGATCGAGTTCGGTCCCGCCCTGGACAATGCCGAAAAGAAGTCGGTAGTCGGTAGTCGGTAGCCTGTAGTCGGCGGTTTGTCGATCACCGACTACCGACGTCCGACGACTGACTACCGCCTTGCACCGTTTCGCCCATTCCGTAGTGCGGTCCGCTGCTCGCTGGAGCCTGGCTGGCTCCGCCGGCAGCGGGGTGCACTCGTCGAAGCACATGATGATGTCGCTACCCATGCGAAACTGGATTTCCGTGGCGATTTCCGCGTTCAGGCGGACCCGGGCCCCGTCGATGTGGCTGGCGAACTCGACGCCTTCATCGTCGATTTTGGTCAATTCGCCGAGCGAGAAGACCTGGTAGCCGCCGCTGTCGGTCAGGATGGGCCGGTCCCAGGCCATCAGCCGGTGCAGTCCGCCGAGGGCTTGGACGACATCGACGCCCGGCCGGAGCATCAGGTGGTAGGTGTTGGCTAAGATGATCTCGGCCCCCGAGGCCTCCAGGTATTCGGGCGTGATCCCCTTGACGGCCCCGGCGGTGCCCACCGGCATGAACGCCGGCGTCTGGATGACCCCGTGCGCGGTCGTCAGGACGCCCCGCCGGGCGGCACTGTGCGAATCCCTGGTGATGACTTCAAAACACGCCATAGCAAATCAGTCTGTAGGTCCTATAAGTTCTATAGGTTCCATAGGTCCCATTTCAATAGACGTTCACAATCTCCGCCCCGGGGTAGTAGTGCCGCAGGATGCTCTGCGCATCGCTGCCCAGCCGGGCCATTCCCTCGGCGCCGCATTGGCACATGCCGACGCCGTGGCCCCAGCCCCGGCCCGAGACGAAGGCCCAGCCGTCGCCGGAGAGAACGATGAGGCACATGGCGCTCCTGATCTTGCGGCCGCTCGGATCGAGGGCCAGACGCAGATCCTCGGCGCGAAGCGTATCGGTTTTGCCGGTTGCCCCGGTGAGCCGAATCCTCCGTAACCGCGAGTACGACCCGTAACAACTCTCTTCGATGGCCGTCAGATCGGTGATTTCGCCCAGCGATTCCAGGTTGGGATATCGCTCGATCAATCGCTTCGTGACCGTTGCACGGTCGAAGGCAGCCGCCGGCCAGTGGAACAGCTCCCATTTGGCGACATCCTTGCAGTATGGGCACAGAACACCCTTGAGCGGCCCGAACGAGTCGCCGAAGACCTCCTCGCTGCTGGTCGTATGCCCGCCGCAGGAAGAGCCATAGTACGCCGGAAACAACCCACAGGATTGCGGATTGATGATTGCGGATTGTGGATTAGCGCCGCGAGTCGAATCCGCAATCCGCAATCCAAAATCCGCAATCTCTCCGTTCTTTGCCATAAGCTCCGGTGCAATCAGGACTTGTCCGCAGGTGCTGTTCACGGCGTCCCAGATCTGCACGGACTCGGCGCCGATACCCCCGTAGACCTGGCTGGACTGCGTGCGCCTGACGTCGTAGCTGCGACTGGTCCCGAAGCGATTCTTGACGAAGAGGCAGTAGGTGCGGGCCGCGATTGCCTGGGCCTTCAGGGCCTGCGGCTCCCAATAGCCTGGCATCTCCTCGCCGACGACGCCCGCCAGGTAAGGCTCCAGCGGGACCAGGTTGACGGCGTCGAATGACCGGCCGTCGCGGTCAACGACCAGCTTGAGCCGGCCGCGGTATCTGTGACTGTTTAGTCCGAAAATGTACGGTGGCTCCGGGCAGAGCATCACTTCCTTGCCCGCCAGGGGCGTCGCACCGAGCACAAGCCGGCCGTCAGCAAGGCCGATCTTGGCCGGTTCTGGAAGCGGCTCCATTGCCGGCTCGTCCGCTTGAGCCCCTGGGGCTGACTCGGCCGACGCGAGCCGGAATGCGGACGAAACCTCGATGGTGCACTCGGTGACGTTGTCCAGCAGCAGCACGCGAACCCAGAACCGGGATTCGATCCCCATCTGGGGCGTCGGGCGGATAGGTGCGCGCCCCTCGCAGCCGCGAAGCAGAACGATCACACCCATCAGACACAGAGCCGACGCTGCGCCAAGCCAAAGAACGGACGGCCGACGCAGGACGGGCTTCAGAGAACGGAGCGTGGAGAACAGAGGACGGAGGAGTTGGCGGTCCTCTGTCTTGGGCTGCCCATCCTCGGGTCTTCGTTCGCCGTCCGAAGCGGAAAGCGGCTTGTCGGTGTTCGGCGCGGACATTCAACGCAGCCGGCTCAGTCCAGACTTCGCAGAGACAGGCCGTAGCCGGACAGCATCCTCTTGATCTCGTTCAAGCTCGTGACCCCAAAGTTCTTGCAGCCGAGAAGCTCGGCGTCGGTGGTGCGGGTCAGCTCGCCCAATGTGCGTATGTTCAGCTTTTGCAGGCACTTACGAGCGCGGACGGATAGTTGCAGGTCGTCCACGGCCTTGTTGAGCATTCCCCGGTCTTCCGGCGTGGTCTGCGGCTCCGGCTCGTCCGGCTGAAGCTGCTTGTCCTCCAAGGCTTGGCCCAGATGCAGTCCCTTCTGATCGAGAACGGCCTTGATCTCCCGCAGCGACGTCTCGCCGAAATTCTTGTAGGAGAGCAGCTCCGTCTCGGTGATGTTGAGCAGGTCGCCCAACGTGCGAAGGTTCATCTTCCGCAGACAGTTGCGGCTGCGGACCGACAACTCGAAATCGGAGATCGGGGTTTCCAGGATTTGGTTCTTACGGCTCTTCTTCTTCTCCCGCTCCTCGTCATAAAACATGGTCTTGGAGCTTTCCACGTCCTTGTGGAAGAGGTTCGCCCGCGGGTGATTGGGGTGGGATTCGAGGACTTTATCGACGCAGGCGCTGGCCTTCTCGAACTCGCCATGATCCTCGTAGAGCACCGCCAGGTTCAGCAGGGCGCTGACGTAGACGGGCGAGCTGGCCGCCACTCGTTTATACTGCTCGATCGCCTCGTCCTCTTGGCCGGAAAGGTCGTAGCGGTACGCCAAGTGGAACAAGGCTCGCTGATGCACGGGGGCCAACTCGAGGGCCTTCTTGTAGTTGCCGATCGCCCTGTCGTACTCGCCCTGGGCCTCCTGGAGGCGGGCCAACTGGTAGTGGTACTCCGCACTGACGTTCTCGAAGTTCGCACCGGCATGGATTTCCTTGGCCGCCGCTTCCAGGTTGCCGGCGTGCCGGTACGTGGCCACCTTCTCCAAGCTGACGTTCAGGGCCTCGGCCCCGGCGTCTTTCGCCCGCTGGAGGCTCTGGATCGCTTCATCGAATCTTCTCAATTGCCGCAGGGTGAACGCCAGGTACATGAACTTCTGCCTGCCGTCTTGGCCTTTTTGCAGCTTCTGCAATGCGTCCTTGTATCGGCCGAGGATGAACAGGCCGATCCCGGCCTCCAGCGCACCGACCGGCGCGGTGTTGCCCAGGTTTTGCCCTACCTGCTCGGCAAACTGGTGCTGGTTGGCCTCGCTGGAGTGGACGAGATGAGACAGCGTGCGAATCTCATCCATCGAGGGTGCTTGCTCCCGAAACAGGTTCACCTGTAGTTCGGCAGTCTGTTCCATGGGTATCGTCTCCAAAGGATTATACTGACCTTGGTTGCGCAAACCAGGATTCCGACGAGAGCGTATTATAGAGCCGGCCGCACGCCGTGCAATAGGTATTTTACGGGTAGCCGGCCCGGCTATTGCTCCGGGCGCTCGACCAAGGCCACCCAATCCTTGTCGGTATCCCTCTGCGGCTGACCGAGGTTGACCTTCCCTGGGCCGGTGGTGGAGGCGAGCGTTCCCATCTGCAAAGGGCCGCCTTCCCGCGGGTTGAACCAGCGGATCTGGAACGTCGCCGTGGTCTTGCCGAGGTCGAGGTCGGTGGTCCCGCCGCTGGGCAGGTAAATGGCATACACCCGGCCGGGATAGGCGAGGCAGTAGTCGCCCCGGGTGAACGTCAGCTCATCGTGATACTCCATCTTCGCGAACGGCAGATGGTCGTGGAAGAATTCCAGGGCGTACCGCGTCAGATCCCATAGGTGGTCGCGGGTGCGCCAGTTTTCGCAGTTCAGGTCGTTGTTGGGGAAGGAGTAGCCGAAGTACCATTCGACGCCCGCGCCGCCGGCCATCAGGTTGCCCCACAAGTGCTGCCTTCGCACGTCATCATGCCAGTAGTCATCATTGTCAGGCTTGACGCCGACGCTGGAGGGTCCGATCTCGTCGAGGCAGACGAACCACGGCCGGCCGGCCTGGGTGGATAGATCAATCCACTTCATCGTCTGGCGGTGCGTATCGTTCGTCTGAAGCGAGGGGCCCTCGAAGCCCGCATATCCCAGCAGGGGACTGTAAACCTCGTCGTACTTGCCGGGGTAGGTGTGGCAGACGACCGGATGGTCATACGGGTCCAAGCCGTGGATGCACTTGGCGAAGGCCTTGCGCTGCTCGTTCGTGTTCGTGTTCTCCTCGCCGAGGTTCCAGACCAGGGCGGGGTGGTGGGCGAATCGAGCGATCAGCTCGCGGTAGTAGAGCTTTCGCTGGCACCCCAGCTCACCGCCGTCGAGACCCTGATCGTTCTCCGTCTCCTGCGTGACGACGTGCAGCGCCAGGCCGAGCCTGTCCATGTGCGAAAAGACGATCTCCCACTGGTCCAGCTTGCTGCAATCGAAGCGGAGCTTCTCCTTGGGGCTGGTCCAGGGCCAGACGTCCTGCCCATCGCCGCCGTCGATGTTGTAGGTGAGGAAGTAGACGCTGTTCATGCCCTTGGAGGCCAGGTAGTTCAACGCGCCGATGATGCCCTTGCCCTTGTCGTCCTGCCAGGTTGGGTCGCCGGGCCGCCAATCCTCGACGTGCGGCTGATAATGATGGATGAATTTGCCAACATTGGCCTCGCCCGAGCGCTTGCGTTCGTCGGGGCTGCTATCGTACGTCTGGTCGAAATCCGCATAGCCGAGGAAATTCTCCGGGCTGTCGGCCCCGCCTTTGATGAAATACGTCGCGGTGTGGGCGAATTGCAGATACCGCCGGCCGGTATAGCGGAGCAGGCCCTGGGCCCGGAAATCCCGCCCGGTCTTGTCCGTCGGCTCGACCGTGATGGTCCCGGTCTTCTCAATGCCGACCGACCGCCGCCCCGCTGGCTTCTGTCCACGTGGCGCCGCTGCCCTCGCGTGCGATTCCTTCTTACTATTGGCCACGACGACCGGGGCCGGGACATTGCTGTCGATAGCGATGTCCGTCCCGGCTCGGAATGAGGCGGTGTATGTCCACGTCCCCGGCTCGGGCGGGAGGAAGTGGACCCGCCACTTGCTGCCCGCGCTGGCGCTGGTCTGCCCGGCATTGCCATCCGCGGCGTAATAGCCCGGCACGACGTACCGCTTGTCGTCCTTGGCGAACGTCACGTCCAGCCGGTAGTCGAGAAAAGGATTGACCTCGCCGGCCTCGTTCGACCGGGGTCCGTCGAAGGTCAGCACAACGTCGTGCCACTGCTTCATCTCGCCGGTGACGATCACTGTGCCCCGGCCGCGACCGGCATTGGCCGCGCACCCGACGCCGAGAACGAGGGAAATCGCAAGCAACAGGACCAATCCATGCACCTTCATGCCGAGGCTCCTTACTGGCACGCGTTTAGTCTGAGTTCTCTATCAACTCGGGTAGCACGCCCAAGCACAGCTTGAGCGTGTCTTCTCACGACATGGAATAAGTCCAAACACGCACGGTCAAACAAGTTTGGCCGTGCCACGCGGAACATCGCCTTCAGCCTAAACACGTATTCTGGGCTGGACCAACCATTCCGTGCCGCCCCAGTATGGTATAGGCCCGGCTCGATCCTGACAACAGAATCTCGATAATGCCAGAGGGCCTCCCTTGGGGGCGGCCTTCGGCCGCAACCTAGATCACCATTGCCGAAAGAAACGAAAAAGGGGACCAGTAGAGCTTGCTCGCCTCCTCGCCATTTTTGCGTCTTCTTTCGTTTCTTTCGGCTCTATTCTCTTGGCCTCTCTCGGTCCTCCTGCCGGCACTCTTGACTCGCCCCGAGTCTGAGGCTATCATCACCGTTATCAGTGGAGGTAGTACCCATGACGACAGCACAGGCTATTCTTGAGCATCTGAAATCACTTCCGGATTCAGCACGGCGGGAGGTCCTTGATTTCATCAAGTTTCTCGAGTCCCGACGAGAAGAACTGATTCAAAGAGAAGAGGATGCCGCATGGTCGCATTTCTCTCTCGCCTCCGCCATGCGCGGGATGGAGGACGAGGAAACGCCGTACACGGTCGCGGACCTCAAGGAGTCCTTCTCATGATCCAAGGTTGCGGGGCTTGCATCTTTCCGGGGCTTTGGTACGATGTGAAGAGAACCAGGAGGCTGTATGCTCAAGAGCGTTGAAGGTGTGTATCGGGATGGCAAGATTGAATTGACGGACCTCCCCGATGATGTGCGGGACGACACACGGGTCATTGTGACGTTTCTTGAAACGAACCACATTGACTTGCGGTAGCCATTCACGAGGTGCGGCAAAAAAATATTTTTGAGGCGGTGATTTTGGAGTAGCGCGAAGCTGGGGAAGACGGTATATCCTCGTCTATGGTAGACCAGGATGTCACGATACCCCAGTTGATCTTGCAGAACGATCTG
>JAPLMX010000073.1 GCA_026386805.1 Phycisphaerae bacterium | reverse complement strand
TGGTTCTGGTGCATCCGGCCGGACGGCACACCCGACCCCGCCCAACCCAAGGTATCGCCCTGGAAGTGCCCATACCACAACGGCCGCTGTTGTCTGGAAATCATTCATCGCGTGACGCGGACCACGTAGGGTGGGGCTTGCCCCACCAAGAGGCGCATGGCGGAGAGTCGGTGGGGCAAGCCCCACCCTACAGATTGTCTTCGGAGAATTGAGCATGACACACGAGCAGTTCAGTGAACGCGTGCGAAAGCTGCTGGTGGAGTACGAAGCTCTCATCACTCGGCCCAATCGGATCGCCGAGGGCGGTAACGGCGTATTCGACCGGTATAAGTACCCAGTGCTGACGGCCGAGCATACGCCCATCTTCTGGCGCTATGATCTGAACCACCAGACCAATCCGCACCTGATGGAGCGGCTGGGCATCAACAGCACCTTCAACCCGGGGGCCATCGAGCTGGACGGCAAGATCTACCTTGCGGTCCGGGTCGAGGGCACCGATCGAAAGAGCTTCTTCGCCATCGCTGAAAGTCCGAGCGGCATCGACCGGTTCCGGTTCTGGGACTACCCGGTGGTCACGCCCGAGACGGACGATCCCGACATCAACGTGTACGACATGCGGCTCGTCCGCCACCAGGACGGCTGGATCTATGGCCTGTTCTGCACCGAGCGCAAAGACCCCAGCGCCCCGCGCGGCGATCTGTCCTCCGCCGTCGCCCAGTGCGGCATCGCCCGCACGAAGGACCTCAAGACTTGGCAGCGGCTCGACGATCTCAAGACCCGCTCGCCCCAACAGCGCAACGTCGTCTTGCACCCGGAATTCGTCAACGGTAAGTATGCGTTCTACACCCGCCCGCAGGATGGTTTCATTGAGGCCGGCTCCGGCGGCGGCATCGGCTGGGCCTTGGCCGGCAACATGGAGCACGCGGCAATCGGGCAGGAGAAGATCGTTCACGACCGCAAGTATCACACGATCATGGAAGTCAAGAACGGTCTGGGACCCGCCCCGATCAAGACGCCGGAGGGTTGGCTCCAGCTCGCGCACGGCGTCCGCAATACGGCCGCCGGCCTGCGCTATGTCCTCTACGCCTTCATGACAGCCCTCGATGACCCCAGCCGGCTGATCCACGAGCCGGGCGGCTACCTGCTGGCCCCGCGCGACGACGAACGGGTCGGCGATGTCTCCAACGTCACCTTCTCCAACGGCTGGGTGGCCCGTGGCAATGGACAGCTCTTCATTTACTACGCCTCCAGCGATACGCGCTGCCACGTCGCCACGACAACGGTGGAGAAGCTGATCGATTACTGCCGGCATACGCCGAGCGACCCGCTGCGCTCCGCCGCCTGTGTCCAACAGCGCATCGACCTGATCCAACGGAATCTACAGGGGATGCCGAGTGCCGCGAAGAGCCGGCCTTGCTGAGCGTGTGCGGTGGGGCTTGCCCCACCGGGACCTGTGTGACAGAGAGTCGATGCGACTGTGGGTGCCGGGTGCCATGGCTACGCTTGCGTAGCCGTGTTCCATCCCGTGCGCGAGGCATGCCTACGCCAGCGTACGCATGGCACCCTGGATCCATCGCTCGTCCGAACAACAACGAGGCCTGTGAAAGACACCGGGGGAAATGCCCCCCAAAAAGGGGGCCTATATCTTTCGATACAGGCCCCGAAAACCGTAGCCATTCACGAGGTGCGGCAAAAAAATATTTTTGAGGCGGTGATTTTGGAGTAGCGCGAAGCTGGGGAAGACGGTATATCCTCGTCTATGGTAGACCAGGATGTCACGATACCCCAGTTGATCTTGCAGAACGATCTG
>JAPLMX010000216.1 GCA_026386805.1 Phycisphaerae bacterium | reverse complement strand
CCTCGGGGAGGTGGGGCAAGCGGTGGAGGATGGCATGGAGCGTGTGCAACAGAACGGACAACTCCTGTTCGGGTTCTTGGAGCACACCGGTCTTTTTTTTGAGTGACTTGTCACTGTATTATGCGAAATTCAGTAGGATGGCATCGTGTCAAGCCCGGCCGTGGGAAACAAACCCAATTCCCCGGACCCAAGGCCTCTTCCCTGCCAGGGCAGCGAAGGATGGCGGAGCGTGCGAAACAAAGCCAATTCGGCGGAGTGAGGAACACTCCCCTGCCGGCGTGGGCCGGGACGGCCCATCGTGCCAAACAAAGCCAATTCCGGCGTGCCTCCGTGAGACGGGGGCGGCGAGCGGGGACGCTCGCCCCACGAAGAGGCCCCATCCACCACCGAATGCCGAGCGCACCCGCCGAGCCTGCAAGAATCACGCGTCGGCGATTTCCGCCTTGATCTGGCTCAGGAGGTTGATCGCTTCGAGGGGCGTGAGGTGGTTCACGTCGGTGGCGGCGAGCTTGTCGAGGACGGATTTGTGCTTCTGGACGAACAGGGCGTCGCCGTCGGGCTCTTTGGTCTTGTGCTTGGCGAGGTGGGCACCCGTGGCCTCTTTGGCGAAGGCCGATTCGAGTTCCTCAAGGATCTCGTTGGAGCGGGTGAGGATGGATTTCGGCAGGCCCGCCAGCTTGGCGACGTGGATGCCGTAGCTCTTGTCGGTGCCGCCCGGCAGGATGCGGTGCAGGAAGACCACCTCGTCCATCCACTCGCGGACGGCCACGTTGCAGTTGCGGATGTTGCCGAACAGCTCCGCCAGCTCGGTCAATTCGTGGTAGTGCGTGGCGAACAGCGTGCGGCACTTGAGGCGCGTGGCGAGGTGCTCGGTGATGGCCCAGGCCAGCGCCAGGCCGTCGTAGGTGCTCGTGCCCCGGCCGACTTCGTCGAGGATCACGAGCGACTTGGCCGTGGCGTTGTTGATGATGTTGGCCGTCTCCGTCATCTCGACCATGAACGTGGATTGGCCCCGCACCAGCTCATCCGAGGCGCCGACGCGGGTGAAGATCCGGTCCACCAAGCCGATTTCGCTCTCTTTCGCGGGGATGAACGAGCCGGCCTGCGCCATCAGCACGAGCAGTGCAGTCTGGCGGATGTAGGTGCTCTTGCCGCTCATGTTCGGACCCGTGATAACGACAATCTGGCCCAGCCCATCGCCCAGCTCAACGTCGTTGGGCACGAACTCGGCCCCGAGCATCTCGGCAAGGACGGGATGCTTACCCTCCCGGATCGTTAGGCGTCCATCGTCGGTGACTTTGGGGCGGCTGTAGTTGCGCCGGCCGGCGACGTAGGCGAGGCAGGCCAGGCAATCGCACTGCGCGACCGTGTCCGCGAGCCGCTGCAAACGCGGGATGTACTGGGCCGCTTGGGCTCGCAGGTCCTCGAATAGCTTCTGCTCCAATTCCAGGGCCCGCTCCTCGGCGGTGAGCACCTCATTCTCATACTCCTTGAGCTGCTCCGTGATATACCGCTCGGCGTTCTTGACGGTCTGCTTGCGGAGGTAGTCGGCGGGGACTTTGTCCGCCGCGGCGTTCGTGATCTCGATGTAGTAACCGAAGACCTTGTTGAAGCCGACCTTCAGATTGGCGATGCCGGTCCGCTGGGACTCCTGCTTCTGGTAATTGCGGAGCCAGCTTTGGCCGTCGGTCGAAATCGACCGCAGGCGGTCCAGTTCCTGGGAGAAGCCGTTGCGAATGACACCGCCATCGCGCAGATGCGTGGGACAGTCCGGCTCGACCGCCGACTCCAGCAGATCGGCCAGATCGTCCATACTGTCGCACTGCTGGGCCAGTTGCGCGTTCAGACTCGCCTGCAAGCCGCCGAGCAACTGGCGCAGCTTGGGCACCTGCCGCAAGGTGCGGGCCAAGCCGAGAAGATCGCGCGGGCTGGCGCGCAACGTGCTGATGCGGGCCGCAATTCGCTCGGTGTCCGCGATATTGGACAGCAGCTCGCGGATGAGCGTGAGTATTTGCAGATTTTCCTTGAGTTCCTGGACGGCGTCCTGCCGCAACTCGATGGAGGCCACATCGCACAGCGGCATACACAGCCAGTTGCGGAACATCCGGCCACCCATGCCGGTCAGCGTCTCATCCAAGCAGGTCAGCAGCGAGCCTCTGCGGCTCTCGGCGCGGATCGTCTGCAGGATCTCCAAGCTTCGCAAAGAAACCGGATCGATTTGCAGAAAATTCTCGCGGCTGATCCTGCGAAGGCTCTGAATATGCCCCAGCGTGGTCTTCTGCGTCTCGTTGAGATATTCGAGGACCGCTCCGGCCGGCGGGATGAGGTCCTGATCGGTATCGCCGATGCCGAACCCCTCCAGCGTCGTGACGCCGAAATGCTTGAGCAGCCGCTGCTGGGCCTGGTAGGGATCGAAATACCAGCTCGGCCGCTCCGTGATGATCGCCCGGGTCAGCCGGCCGATATCGTTCGCCAGCCGGCGGGTCTCCACTTCGAACAACTCGCCCCGGCGGTCGGCCAGCAGACATTCGGCGGGAGCGAGCCGCTGCAATTCGCTGAGCAACTCCTTCTCCACGACCCGCTGGACGAAGAAATGCCCCGTCGAGATATCGACCCAACTGAGCGCCGCAAAGCCTTTGACGTCGAGGTCAATCGCGCAGAGGAAATTGTCCTTCTTGTCTTCGAGGAGCATGTCGTCCGTGAGCGTGCCGGGGGTCACGATGCGGACCACATCGCGTTTAACGACCCCCTTGGCCGTTTTCGGGTCTTCCATCTGCTCACACACGGCCACCCGATAGCCGGCCTGGAGCATTTTCTTGAGATAGCCGTCAATCGCATGGTACGGCACGCCCGCCAGCGGCGCGGGATTGGCGCTGCCCTTATCCCGGCTGGTCAGCGTCAGCCCGAGCACCTTCGAGCACGTCTTGGCGTCCTCATAGAAGGTCTCATAGAAGTCGCCCATGCGGAAAAACAGGATGCAGTCCGGGTGCTTGGCCTTGAAATGCTGAAACTGCCGCATGGCCGGACTCAGGTTTTCCGTCGGTTGTGTCATGGAAAGCGATTATACAGGCCCAGCCTCATTTCACAACCGAACCGATCGCACAGAGGCAATTCAACGGAGGTTCTGTTGGGGCTATTCTGTCAGAGAAGTCTCAATATCGCCCAAGACCGCTTGAAACACGTCTCGTGCATCGGCAACCAGAGACTCCATCCTCCGTGGATCGAGATCAAGAGCATAGGCATGGCTGAAGAAGTGCCTGAAAGCCAGGAACTGCTTCAACTCCTCCGCCGTCGTCTTTGAGAGAATTCGGTGCTTTTCAGCCGCTGTCAATAGGTCGCGGTGCCAAGCAGAACCTTCGGGGATCGGCAAATCCTTCGCCAGAAAGACTTGCTTGAGGACATTCTCGATACCGTTGTATAAGTTGTGCAGCAGCGTAGCCACCCCCGCCAGTTCGAGGACGGATAGCTCCGCGAGATGCCCCGATAGTGGCATGGTGTCCAGGGTTTTCTGGATGGCCTCGTACTCCGACTCGATTCGGTCCCTCAGGTTAGCCATACAAGGGGATTCCCTCGCGCCGGATGAGGTCCAGGAACTTCGAGTGGCCTGATAGATCGACAACGTCGATCGGTTTGGACACGGCAAACATCAGATCCCCATAGAAGCGGAAGAAATCCTGGGGCGCAAGACCCTCGACGGCCAAATCGATATCCCGCGCCTCTCGTGTTGCGTCCAAGCTGGAACCAAAGAGCAAGGCCCTGCTAACACCGTATTCTCGGCAAATGCTCCGTATGGCTTCTTGGTCCGTTTCGGCAATCATGGCTCTATGATACTTCCGTAGGATACTTGCCGCCAGTGTTCAACAGCAGCGATTCTATAAGATCCGAAAGGATCGAGCGGGCTTTGAAGTTCGAACCACTGTGCCGAAGTGCTTTCAGCAGATGCGTCTGCCGGTCGGTGAAGGCCACAGGGGTGTGCAGGTTGAAGTCGGCGACGTGGCAGACACGGTGAATAGCGCAGATTAGGTCGTCGATGCCGCAGCCCTGCTTGGCGCTGATCTGAATCGCCGGTCCCCATTGGCCGGGCACAGAGGCGGGATCGAAGCGTGACGGCAGGTCGGCTTTGTTGAGGACCGTGACAACCCTTCTGCCTGCAAGCAGCTTCAAGACAGGCTCGGAGAGTTGCTCGACGGGCTGGCTGAAATCCACGACCAGTAGAACCAGATCGGCGCGTTCTATCATCACGGCGGTCTTCTGCTGGGCTGCCTGCTCAACGCCGCCCGAGGCGGCAATCGAAGAATCGAGACCCGCCGTGTCGATCACCGTGGCAGCCAGGGGTGGAATGTGAATCTCGGCCGAGACCCAGTCGCGCGTCGTGCCCCGGATGTCCGAGACGATCGCCTTCTCGCGACCGGCCAGCGTATTGAGCAGCGTGCTCTTGCCCGTATTGGGCGGGCCGACCAGGGCGATGATGCAGCCGGAGATGATCAGGCGGGCCGGTTCGCTGCGTTCTAGGATGTCCCCGACTTCCGCGACGACCTCTTCCAGAGGCATCGAATCGAGACGGTTTTGCCATTGCCGAATCCTCTCAGACAAGCCGGCCTTGACCTGGTTGGCGAGGATCGCGGCACCCTCGATGGTCTTGACGGTGGCGAGCGCCAGCTTGGCCTCGATGCGGATGGAATCGAGGTTCTTCTTGCTCGTCAATGCTCGGACGAATAACTGCTCCGCCGCCACGGCCTGCGCGCCCTGCCGTTGCAGCACCTCCATGATCCTCTCGACAATGAGCGGATTTCCGTGGCAATGGATGGCAAACGCATGGGGATCCTCGCACCCAATAGTGACCTCGTCGATCATCTCGCCGCCAGCGACGATGCCGCCGAGCACAATCCTGCCATCCGCCGGCTCGAAGGGTTTGCCGCCCTTGGTTCTGAAGACTCTTCGCAGGACATCCTCCGCCGAGTCGCCGAAGAGTTGGACCGTGGCAATGGCCCCCAGGCCCTGACCGGTCATCACCGCCGCGAAGGCAGCCATTACGACGCCCTCAGTTCAGTTCCTCGCTCTTTTCTTCGATGTACTTCATGTAGGCCAGAATGATGCCCTTGATGACCAGGTGGGGGACGTAGTTGTCCGCGAAGGGGCAGTCGTCCTTGATGATCTCGGCGCCGGAGCCGGTGATGATGGTCTGCGGCCAGCGGCCGATCTCCTCCGCGTACCGGCGGATGATTTCCTCCAGGGCCCCGATGATCGAGTAGTACAGGCCGCAATTGATCGCGTCGGCGGTATTCTTGCCATAAGGACCGCTCGGCCGATGGACCGTAATCTCGGGAAGCTGGGCCGTGTTGTCCTTCAGAGCCTGGGCACTGATGCCGAAGCCGGGGCAGATGACGCCGCCCTGGAAGACGCCGTGCTCATCGACGAGGTCGATCGTGACCGCCGTGCCGAGATCCGCCACAACGACCGCGTCTTCCACGACGTCGAATGCCGCCGCCGCCGCGACCACGCGGTCCGTGCCGACCTTTTGGGGATCGTCGAGCCAGACCTTGATCGGCAGCGGGATATCCTCGCCGATGACGCGGATATTCTCGCCGAGGTCCTTGTCCGCAATCCGCCGGACAAGATCGGTCCACACGGGCTTGACGCTGCTGACCACGATGACGCCGTCGCGTTTCTTTTCCTTCGAGCTTCCAAGAACGGGGATCTTCCCCCAGGAATCGACCAGGCAGTTCCTCAATCGGGCTTCCGACCCTCCCGGGATGGAGTGAACCGAATCCTCCGCGCCGTCGAGAAAGAGCCCGATGCCAATGTTCGTATTTCCAATATCTACAGCAATGATATTCATCATAGCGCTTTCTCTGGACGTCCTCGCCCCCATCGCGCTCGCTTCTACTGCATTTCGCCGGGGTCGTCAACCCTCATGGCGATGCACAGAAGCCACCGATTGTCCCGAACGGCTCCTACACAACGGCCTTGAGCGACTTGATTCTCTGCCAGAGCAGCTCGGTGAGTTCCTTGATGCCTTGGCCGGTGGCGGCGGAGATGGGGATGATGTCTTGACTGAGCCTCGTGCGCAGGTCTTCCACTATGCTGCCGTCGGGGTCGAGGTCGATCTTGTTGGCGACGATGACCTCTTGCTTCTCGGCCAGGGCCTCGCTGTGCTGGGCCAACTCCTTGCGGATCGCGTGATAATTGGCGATGGGATCGGAGTCGTCGGTCGGCATGATGTCGAGGATGTGAACGATGATCTTGGTCCGCTCGATGTGGCGGAGGAAATCGTGGCCCAGGCCGGCTCCCTTGCTGGCGCCTTCGATCAAGCCGGGGATGTCCGCCATCAGAAAACGACGAAAGCCGCTCAGCTCCACGATGCCAAGGACCGGCTCCAGCGTCGTGAACGGGTACGAAGCGATCTTGGGCCGGGCCGCCGACGAGCGGGAGAGCAAGGTGCTCTTGCCGGCATTGGGCATGCCGACCAAGCCCACGTCGGCGATGAGCTTGAGCTCCAGGCGGAGGTTTCGCTCCTGGCCGGGCTTGCCGGGTTCAAACTCTCGGGGGGCTTGATTCGTGGAGGTCGCAAAAGCCCGGTTGCCCCTGCCGCCCTTGCCGCCCCGGCAGAGCAAGATCTTCATTCCTGCTTCGTTGAGGTCCTTGAGCAGAAGATCGAGGTCGGTATCGTAGATCAGCGTGCCCGGCGGGACGGGGATGACCAGGTCCTCGCCGTCAGCGCCGTACATGTTCTTCCCTTGGCCGTGCTTGGCATTCTCCGCCCGCCAGTGGTGTTTGCCGGCGAAGTCCAAGAGCGTGTCCTTGTCGGCTTTGGCTTCGAAGTACACATGCCCGCCGCGGCCGCCATCGCCGCCGTCCGGCCCCCCTCTGGCCACGAACTTCTCATGGCGGAAGCTTACGCAACCGTTGCCGCCGTCGCCGGCCTTAACACGAATTTGGGCTTCATCGACGAACATAACCTACGAAAAAGGGATGGTGGTGGCCATCCCTTTGAACTCCAAGACTTTCCAGCCGGCGGTCAGTTAGACAACGTGAACGCGCCGGCCCTGGAACCGTACCGTTCCCTCGGCCTCGGCGAAGAGCGTGTAGTCTCGGCCCATGCCAACGTTGAGACCGGGAAAGAACTTCGTGCCACACTGCCGTACAAGGATCGAGCCGGGCCTTACCGTCTGGCCCGCATACATCTTCACTCCCCGGTACTGCGGGTTGCTGTCCCGCCCGTTCCGGGAAGAACCTTGCCCTTTTTTATGCGCCATAGCGTTACCCTCTGGTTTCGATGACCAACTTCAAATCCGGACAAACGGAGCATTATAGCAGGCGGTCTTCCCGCTGTCCACCCCCATCTGCTCGGATTTTTGCCGATTTCTTATTGTGCCTGCACGATCGCCTTGGCGTCGGCGGCCGGAACCATTCCTTCGATGGCCAGCTTGAACTTGCCGTCGGGACCAACGAAGAAAGTGGTTGGGCTGACCTTGACCTGGTCGAACGGCGACGGCAGAGTGCCGGAGTTCGTCAAAACCGTAAAATTGATGCCCTGGTCGGCGGCAAACGTCTTCACCAAAGCGGTCGGCTCGCTGGAGATCGCCAAGATGGCCAAGTTGTCTTTGGGGTACGCATTGCGAAGCTCCTTCAGCGGCGGGACCACCACCTTGGAGGCCCCCGCCCAAGTGGCAAACAGGGCGATCACCACGTCTTTGCCCTTGTAGTCGCTGAGCTTGTGCGCCTGGCCCTCGATGTCGGTGAGCGTGAAGTCCGGGGCGGGCTTGTCCCACCACTGCGAACAGACCGGCGTCCACCGATCGTTCGCCGCCTTGACGATGTTCTGGATGCTCACCTTCGGCTCGCGGAACAGACTGGCGGCCGTCTCGATCGGGTTCTTGGTGGGCTCTTTGTTGGCCGCGGGTATCGCCTTGACCCCGCCGACAGGCGTGCTGCCGTCCGTTGCCGAGGGTTTCTCCCGCTTGCATCCATGCAAGACGCCCAAAGCGACCACGAGTGCCAAAAACGTCGCCGTAGCCCAATATATGCTATGTCGATTTCCTGTCGCCATATACAAAACCTCCCTGAGACCCTGGATTCCAAAGGGATTACTATACGCCTGTCCCGCGCTCGCGTAAAGACCTAAATGGAAATTTCGCGCAACCCATCCACAGCTACGCGAAGATGCGCCGCCCATCACAGTCCATAGTCCCTGATACCGTGCATCCTCTGCGGCTACTGCACGGGGTGCCCGTACCCGATATCATCAATGTACAGCATGCCGGTGCCACCCGCCTTGGGGCTGTTCTTATCGCCCACGCCGAGCGTGAGTTTCTGCACCATGGTCAGATTGATGCCCGTCAAATCGCTCAACGGAATCCGCCACTCGGTCCAATCCGTCATCACCGTGGCGGTGGGGTTGGGATGGACCACCATCCTGCTCGCGCCGGCCTTGTCGGTAACGATCAAGTACAACGACGCCGGAGCATTGCTTGGCGTCGTCACCCCAGTGGCCGGATAACCGCGGAACCACAAATCCAGGTGGGTAGCCCCGTGGCCCGTCCAATCTTGCGGACCGCCCAAGTAGCGAGATGCCTCGCTGTAGAAGGGCGACTTCGAGTTGTCATAGGCCAGCGGCATCGACTGGCGGCCGCCATGCACAATCTTCTGCTCGGCAAAGGGAGCATTCATATAACCGACAGTCGAGCCGCTCTTATGATCGGTGTAGCCATCGGTCCACGTGCTGTAAATGCGAAAGTCCGTGTCGTTGTAGCCTTCGAAATTATCCACGACGGCGAATTCCTGCGTCGTGAAGCTCCAGACCTCGCCCGGATAGGTGACGGTGTTGACTTCATCGACACGCCAGTAGTAGGTGGTGCCGTAGTTCAGCGTCCCCGGATCGAAGGCGGGGTTGGTCACGGTCTTGGCAATCACTTTCCCGTTAGCCACGGCGTCCAGGTCGGTGCCGAAGAACACCTGGTGCGAACCCGCGTCCCGCGCGGGCCGCCAGCTCAAAGTGGTCGTAAGGCTTCGACCGACGGCGCCGTCGGCCGGCTGCGGCGTGTGGGCCTGAACCGGGAGATTGGCCGGATGCCCGTACCCGAGATCATCGAGGTAGAGCAGGCCGACGCCGCCGACCGTGGGGCTCCTCTTGTCGCCGACTCCGATGGTGATCTTCCGGATCTGGGTGGTTTGGACCCCGGCCGCCGTCAGATCGCTCAGCGGAATCGTCCACTGCGTCCAAGCGCCCGCGTTGGTGGCCGCCGGGTCCGGGTGGACCTCCAGCTTGCTGTGGCCCGCGCTATCCTGAATCACGACGTACAGACGCGCCGGGACGTTGTAACGCGGGCTGGTGCTCTGGGCTCCGGCGCTGGTTGGGGCAGGGTAGCCGCAGAACCACAGGTCCATGTGCGTGGCCCCATTGCCCGTCCAATCCTGGGCCGTGCCCAGATCGCGCGTCGTTTCACTGTAGAAGGGTGACTTGCTGTTGTCGTAGGCCAGTGGCATCGACTGTTTGCCGCGATGGACAATCGTCTGCTCTGCAAAGGGAGCGTCCATGTAACCGACTGCCGAGCCGCTCTTACCATCGGTCAGGCCGTCGATCCAGGTGTCGTGGATGCGGTTGTTCGCGTCGTTGTAGCTCTCGAAATCGTCCACGGCCGCGAATTCCTGGGTCGTGAAACTCCAGACATCGCCCGGATAGGTGCCGGTGGCGCCGATCTCATCGATCCTCCAGTAGTAGGTGGTGCCATAGTTGAGCGATCCCGGATCGAAGGCGTGGTCGGTCACGGTCTGGGCAGGGGCCGTACCGTTGGCCACCGCGTTCGGGTCGGTGCCGAAGAACACCTTGTGCGAGACTGCCTCGCGGCCGGGCCGCCAGTTCAAGAGGGTGTCGATACTCTGACCGGTGGCGTCGGGGGCCGGCGCGGCGGAACGGGCCTGGAGCGGAACGTAAGAGAACCGCACTGCGCTCAAGCCCGTCTCGGGTTGGCCGCCCCAATTGGCGTTGATGGTCAGCTTGACATACTGAGCGGAGACGCCGCCGAAGTTGACGGTCGTGTTGGCCGCGTAGTTCGGTTTGCCGGGCGCCATGGCGAACTGGGGCACGTTAGCCAACACCGTCCAGGTAGCGCCGTCGGTCGAATACTCCACCTTGACATTCTTGGCGCCGGTGCCAACGAAGAACTCGACCGGTTGGTTGGAGTTCCAGACCAGCAGCTTGTCCAGCTTGTAGACCTTGTCGAACTGGTACTGAATCCACGCCGGCAGCTTGCCGAGGCTCTGCCACATCGTGTAATTGTCGGTGCCATGGAGATCGCCGGCCAGGCCGGAACCGTCGATGGTCTTCTCCGGGCCCCAGCCCGCCATGGAGCCGGAGGCCGTGGCGGTGATCGAGGCGCCGGGGATCGGATAGGAGTACGGCTCGACCGTGAAACCCCAGACGTTGCCCTTGTAGGAAATCGTGCCGTCCGGCGCTTTGCCGAACTCATCGACCCGCCAGAAGCAGGTTTGGCCAAAGTCGAGCACGCCGGGCGGGGTGTAGGTGGTCCCCGCCTGGGCCTGGCTGACCAGAATGCCACCCGCCTTGGTGCGGCTGGCACCGTCCACCTCCGCGAAGGTCTTGCCCAGGTACACGTCGTGCGTGACGGCGAATTTCCCCGCCGTCCAACGGAAGGGGGTATCCCGAGCCACGTCGACGGCCCCTTGGGCAGGACTCGGCCTGCTCGCCAGTTCCGCCTGGACCGGGCCTCGCATGACCTCTTTGATCTCCTCGTCCGTCAGGGCCTGGCTGAAGATGTAGACATCGTCCACCAGGCCGGCGTACCAGGACCGGCCACTAATCCAGCCGGGAGCGCCGCCAATGTACAGGTCGTATGCGTTGTCGTAAGGCAGCGGGGCCGCCACGCTGCTCTGCAACACGCCATCCACGTACAGCTTCAACGTAGCGCCGTCGTACGTCGCCGCCAAGTGGGCCCACTGGCCGGCCACCGCCTTGCCGGTGGCGCTGATGGGGGGGCTGGTGGGGGTGGTCTTCGGGGTGGTGCCGGGGTCGATGGGGATGCTCTCGCGGGTGCTGAAGACGAAGCACCCCGGGTAGAGCGGCATATTGGGAGCCGGCATGTCGCCTTGGACGGACAAAGACCAACTGGCCGGGCTCGAGGAGATGTTTCCGTGATTCAGGATGACCTGCTCATTCAGGTTGGCGGGCTGCACGTACGCCGTCACCGAGAACTGCCCGGTGCTGCGCAACTGGATGGCAGGGTTATTCGCCACCTGGAAATAGTCGCCTTGGCCTTGGAATTGGGCCGCTGGGCCGTGGAGCCCTGGCGCGTAGCTGATCTTCCCGTGCAGCGTCGCGTTGTTGTGGTTGCCGCTGGAGTCAAGTCCGTTGCCGTCGAAGGACCAATGGGCCACGGGAGCCGGAAGTGCGGCGTGCGCCCGTTCCAGTACGAAGCCCGATACGGCAACAACCAACGTCAGATGGATGAGTCTCTTGTGCATGATAGTCCTCCAGAAAATGAACGCGGCTCTTCTCTACCTTAATAATCTTTCATGCCCCGCATCCACAGGGGCCAATCGTCAGGTTTCACGCCTCCGGCTTGGGTCCACGGCCCATTCGCGTCGAAATCCCGGAACCACTTTAGCTTCCACAGCTCTTTGAGGCCGATCTTCCGCACGGACCAGTCCAGGAAGACGCCATTCACGAAACCGTCATGGCGGCTCACGCAGAAGGGCCACGCCAGCTTGCCGAAAGACGCATCCAAGGGGGGCCCGTTGCTCGCGGAAGGGGGCCCTCCCTCGGGCGCCGCCGAATCCAGAATCACCGGGATGTTCGCCTTGCCCGCGAGGGAGAAAATGTCCGCTCCCCGGGTCGATTCTGCCGGCGGGACAAACGTCAGAGTGCTCTGAAAGTGGGGGCGGAACAGGAAACGGTTCAATCCATAACTGCCGACACACCGGGGGGCAGGCACGTTAATCACCCAAGCGGGGTACGACAGGTCCAGAGTGCCAAGCTGAATATACGCCTGACCGACGCTGAGCGAGGTAGGCATAGAAATCGGGAAACTCGAATCCCAGTCAATCGGGTAGTACCTTGTGGCCACGGGGCAGCAGGCGATATTCTTCGTGCGAAAATGGAAGAAGGAGTCTTGCGGCACGTTGGCGTCCTTGTTGTTGACGTTGAGCAGCGCACCGCGCAGCAACCATGTGCCGGCGGTCCCGCTCAGGTTGCAAGGGAAGCGTCCCTCATTGTCTTGGGCATAGAGGGCCAGGATCGTCCCCCATTGCTTGAGTCTCGCTTGACAGACCATCGCTTTCGCCTGTTTCCGGGCGCGGGACAGCGCCGGAACCAACAGCGCCATCAGCAAGGCGATGATGGCAATGACCACCAGTAGCTCAATCAGCGTAAAACCGCTTGAATTGACGAAGGATGCCCCGGATCGGGGTCCGGGGTGACAACATTGATGATGGATGCCACCGGTCGAGGCCAGGGGTGATGTGATTGGGTTAGGACACCACTGCGGTCCGCGCGAATCCAGCCTGCACTTTGCTCTGTGGCTCTCCCTTTTTCCCATCGCTCTTGTTCCTCTCGGCCCAAGAAGCCGCCTTCCGAACCGGCAGGCATTCACTTCCTGGACGCTACAAGGACCACGCATCTCATTCATCTCGCCCCTATACTTGTTCATTTTGCCAGGCGCATCTGGTTTGTCAACACAATTCTCCACTCACGTATATGAAGGCGATTCCGGCAGGCCCAATGTTGATACCATTCCATAGTCCTCATGAGGTCCGTGCTTCCGGACAGCGATTTGAATTTTGGCCTGATGTTTACTAATCACCTGGACGATTATATACTGGTAGGAGTGGCCCGCTGCACCGAAGCCGGGGTCGTTTTTGTTAGGAGCCAAGAGATGAACAGCACCAGTGTCGTGTCCCGTCGTTTCGTCACTCTAACCGTCTGTTCGATGATCGCCCTGCTCTCTGTGGTCTCCTCGGCCGAGGTCCGCCTGCCGGCGATCTTCGGCGACAACATGGTCCTCCAAGCAGGGACGCGCGTCTCTCTGTGGGGATGGGCCGACCCGAACGAGGAGATCAACGTCCGCGTGAGCTGGAGCAAAATGGATTGGACGATCCCGGCGGACAACCAGGGCCGATGGATCCTGCAGACGGCCTCGCCCGAGATCGGCGGACCCTACGAGATCACGTTCAAGGGCAAGAACACGATCGCCGTCAAGAATATCCTCGCGGGCGAGGTCTGGATCTGCTCGGGCCAGTCTAACATGGAGATGGCGGTCCGCAGTTCGGCCAACGCCGAGCAGGAGACCGCCGCCGCGGACTATCCGCAGATCCGGCTGTTCACCGTCGAAAAGAAAGTCGCCGAAAAGCCCCTGGACGACTGCAAAGGCAAGTGGGTGGTCTGCAGCCCCCAGACCGTCAGCGATTTCTCGGCCGCGGGCTACTTTTTCGGCCGAGATCTGTACAAAGAGCTCAAGCAACCCATCGGCCTGATCAACACCTCTTGGGGCGGCACATCCGCCGAGGCGTGGACCAGCCCCGCGGCCCTCCAGGAGGACCCCTATCTCGAGCCGATCCTCACGCGATACAAAGAGGCCCTGGCCGCCTTGCCGCAGGCCAAGGCCAAATATGACGAGGACTTGGCAAAATGGAAAGAGGCCGCCAAACAGGCGAAGGCCGACGGCAAGCAGTCCCCGCGCATGCCCGGAGCGCCTATGGGGCCGGACAACCCGAATTCACCCTCGGGTCTCTACAACGGCATGGTCGCCCCGCTGATTCCCTACACGGTCCGGGGAGCGATCTGGTACCAGGGCGAATCGAACGCCGGTCGGGCCTACCAGTACCGCGACCTATTCCCCACCATGATCAAGAGTTGGTGGAACGTCTGGGGACAAGAAGGACAAGGGGACTTCCCGTTCCTGTTCGTGCAATTGGCCAACTTCATGGGCACCAAGGAAGAGCCCGGCGACAGTTCCTGGGCGGAGCTTCGCGAAGCGCAACTGATGACTTTGGAGCTGTCCAACACCGGCATGGCCGTGATCATCGACATCGGCGACGCCAAAGATATCCACCCCAAGAACAAACAGGATGTGGGCAAACGCCTGGCCCTGTGGGCCCTGGCCAACGCCTACAGCAAAGACGTGGTCTACTCCGGCCCGCTCTACATGTCGATGACGAAAAAGGGCAAGACGATCGTCCTGAGCTTCAATCACGTCGGCGGCGGCCTGGTCGCCAAGGGCGGCGCGCCGCTCAAGGGCTTTGCCCTCGCCGGTGCGGATCACAAATTCGTCTGGGCGGACGCGAAGATCGAAGGCGACCAGATCGTCGTCAGCAGCGACAAGGTCGCCGACCCGGTCGCCGTGCGTTACGCCTGGGCGGACAACCCCGTCTGCAACCTGTACAACAAGGCGGACCTGCCGGCCTCGCCGTTCCGCACGGACACCTGGCCCGGCGTGACAGCCAACAGCAAGTGAGATTGATGATTTGTGATTGTTGGTTCAGCACTCGCTGCCTGCGAAGCCCGAATCAAAAATCAAAAATCGTAAATCATAAATAATCTCTTCCAGGGTCTTGCCTGCACACAAGGACAGTGGTAGTGTATCAACTCCGTTTGGTTGGCCTGTGCGCCTTGGTGTGAGTTGCTCACGCTTCGGCGTCCAATCGCGCTTGTCGTGCTCTGCCCTCACAGTTCGTGCAAGGCACAGGTGGCAGTGTCTGAAGGAACGTGACAACCATCATAGGACATCTTGTAACGTTGGCGGAGTTGAATCCGCTGGAGCCGCTTACGGTGGTGCCGGTGTTCACCTGGCACATCGGGTCGTACACGCTGATCATCAGCAATCATGCGTTCATGATTCTGATTGCAACCGCAATCCTTCTGACGTGCATCACGTGGGCAGTTCACTCCCCCAAGCTCGTCCCCAGGGGCCTCCAGAACCTGGTCGAATCCGTCTGCGTGTTCCTGCGGGAAGACATGGCCCGGCCCATTATCGGACACCATACCGATCGGTACATCGGGTTCCTTTGGACGGTATTCTTTTTCGTTCTGACGCTCAACTTGGTTGCGATGATCCCGACGGAGAAGATCATCAGTCTGATTACGGGGCAGAAATCCCACTTGGGCGGCCCCGCTACGGCCAATATCTTCGTCACAGGCGCGTTGGGAGTCATTGCCTTTGTGATGACTCATGTCTACGGAATTCGCGAGCACGGGGTCATCGGCTATCTCGTTCACCTGGCGCCGCCGTGCCCGAAATGGCTGCTGCCGCTGGTCTACCCATTGGAGCTGGTGACCTTGTTCGTCAGGCCCTTCACCCTGGCGATCCGTCTTTTCGCAAACATCGTCGCCGGACACATGGTCCTGGCCACGGTCCTCGGCCTGATCTTTGTCTTCAAGAACCTGGGCGTGGCGGCGGTCTCCGTGCTGGCGAGCGTGGCACTTTCGTTTTTGGAGTTGTTGGTGGCCTTCCTTCAGGCTTACATTTTCACGTTCTTGTGTGCCCTGTACTTCGGCCTGGCTACCAGCTCAGAGCATTAGCATCTTTTGGAGGCTTGGAAATGGACTACACGATCAGTTCTGTTCTCGCTGCCGGCGGTGGCGCCAACGTCCCCACCCTGGCGCTCTTCGGCGCCGCGATTGCCTGCGGCCTCATCATCATCGGGGCCGGCCTGGGCATCGGCATGATCGGCGGCAAAGCGGTGGATTCCATCGCGCGCCAGCCCGAGGCAGGCAGCCGCATCTTCATCGCGATGATCATTGCGGCCGCGCTCGTCGAAGGCGTGACCTTCTTCGCCCTGTTGATCTGCTTCCTGTCCGTGTTCTGGCTTCGTGGTGCATAGACTCCAATGGCTAAGATTGCATTATTCTGCGCCATCGCGGTTATGCTTCTATTTTGTGGCGTCCTTCGGGCCGAGCAAGGGGCCGAGGCTGAGGCATCGAGACCGGGCCTGTTCAGCGGAACCATCGCCGATTCCGCCTGGACGGTGGTGGCTTTCGTGGCCCTGGTCGCCGTGCTCGGTAAGTTCGCCTGGAAGCCGCTGCTGGCCGGCTTGAATGCCCGGCAGAGCCACATCGAGCAGCAGTTGAAGTCCGCCGAGGACTCGCGGCAGCGGGCGGAGAAGATGCTCGAGGACTACCGGCAGCAGGGCCAAACCACGATTCGGCAGGCCGGCGAGGAAGCCCAGCGCCACCACCAACAGACGATCGAGCAGACTCGCGAAGAGGTTCTGGCCTTGCGGCGGCGAGCGCACGAAGAGGTCGAAAGTGCTCGGGCGACCGCCATGGAAGAGCTGTGGAAGCAGACGGGCGAGATCGTCCTGCGCGTGGGCAGCGAGGTGCTCGGTCGGACCTTGACCCCGCAGGACAATCAGCGTCTGATTGATGAGGCCGTGACCCGGATCAAGCACGACGGAGGTCTGTAATGAATACGGCCACCGCCGCTCGGCTCGCCGATATCTACGCTCGCAGCCTGCTGGACCTGACGAAGGAGTCCCGGACCGTCGACGCGATCGCGGCCGACTTGGAGGCGGTTTCGACCCTGCTGGCGCAACAGCCCGGCCTGGAGGCCTTCCTCGCCTCTCCGTACTTCGCCGAGCAGACCAAGCGGGACCTGATCCGGGAGGTACTCACCGGCAGGCTCCAGCCCCTGACGGTCAATTTCCTGTCCGTCTTGATCGATCACAACCGCGGGGCGATTTTGCCCAAGGTTCTCGAGCGGTTCCGGCAGTTGTATCGTGCGTATCAGGGCTATGAAACCATAGCGGTGACCGTCGCGCAGAGTCTGAGCCAGGAGCAGCTCCAGAAGCTCTCGCGGGAACTGGCCGAGGCGATGCGGGCCAAGATCGACTTGGAGGTGCTCGTGGACCCGTCCATTCTGGGCGGCGTCATCATCCGTCACAGCGACAAGATGCTGGACAACTCCGTCCGAGGCAGGCTCGTCCGCACCGTCGGTCGCATCGCCAACCCGGAGAATAGATTCAAGCGGTGATTGCTATATGAAGATCGACATCAGTGAGATAACGGGGATTCTCAAACAGGAGATCAGTCAGTACGAGGCCAAGCTCGACGTGGTCAAGGTCGGGCGGGTCGTGGAGGTGGGCGATGGCATCGCGCGCATCTACGGCCTCGAAGGCGCCATGGCCAGCGAGATGCTCCTGTTCGAGAACGATACCATCGGCGAGGTCTTCAACCTGGAAGAGGACTCGCTGGCGGCCGTGATCTACGGCGACTACACGAAGGTCCGGGAAGGCTCCGACGTGCGCTCGACCGGCCGGCTGATGTCCGTGCCCGTCGGCGACGAGCTGATCGGCCGGGTGGTCACGCCGCTGGGCCAGCCGCTGGACGGTGGCCCCGCGATTTCGGCCAAGACCATCCGCCTGCTGGAATCCGACGCCCCGGGCATCGCTCAGCGACAGCCCGTTCGCCAGCCCCTGCAAACCGGCCTCAAGAGCATCGACTCGATGATCCCCATCGGCCGCGGGCAGCGTGAGCTCATCATCGGCGACCGCAAGACCGGCAAGACCGCCATCGCCCTCGATACGATCATCAACCAAAAAGGCAAGGACGTCATCTGCGTCTACGTGGCCATCGGCCAGAAGGACTCCACGATCGCGGAAGTGATCGACATCCTCCGACGGCACGAGGCGCTGGGCTACACGATCGTGATTGCCGCTTCGGCCGGCGACAGCGCCTCGATGCAGTACGTCGCCCCGTATGCCGGCTGCGCCATTGCGGAACACTTCATGTACGACAAGCACCGCGATACGCTGTGCATCTACGATGACCTGAGCAAGCACGCCGTCGCGTACCGGCAGCTCAGCCTGCTGCTGCGCCGGCCGGCCGGCCGCGAGGCCTACCCGGGCGACATCTTCTACCTGCACAGCCGCTTGCTCGAACGCAGCGTCAAGCTGTCCGACAAGCTCGGCGCCGGTTCGCTGACCGCCCTGCCCATCGTGGAGACACTGGAAGGACAGGTTTCCGCCTACATTCCCACGAACATCATCTCCATCACGGACGGCCAGATCTACCTCCAGCGCGACTTGTTCCACGCGGGCGTGCGGCCCGCCATCGACGTCGGCATCAGCGTCAGCCGCGTCGGCGGTGACGCCCAGGTCCAAGCCATGAAGAAGGTGGCCGGCCGGTTGCGGCTCGACTTGGCCGCCTACTACGAGCTGCTGGATTTCGCCCGGCTCGGGACCGAGCTGGACCCGGCCTCCCAGCGCCGGCTGGAGCGCGGCAAGCGAATGGTGGAGTTGCTCAAGCAGCCCCAGTTTACGCCGTTGTCCGTGGGAGAGCAGGTGGTCACGATCCTGGCCGGCTCTTCGGGAGTGCTCGATGACATCCCCGTCGAGGCGGTCAGCAGCTTCGCGACGGATATGCTGCGGTGGCTCGACGACCGCGATCCGGACCTCGTGGCGGAGATTGACAAGACCGGCAAGCTCAGCGACGAGCTGGTGAGCAAGCTCACCGACTGCGCCAACGAGTACAAAGCCGTCTACAAGGAGACGCGGCCGTAAGACATGGCATCGATCCGACAAATATTCCTGCGCCGCAAGGCGATCAACAGTATCGCCCGGATGACCCGGACGCTCGAAATGATCTCGTCGGCGCGATACAAGGCCTATTCCAGCCGATGGGCCCTGACCGGCGCCTACCGTGACGCCCTGGCGCGAATCGCGTACTTGCTGGCCACGGCGCAAAAACCGCTCGACCATCCCCTGCTGAAGGAGAATTCGTCCGGGCGGGCGGCGATCCTGGCGATCGGATCGAGGAAGGGACTTTGCGGCTCGTACAACTCCGAGATCTATCACCTCGTCGAAGTCCACATCCAGCATGCCAAGGCCAGCGGCAAGCAATTAGACCTCTACGTGCCGAGAAGCCGCTTGGAATCGATGATGACCTTCCACGGCCTGACGCCGGCCAAGGTCTACACCGATCTCGAGGAGCGGCCCACCGACCTGCAGATCCGCGCGATCGCCGACGATTTCATCGACCAGTACATGTCCGGGAAGCTCGACTACTTCGGCATTGTCTACAAGCGGTTCCACTCGGCGTCGAGCCAGCGGGCCCAGACGCTGACGATCCTGCCGCTGCTCGAAATGGTGGACGACCTGACGACGCGATCCCAGGTGATCTGGCCCTGGGACCTGACGTTCGAAGACTTCCTGATGACCCCGTCCCCCGACAGGATCGTCGAAAGTCTGGCTCGGATGCTCATCCAGTACTCCATCCAGAGTTGTTTCATGGACGCCGTGCTGAGCGAACACTTGGCAAGGATGATCGCAATGAGAAATGCGACCGATAATGCCGAGGATATGATCAAGCAGCTCACCACGGACTACAACCGTGCCCGTCAGACTCAAATTACCTCCGAATTGCTCGATATCGTCAGCGGAATGGGGGCCCTGGAATGAACGTAGGAAAACTCACACAGGTCATCGGCAGCGTCTTCGACGTCAAGTTCACGCCGGAGCAGGTGCCGGCTCTATACAACGCCCTTCAAATCACCTTTGACTTCCAGGGCAAGGCCAAGATTCTCTACGGGGAAGTGCAGCAGCATCTCGGCGGCGGCCGGGTCCGAGCCATCTCGCTGGGCGGCACGCTGGGCTTGCATCGCGGCCTGGACGTCGCCGATACCGGCGGACCCCTGACCATCGAGGTGGGAACCGAGACGCTCGGGCGAGTCCTGAACCTGTTCGGCGACCCCATCGACGAGCGCGGCCCCATCGAGGCCAAGACGAGAAGATCGATCCATCAGGACCCCCCCAAGCTCACCGAACTGACCGCCCATAGCGAGATGTTCGAGACGGGGATCAAGGTGATCGACCTGCTGTGCCCCTTCGTTCGCGGCGGCAAAACCGGCCTGTTCGGCGGCGCCGGCGTGGGCAAAACGGTCGTCATTCAGGAGCTGATCGCCCGCATCGCCACCAAGCACGGCGGCTATTCCGTCTTTGCCGGCGTAGGCGAGCGAACCCGCGAAGGAAACGACCTGTGGCTCGAGATGCAACGAACCAAGATCCCGGGCACGAACGACACGGTGCTGGCCCACACCGCCCTGATCTTCGGTCAGATGAACGAGCCGCCCGGGGCCCGACTCCGCGTCGCCCTGGCGGCGATGACCATCGCCGAGTACTTCCGCGACAGCGGGATCGGCGACATCCTGCTGTTCATCGACAACATCTTCCGGTTTGCCCAGGCCGGTTCGGAAGTCTCCGCCCTGCTGGGCCGAATCCCCTCGGCCGTCGGTTACCAGCCGACCCTCGCCACGGAAATGGGCCAGCTCCAGGAGCGGATCGCGTCCACCAAGACCGGGTCCATCACCTCCGTCCAGGCGATCTACGTGCCGGCGGACGACCTGACCGACCCGGCCCCGGCAACGACCTTCGCTCACCTGGACTCCTTCGTCGTGCTCAGCCGGGCCATCACGCAAAAGGGTATTTACCCCGCCGTCGATCCTTTGGAGAGCACCTCCCGTATCCTCGACCCGAATGTCGTCGGCCACGACCACTACAAGGTTGCCCAGACCGTCCTGGAATACCTGCAACGATACAACGAGCTGCGGGACATCATCGCCATTCTCGGAATCGATGAGCTGAGCAAGCAGGACCAAACCATCGTGGCGCGGGCCCGAAGGCTGGAGCGGTTCTTCTCGCAGCCATTTCTGGTCACGCGCCAGTTCACGGGCATGGAGGGCAAGTACGTCAGCACCGCTGACACCATCGAGAGCTGCAAGCAGATCTGCGAGGGCCGGTGGGACCAACTGCCGGAGGAGGCGTTCATGTACGTCGGCTCCATCGAGGAAGCGACCCAGAAGGCCAAAACGCTCACGAAGAAATAGCACTCGGTACCATGACGAATTCCGAAGACAAAACCTTTCACTGCGATCTGATCGATCCGACGGGCAAGCTCCTGGCGTGCCAAGCTACCTCTGTGGTCCTGCCGGCGCACGACGGCCAACTCGGCATCCTTTGCGACCACATGCCCATGCTCTGCCAGCTCGGTCTGGGCGTCATGAAGGTCACGCCGGCCCCGGCGGACTCTTACCAGGGGACTACCCCGGCGCGCGGCGGCGAGGCGAACCAGGGCGATCTGTTCTTCTTCATCGACGGGGGTTCCGCCCTGGTGGCCCAAAATACGGTCACCGTCATCGCCTACGATGCGCTGGCCCTGCAGGACGTGAAGGTCGAGCAGATTCAATCAATGATCGACAAGACAGCCAAGAACGCCGCCAGTCCGAGTTTGCCCGCCATCGAACGCATCCACGAGAACGAGCGGCTGCGGGCCCTGCAAAAACTCGCCGAATCCCGCAAGAGCCAGTGATTTACTATTTACGAATTACTATTTACTATGGGACAGGCAATGGACCGCAAATCGTAAATAGTAAGTCGTAAATGGCTCTATCCTTTCCAAAGAGAAAACGGCTGGCGAGCAACCGCCAGTTCAAGGCCGTGCTGGACCACGGCCGGCGGGTGGGCAACCGTCTGCTGATCCTGTACGTGGCCCCGAACCAGTGCGGCTACCCGCGGCTCGGCGTCTCTGTCGGCAAGTCCTCTGGCAACGCGGTCGTCCGAAACCGCCTGAAACGGCTCTTGCGGGAGGCCTTTCGCCAGAACCAGGATCGGATGGCCCAGGACTTCGATTACCTCCTGATGATCTCGCCCGCGTTGTCGCGGAGGCTCAAACATCCGGAAGAGGGAGCGAAAACGCTGGCCTCCCTGACGTTCCGGCAGGTGCAGGAATCCTTTCTGTCTATAGTCCAGAGCGGGCGGTGGACGAAGTAGATAAGGACAGTTTGAAGTGTGAAGTTTGAAGTGTGAAGCCGGAAGTGCGGAGACTTCGAACTTCAAACTTGAAACTTTCCACTTATACGATCGGTGTGTGCGTGTCGAACGAAGAACCGAAATTGGTCCCCATAGGGCTGGCGGCAGAAAAAGCTGGCGTTTCCCGGCAATCTCTGCAATATTACCTCATGGTTGGATTGTTGGAGCCGACGACGGTGACCCCGGCTGGACGGCGTTTGTTCGACCGCAAGGCCATCGAACGAGTTCGGTTGATCCGAAGATTGAACGACGGCGGTTACCCGCTGCGCGCCATCCGAGAGTTATTCATGGAAGGACATTGAAAGGAGTCTTGCGTGAGTGATTACGAAGCCGCCCAGAGGCGACGCGATGTCGCGGTGGGCATCTTTGTGATTCTCGGGTTGGGGGCCTTGGGGTGGATGATCCTCAAGTTTGGCGATCTTCCGACCACCATTACACGGATGAAGTCCTTCCAAGTGTACGTCCAGTTCCCGACCGCCCCCGGCGTGATGAAGGACACCCCCGTTCGCTTCTGCGGCTACCAGGTCGGCCGGGTCACGACCGTGATGGCCCCCCAGGTCCGCATGGACTTGAACACCGGGCAGAAGTATCACCAGACCCTGTGTGTTCTGAGCATCAACCGAAAGTACACGGACATCCCCTGCAATATCGAGGTCAAACTGATGACCCGGGGACTGGGAAGCAGTTACCTGGAGCTCAAGGTGGACCCCCGCAAGCTGCCCGCGCCACCGCGAGACCCCAACGATCTTTCCACGTGCTTCTTGAAGGAAGGCATGGCGGTCCAGGGTTCGACGGGCATCACCAGCGAGTTCTTCCCCGAGGAGAGCCAACAGAAGCTCGATCAGCTCGTGGAAGGGATCGGAACGTTCATCAGCAACGCCAATCACATCATCGGAGATCCCAACAATCAGCGGAATTTCAAGGTGACGCTGGCCAATCTGAGCAAGACCTCCGACGCGTTCCCGGCGGCCGTGGATCAGGCCATCGCCCTGATGAAGGACGCGCAGAAAACGTTGGAGGAGTTCCGCCAACTGGCGACAACGGGCAACGAGACCCTCAAAAACGCCGACGGCAAGATGGAACAACTCGTGGCCTCGATGGTCGCCACGAGCGACGAGATCGGCAAATCGGTCGCGCAACTGCGGCTGACCGTCGAAAAGATCAACAGTGGCCAAGGCTCGGCGGGACGGCTGATCAACGACGGCCGCCTCTACGAGGGCCTCCTGGAGGACACCACGCAACTCAATCTCGTGCTCAAAGACCTCAAGGAACTGCTCAACAAAGTCAACGAAAAGGGCCTCCGCTCGATCTATTAGTCCTTCCGCACAACAACCACCGTCTGGTTCATGGCGGGGGCGGTCGCGGGGAACCGGATCGTGCTCGCGGCGACCGATGCCTGCACGTAGTACTCGATGTCATTCTCGCCAATTTGAGAGGCCGGCAGTCGAACCGAGTAGACACTTCGTGCGACATGCTCCAGCGGCATTCGTTCGAATGTGCCCTTGCCAAGCGGCCGCCAGTACATTGTGCCATCGCGGGGCACGTTCGCACCTACAATGATAACCTTCAGTCGCAAGTCCTCCCCCGCCGTCAAGCTCGCTCGGACGGTCGGCACGATCAGCCGGGGCGGCCCCTCGTAGGAATCCGACGGCACGGCCTCGGCAGGGAGCGGCCCGCCCAGGATGTCGGCCAGCTCTTTGCCGGGTTAGGTGAGCAGGCCGGGCAGCAGATGCTGCTGCCAGTTGGCTGCGGTGCCCATCCTGCCGGTCGTCGTGATGCTCGCGAGCAGCAATTTGTGTGCTTCTGCAACCTGCCCGACAAGCTCCTTCCGGATCGGCAGCAGTGTCTCACGGGCCAGTTGCTTTTGCTTCTCCTTGTCTTGTTCCTTCTTGACCTTGTTCAGGGCCGCGTTGAACCGGCCCCAGGTGCAGTCGATCTGCCCCACCGCCCTGAGATACCGCATGGTATTGAGCCAGTAGTCGAAACGTTCCAGGTTGCCCGGGCCTCGGACCTTAGCCCTGTCGTCGGGAGAATTGGCTTTGCTTTTCCGATTCTATTTTCAAGGAAGATTCTTCCTAACCATTTTTCTTACAAGCACTTACAGCTCAGAGCGGCTCCACGCAAATTGGCTTTGTTTGGCATCCTCGGCTTGGGTGGAGGCTCCCGGGTCCCTGCGTACGCCGACGGCCGCCAAGAGTTGGCACCTTACCGGCCAGGACCAGCCTGACCCAATTCGCTATTCACTTTTCAATTGTGACAGCAATGTAATAGTTTATTGTCTATCATACAAATCTCCAGCTGGGCCGTCAAGTGCAATCTTGACGCGATAGAAGATACTCTGAATGACGCCGCGGCGATGGTAAACCCTTGTCCGACACGGTTTTGAGACGCCCGTGATACACGGGCAAAGCCTGCCCGGAGCGAAGGCGAAGGGATGCCCGTGCTGCTTTACCGTAACCTCTCAAGGACTGGCACGGCCGGGCGATGGGGTTGCAGCCTGCCAGGCGCCTTCGTCATCGAGGCTGTTGGCGTCCGTTGTGCTGGGGTTCTTGACCGTCAAGGACAAGCCCAGCCCGTCGGTGCTCTTGTACCAGTCGTCCCGGTACTCAAAGCTCTGGATGATCGTGCCGGCCGCATCCACCAGTTCCACGCGCTCCCCGGCGTTGCTGAGACTGCCGGCGTATTGTCCGACCACCGGCAGGGTGGAACTGTACTTGGCTTCGAAGGCGGCCGGATCTTTGACGACCAGACAATAGCCGCCGACGGGCAGCTCAAAGTTGGGGAAGGTGTAGTCGATCCCATTGGTGAAGCGGACCAGGTTGAGGTTGATGCTCTGGTTGGCGATATTGGTCAGCTCGATGAACTCGGTATTGGGATCATTGGGATTGCCGGTATCGAGCGGATGGTACATCAACTCGCTCACCCGTAGGCCCTGGGCCACCGGCCCGACCGCATACACCGCCTCATTGAGGGCGCTCCAGGTCGTGCCGGAGAGCGTTCTGGCCTTCACGCGGACGCTGTGACTCAACATTATCGGACTGGCGTATCGCAAGGCCCCCGTCGTGACAGTCCCGCCCACGGCGGCGGTGCTTTGGCCGGTGACGAGCGTGACGCTGATGAGGAAGTCCGAGCTGGTCGTGGACTGGTTAACCCCCTGGATGGCGAGGACGTTCGCGCCACTCTTGAGGCAGTCCCGTGCGCTGGGCAGGGCGATGTCCTCGAAGTTCACGGCCGACGTATCGTCGTTCTGGGCATTCGCCGCGGAGTTCCACGCAGGTTCGCCCGTGAAGTTGCGCCGGGCCACCTCGGTCCCGTTGATATAGGCGATGAAGCCGTCATCATAGCGGACCCGCAGTCGCACGGCGTCGAGCTTGGCCGGGTCGCGGTCGAGCGCGAACGGTATACGGATGTAGCAGGTGGTCTGCTTGCCGTACATCTGTGGGCTGAGATCGATGTTGATGAGGGTCTCGTAGCCGGTGCTGCGCTCGTAGCCGATGCCGCCGGGGCTGCCCGTCACGGCCGTCCAGCTTGAATCGTCGAAGGGCTGGCCGCCTCGCCAGGCGTTGTTCACGGCCGCCGTCGGGACGAGCACCCGCTTGGGAGTGTTTTCCGCCGCCAGGGTCGATGAGTTGTCGCCTGCCTGGGCGGCCTGGGCCGACGAACGCGGGTCGCTGCCGTCGAGGGTGTAGTAGATCGTGCCGGTGCTGCTTTTGGCGGAGAAGCTGTCGGAGGCGGCGATGTGCCCGCCGTGCTGGTAGTTGCCATTGATATAGAAGACGGGGGCGTCCACGCCGGGGTACAGACCGGCGGTGCGGAGCTGGTCCAGCACGATGGCCGTGCGTTGCGGAAGGTACGTCTTGAGAGTTGTGTCACGCATGGAGGTCCAACTCTGCGGCGTAATATTCCTGCCGTGCATGTCGCCCCAACGAGCTGCTTCCGTGATGATGGGCTTCTCAATGGTTCCTGCCAGTTGCGTGTATCGTCCGATCAGCGAGTTGGGCGTGAGAACCCCGGCGTTGAAGAACAGGCGGTGGACCCGATCCGCGAAGAAGAGCCGATACTCGGGATTGTTCTTGAGCAACGAGTGGGGCTGCCCGACTTCGACAGTGGCATTGGAGTTGGTGAGGCAGTTCATGGTCAGCGACGACCGGGAGGTGAGCATCACGTCCTCGGCGTCCCAACAGTAGAACTTAAAGCCCGTGCTTTCGGCCGTGCGGTTGCGCCCCAGCCAGTAATTGTTCCAGGGCCAGTCCCAGTTTCCCCCCCAGTAGTTCACAATCATGTAATCCACGTAATTGGGCAGATCCAGCAGGCACGGATAGGCGGGATTGACCGTGCCGTCGGGACCTTTACCCTGGAGTTTCAGGAGGGCATCATTGGACTTGGCGGCTTCCGAGCACAGCGACAGCATCTGGTTCAGTGCCGTTCGATCACCTTGAACGAGGGTGAAGCTCTTGTGCTTGAACGCATCCCAGTCTTCCTTCTGGCCGCCGTAGTAGCTGCTGGAGAAAGACGCGTCGGGCCGCTCGACCGGATTGTAGAGTCCCCAGTACAGGCCATTGATGTAGAGATGTACAAACACGCCATGCCCGGAGGCGTGCCCCGTGGCCCGCTGGAGGTCGTGCATGAACTGGTCCCTCAGGTACGTGGCATATTGCTCGTTCCCGCTCCAGTCGTAGCCGTCGTTGGCCCCGGCGCGCAGGATAATCGTCTCGAACTCCTCGGCGGCATCTTCTCCGAAGAGCGGATACCGAAGCCTCGACGACCCGTAAGCTCCTTTGAACAGCAGACGGAACGAATGCTTGGGGCCCATGGACGGTGATCGAAAAGCGCCTCCTTGCATCCGAACGCCGCAGTTGACCTGAAATCCCGGCGTGCCGTCCGGATAGATCAGCTCGATCGAGCCGGGCTTTTCCCAGGCGACCCCGGAGCTTTGGGGACTGGAGTAGATGCCCGTCTGGGTGTCGAACAGGTCCCGCACGTTCATGACGAGGGACATCGAGGGGATCGACAGGAGGGCTGCTGGGAGCTGCGGGCCATATTGGGGATTCGAAAGGATGCTGGGACTCATCCCATAGTCGGCGGCCACCCCCTTCCAGTCCGCCGGGAAACCGGCGGGCCGGGTCGATTGCAGAGGCACGTTGGCGGCGAAGAGGTAGGTCTGCGTCTGTATCCGGCTCGATACCCAAACCGGCCTCACCGCGATGGCGCGCAGGCAGGTCGTTTGGGAGATCCGGATGGGTTGGGTGTACGCGATCCCGGTCGGCGCCCGGCCGCCTTGCTGATACGGCTCGCTGCCGTCGGTGGTGTAGTAAATCGTCGCCTCCGGGGTGCTGCACGAGATCGTGACTTCAAAGGATTCCTCGTAGAAGCCGTGTTCGTGACTGAACGCCGGATCGGAGACGACCCCCTGGTAGGCCGGGGTGTTGCCCATCCCGGGCGTTGGAAACATCAGGAATTGCCAGTCGCCCGTGGCATCCGGGTAGCGGCCATAGGAGATGTTCGGGGTTTGTCGGCCGAACTCGACGCTGTCAATGACCGTGTGGCCGTCGGCGTCGAACAGATACAGAGCATCGCCGTCGGAGTCCAGGCTGAAGCCCGCGTGCAGCCCGGAATCCTTCGTGTCGCCGTCGGCCCACACGAGGAGGAATCCCCAGGCCGGAACCGTCGTGATGTTCCGATTGCCCGTCGGAATCTGCCATTTGGTGGGCGTCTCGGAGTCGTCGGTCAGGTACAGTCCCCCGGCATCGACGGGCGTACCCGATCCGTTGTACAGCTCGATCCAGTCATCGTACTGGCCCTGCGGGTCCTTTACCGCGCTGCCATTGGCCGCCATGATCTCGTTGATGAACAAGGAACGAGCAGCGCCGGACACCGCACGCACCGGGCAGACAAGGAGAACGCAGACGGAGGCGACGAAAAGCAGGTACTTGACCGGTCGAGACATTCAACATCCTTCCTCACGGCGGTTCCCATCGGCCGCCTCCCCATTCGGCCGCGTCACTTCGCGTCAGACAGAGTATCCTAACCCCCATATCTTAGCATATTTGCAGCCTCCCCGTCAATGGAATCCATGAAACCTCGGGCAAACGGACAATCTTCCTCTCGCCAAGACGCCATCCCTGTTTGAAACCGCTGATGAACGCAGATAAACGCTGATAAATCAATAGTTGTTCACGATGCGTCTGACTTCGAGCTTCGGTTTCCCGAAATTCATCAGCAGACACCTTCTCCAGGAATCCGCATCCCAGGGTGTTGCTGACGGTAAAGGCGCAGCGAATCACCTTCTCCGTCAGTTCGTTCATGTCACTTTGGTTCATATCAGCGTTCATCCGCGTTCATCTGCGGTTCCATTTCATTTCTTCGCGGCTTCCCACCACAGGTGTGGATAGTCCTTCCCTTCGAGAATCCACCAGATGTCCGCCGTCCCGTTCTTCGTCTCAGCCACAAAGTCCCAGCCGGCATCGAGGAACGTCTTGGCTGTCTGCATCTGGGCTGTGGTCTTGCCTATGCCGCCGGCACTTGTGGTCTGGCATGAGGTCTGAGTATCCCAGAAGCAGTTCATCGCGGTACCATCCAACTGAGCTCCACCAGAAGAGGTAGGCAGCCAGACGGACGTAGATCCCATGAGGCCGCCCACATTGTCTCCACGGCCACTGACCCTCCCGGTGCTGTAGCAGTGCGTCATATCTCCGCCGTTGGCTCCTACCAGTCCGCCAACACCATCATCGCCACTAACTTGGCCGGTACTGTAGCATTCGGCTAAACGGCCAGAAAAGCAACCTATGCGAACGTTTCCGCAGTTCTGGCCGACGAGTCCGCCAACGGCTGACGCACCTGTGACGACACTCGCGCTGTGGCAGCGGGTCACATCATTGACGTTGATGCCAATCAAGCCGCCGACACACCAGAGGGTGCCCGTGACCGCGCCCGTGCTGTAACAACGCGTTACCGGGCCGCCGAACCCATAGTGAGAACCATTGCCACCGACCAGGCCGCCGACATTCCTCGTCCCGCTGACGGCGGCGCGGCTGTAGCAGTCGGTCAGGGCACCTGCTCTGTTGTATCCCACGAGCCCGCCGACGAACCACCCAGTGCCACTCACGGCACCTGTGCTGTAACAGTTGGTCAGATGGCCATAGTTCCAGCCCCCCAGTCCACCGGCAGAGCCTTCCGAAGCAACAATGTTGACATCTACGACGCCCAGGTTCTTGACTTCAGCTCCGCGCTCCAAGATGCCAAACAGGCCCACATACTCCCTACCCCGGATTGTAACATGTGAGATCTTACGTCCGGCCCCGTCAAAGACGCCGTAAAAAGGCTGCCACTCTCCAGATAGGGGGATAACTCGGCCAATGACGGCCCTATCGAAGACCTTACGGCCAGGAAGACTGGGGTCCAGGTCGATGTCGGCGGTCAGGATGAAGTACTTGTCGTAATCGCCGGGAGTCTCGCCCAGCAAGATCAGGTCGGCGGCGGTGGCGATCTGGTACGGGTCCTGGGCCGTCCCGCTGCCCCCGCTGTATTTCCTCTGGGCGACGGCATCCAGGGTGAAGACGAAGAAGTCTGCGCTACCGGGCGGAGGTATGGTCTGGCCGTTCAGGGTCACACGGCCATCCTGGAAGGTCAACTGGATCACGATGTTGCTCTGGTCCTTGGCCTTGCCCTCGAACCGGACCGATACACCATCCAGGATGGCGCCGTCCAGGCCGGTCAGGTTGAATACCTGGTTTGGGTCCAAGCTATGCCTGAACGGACTGTCGTCCACTGCGTTCGCATCGACCTGGCGGAAGGAGGCGGCGCCTGCATTAGGATCGACCGTGAGCAGGAAGTGCCCCTCGATGGTATAGGTCCTGTGGAGGCCCGCGATCCCGCCGGTCTGAACCAGCTTACTTTGATCGGAGAGGAAAACGTACCGGCTAATCTGGGTCGTGGGCTTGCTCCCTTGCGTCCCTGAGTCGTTGGCCCAGACCGGCAGGCCGATTGCGCACGCCGCCATGAGTGCCGTGATTGTCCACAGGATTTGTGAATGTTTGCGAGCCATCATCTTCTGTCCTCCGTCCCCCCCATGTTCAGAGAATCGGTGGGCACAGCCCACCCTACGAAAGGCACGATCCATCGCGTCTCCACAACGCCAATGTACCATGTTTGGGGGCGAAGCTCAACCGAATTACCGTCTGCGGGGTGGGTCTTGGCGAGAATTGGTTTTGAAATCGGCGATTGTGGAAGGCATTGGGGCCGTGCTATAATCCCTGCCTGAGAATCTGACGAATCGTCGTGCGTGTTGCACGCATGACTGACAACTGACAACCGGCGACTGACACCTGTTTTAAGGAGGCAATGCGATGAAGCGTTCTCTTTCCCGTCGGACGTTCCTGAAAGCCGGTGTGGGGACCGGTGCGGCGTTGGCGTTTTCGGCCGCCAGCTACGCCAAAGTCAAGGGGGCCAACGACCGCATCTCCATTGCGCAGATCGGCTGCGGCGGCCGCGGCGTCGGCGCCCACATGGCGGGGATCCACCCGCATGACAAACAGCAAAACGTCGAAGTCACGGCGGTGTGCGACCCGTGGCGGGTGCGCCAAGAGATCGCTTCGGCCCAGGCCAAGGAATGGTACGGCCGGCCGGCTCGGCAATTCTTCTCCTATCGTGACGTGATGGCTCTGAAGGATGTGGACGCCGTGATGATCGCCTCGCCCGACCACATGCACACGACTCACCTGAAGGCGGCGGCCCTGGCGGGCAAGGACGCCTACTGCGAGAAGCCGCTGGCGATGGACTTCGACAAGCTCAAGGAGGCCTGCGACGCCGTCAAGAAGGCGAACATCGTGGTCCAGATCGGGACCCAGTTGCGCAGCCTGCCGAGTTTCACGGGCTGCCGCGAGCTGTACAAGACGGGGGTCCTCGGGACGGTGGGGCGGATTGAGCAATGCCGCAATGAGGAGAAGCCCTACTGGTACCAGTACGTCAAAGACGTCAAGGCGGAGGACGTGGACTGGAAGGAGTTTTTGGGCGACCGGCCGTCGCAACCGTTCGATCCCGTGAAGTATTCCGGCTGGTACGGCTACCGTGAGTTCTCCGACGGCCCCGTCTGCGGTTTCGGCAGTCACTACCTCGACCTCGTCCACTATATCACGGGAGCCAAGTTCCCCACCAGCAGCGTCTGTCTCGGCGGGACGTACACCTACAAGGACGAGCACAAGTTCACCTGTCCCGACCACGTGCAGGCGATGTGGATCTACCCGGAGGGATTCATGGTGAGCTACTCGACCTACTGCGGCAACGGCGCCGCCAACAGCTTCAAGATCTTGGGCGACCAGGGCATCCTCGACATGGTCCAGTGGGAGAAACCGGTCCTGAGCGCCGAGGGCGGCGCCAAGCGGATGGGCAAGATTCGCGGCAAGGTTCCCGTCAAGGACGTGCCGATGCCGGATCACTTCCTCGATTGGCTCCAGTGCCTGCGCTCGCGCAAGACGCCCAACGCCTCGATTGATGCGGGTTATCAGCACGCGGTCGCCTGCCTGATGGCCGTGCGAGCGTTCGATACTGGCAAACGCACGATCTACGATGCCGAAAAGAGAGAGATTCGGGAAGGGTAGCAGCGCATTTTCTGGAGCCGTGCGCCTGCGATTGCTTCGCTTCGCTCGCAATGACATTCAACGCCTGTTCATGTCATTGCGAGGAGTGCAGCGACGAAGCAATCTCAGGCGCAATCTGAGGACTTGCGATAGGTGGCAATAGGCTTTTCTATAGGGGATAGGAATGGACCAGGCAAAGCATCTTACACGACGTGGGTTCTTGAGTGAATCAGCGAAACTGGGCGCCGTGTCCACGCTGGCGTGGACATGCTCCACTCTACAGCCAAATCATGCCTGCGCAAGCGTAGGCAAGGCACCGCCGTACATGATCGCGTGCTATACGCGGCCGTGGGCTCAGTACGAATACCGCGTAGCTTTGGACGCCATTGCCGAGGCGGGGTACACGTACGCCGGCCTGATGACCACCAAGGGCAAGAACGGTCTGGTGATTTCCGTGGCCACGACGCCCGAGGAGGCGGCCCAGGTCGCCGAGGAGGTCAAGAAACGCAATCTGAAGGTCGTCTCGGTGTATGGCGGCGACATTCCCGTGGGCAAGTCGCTGGAAGCCGGCATCGCGGGCCTCAAGAAGCTCATCGACAACTGCGCCGCGTGCGGCACGATGAACCTCTTGATGGGCGGCACCGGCGACCAGAAGATCTATGACCGTTACTACAAGGCGATTGCCGAATGCTGCGACTATGCGGCGGCCAAGGGTATGGGCATCAGCATCAAGCCGCACGGCGGGCTGAATGCCACCGGGCCTCAGTGCCGCAAGACGGTTGAGTCCGTTGGGGACAGGAATTTCGGCATCTGGTACGACCCGGGCAACATCTACTACTATTCCGACGGCAAGCTGAGCCCCGTGGACGATGCCCCCAGCGTCAATGGGCTTGTCATGGGCATGTGCGTCAAGGATTTCAAGCCGCCCAAGAGCGTGGATGTGACGCCGGGGACGGGGCTGGTGGATTTCGCGGCGGTCCTGGCCAAGCTCAAGACGGGCGGCTTCAAGAGTGGGGCCCTCGTCGTCGAGTGCCTCGAACCGGGAGATCTCGCCCACACCCTGGCGGAAGCCAAGAAGACGCGGCAGTTCCTGGAGAAGCTGACCGGTCAGACTTGAAGAGAAAGCAGGGACATGTCCGCCACCCCACAGCAACTGCAGGCCGGCGTGGCGGTGGCCGATATCACGCCGCCCATCGGCTATCGCATGTGCGGCTATTTCAACGAGCGGTTGAGCACGGGCGTTCTCAATCCGCTTCACGCCAAGGCCCTCGTTCTGCGACAGGGCAACACCCGGGCCGCCATGGTGTTCTGTGACATCATCGGGATCTCCGCCGATGTCTCGAAGCGGGCCCGGCAGCAGGCCCAGCAGGAGACGGGCATCCCGGCGGAGAATGTTCTGCTCGCCGGCACGCACAGTCACACGGGGCCACTGTACTTCGACGCCCTGCGCGACTACCTCCACGAGAAGGCGATTGCCAAGCAGGGCAAGGACCCGTGTGAGGTGAGGGATTACCCGTCCGAACTGGTCGCGGCGATCGTCAAAGCAATTAAGGAGGCCGATACCAAAATCCGGCCTGTGCGTGCTCAAGCCGGTGTTGCCCAGCAGCAGGGGCTTTCCTTCAACCGCCGCTTCCACATGAAGGACGGTACGGTCCGTTTCAACCCCGGGGTGCTCAACCCCGGCATCGTCCGAGCGGCCGGCCCCACTGACTCAGGCGTGGGAATGGTCTTCTTCCGTGACACCACCGGCAAGGACACCTTTGCCAGCCTGGTGAATTTTGCCCTGCACCTGGACACCACGGGCGGCACGCTATACGCGGCGGACTACCCGTATTTCGTCGAGCAGAACCTGCGCGAGAGGTTTGGCCAGGATTTCACGCTTCTGTTCGGGACAGGCACCTGCGGCGACATCAACCACATCGATGTCACGAGCAAGGATCGGCTCAAGCCCGAGGCCATCGGCGCGACCCTGGCGGGCACAATTGCCGCGGCGCAAGCGAAGGTCATTGCGCAGCCGAGCCTCGCAATCAAGAGGGCGGTCGTCGAAGTGCCGATCCAGAAGTTCACGGCCGCCGAGATCGAGCAGGCGACGAAGGACATGGACAAGATCGGCACATCCGATCTGCCGTTCCTCGACCAAGTCAAGGCGTACAAGATCATGGACATCCAGGCACGCGGCGGCTCAACGATCCCATTAGAGGTGCAGGCGTTTCGTCTGAGCGACGAGGTGGCGATCATCGGCCTTCCGGGCGAGGTCTTCGTAGAGTTCGGTCTGGCGATCAAACAGGCCAGCTCTTTCCCGGTTACGCTGGTGATCGAGCTATGCCAAGATGACGTGGCGTACGTGCCGACCCGCAGAGCTTTCGCCGAAGGCAGCTACGAAACGGTCAACTCCCGCATCGCCCCCGGCGGCGGCGAAATGATGGCCGAGACGGCGATCAAGCTGCTTGGTGAACTGCGTCGTTCGTGGACAGTCTGATCGGGTGGCAGCGTCAAGACCGAAGGCCTTGGCGATGGTTCTCTTCGTGGCGAGGGCGTCCCGCCCTTGCGTGTCGCGGGTATCCTGCCCGCGGTTCGAGGGCAAGATGCCTTCGGCACGAAAGAACAAGGCCAAGATGGCCTCGCCACGAAGGAGCCAACGGCAAGTAGCTCGTAGGATGGGCTTTAGCCCATGCTGCGTGTGGTCCGGCCATGCCCAAATGGTCCGCATGGGCTGAAGCCCATCCTACGTGACTTTCTTCAGACATAGTGAAGTATCTGCAGGAGCAAGGACTCACGCTGCGGAAGGTGGGGGATTTGTTGGGCTTGAGCAAGTCTTTCATCAGTCGGGTCCGCAAGAAGCAGCGCAGCTTCACACTCGAGCATCTGGGGAAACTGGAACAGGCTACGGGCACGGCGTTGCCTGTCATCCTTCTCGAAGCAACCCAGCCGAGTTCCGTGTCTGGCGAGCTGCGTCCGATTTATGACGCGTTTCACAATCTGTTCACGGGTGGCGAAGCACGCGACGCAGGCCTTCCGAGAGGGCCAAAGGAAAGCGGTGGGTAACGCTGGGCATCACTGTTTCACGGAACGCGGTCAAATCCGCTCCGCCAATAGGCTGCGGTGGCGGTAGCCGGTGACGCGGACGTTGAAGAACTCGTTCAAGGGCAGACGCTCCCAGACCGCGACCAGAATGGGATAGCTACCGATCTGTCGCATGAAGGTAGTGCCGCCGTTGTGGACTTCACTGCACAGGTCCTTCAGCACCGTGCCGATGGGAAAGAGCCTCTGCAGCATGGGGATGTCGATCTCCTGGCGGATCTTCTCGATCCAAGGCGTGTAGAGTCGCTGGTTCCGGCGGAGGTACTTCTGGCCGACCTGTTCGTAGAGCGGCGTCCCCGGGAAAGGTACGACCCGGCGGATATTGATGCGGCGGATGAGCAGGCCCTCGTCGAGAATGCGCTTCAGCGCCGCGAAGTTCTTGTCCAGAGTCTCGAGGGTTTCAGCGGCCAGGCCGAGCAGGATGTTGATGCCCGGCAGCAGGGCGTGACAGCCGTTCTCGCCGCGAAAGCCGCCCAGGCGGTTGACGAGACGAATTGTCTCGAAGGCCATGTCGTAGGGGCAGTTGAGATTGTTGGCTTTGGTCACCTCGGGGTCGAAGGACTCGATCCCCATCGCGGCGGTGCTGCCGGGCGTCAGATACTTGACGAACAGCTTCGTCCGCTGCTCGTCGATCATCATCGGATTGGCGTTGTCGATGTGCAGGATCGTCGGTTTGAGTGCGGCCAGACCTGAAAGCAGCGTTTCGAGCTTCTGCGGGTCGCCTCCCTCGTAGCTGTAGATGCAGGATTGCTTGCCCAATCGGAACGCCCTGGCGCCGAAGCCCATCAGTGTTTTCACTTCCTCGATGACAAGCTCGGGCCTGCGCCACAGGACCGTTTGCTTGATCGGCTCGGTGCAAAACGAGCAGCCTTTCTCTCGTGGGCAGCCCCGGCCGGTCTCGATCTCGACGATCCGATTCGCCAGTCGCGGCATTTGGCCGATCAGAGCAGCGCCCTTGAGAGCGGGCGGCTGCAACTGCTCATAGGTGTCGAACACGAGTGGGTGCAACTCATCGAAATCGCCGGCCTCCGGGAGTTGGGGCCGGGTGCCACCACGGAATTGGGTGCCGCCGGTGAGGACCGGGCCGGTGAGGACCTTGCGAAAAGGACTACGGGCTGGAGGGGCGGCCTTCGTGTCGAGGGCGTCCCGCCCTCGAATCGCGGGCTGGAAGCCCGCGACACCCAGCAGCTTGTTGACCTCGCGTAGCGTTCCCGGACGCGCGCTCAGATATTTTCCTGGCGTCTGCACGCCTACGACGATGACCACCTCATCGGTGTTCGCCAGGACTCGCTTGATCTCGTCGTACTCACGCGTGTGGTTGAGCACCTCGATGTGAGTCCTTCCGGCGGGCGGGTCGATCGTGACCTTCGGGACCGACTCGACGTAGCGGACCAGGCGGATATCATCGATGGTCAGGTAGGTGGGCTCGTCCTGGTACAAACCCGCCACGTAACGAGGCCAGACGCCAATAAAGGGTGGCACACCCAGCCCCGCCGGCTCGTCGGTATAACAGTCCAAAATCGCCCTGGTCATTTACTATTTACCATTTCTGATTTAGTATTCTCGGCGGACGATTGGCCCATCGTCAACCGCAAAAGTAAATCCAGAGGGGAGTTCATCATGGTCCGCAGATGCCTTTCACTTCTGTCCTTTCTGATCTTGACCTCCGGACTTCTCGATTCCATCGCCCACTCGGCCGGCGAGTCGATGACGATCGTCGAGCCGCAGAAGGCCGCGCCCCCCGGAGCGGTTGGCCGCCCGGGAGATTCGACGCTATCTCTACCTGCGGACGGGCCAGCTTGTTCCCATCGTTTCCGCAAGTAGCAAGCGGCCCTCGGGCCGGAGCATCATCATCGGGCACAAGGATCAGCCGGTCATCAGTGCTATTATCAAGGGCGACGCACAACTCGTGGACTCTGTGAAGTCGCTGCAACCTCAGCAATATCTATTGAAGACCGTTCCCTCGGGCGGCGAATCCGTGCTCTTGGTTGTGGGCGGCGATCCGGTCGGCACGCTCTACGCGGCCTATCGGCTGGCCGAGCACTGGGGCGTTCGCTTCTACCTCCACGGCGACGTGGTGCCTGATGAGAAGATGACTCTATCGCTGCCGACGCTCGACGAGCGGGGCGAGCCGCTGTTCCAGACGCGGGGCATCCAGCCGTTCCACGATTTTCCGGAGGGGCCGGACTGGTGGAATACCGATGACTACCATGCGATCATCGCCCAACTCCCCAAGCTGCGAATGAATTTCATCGGCCTGCACACGTATCCGCAGGGCGGCGTGGGACCGGAGCCGACGGTCTGGATTGGCCTGAAGGACGATGTCAATCCGGACGGCACGGTTCGGCTCAGCTCGCCTTCGAGCTACATGAACACGCTGCGGGGCAACTGGGGTTACGCGGCCAAGAAGACGAGCGAGTTCTCCTTCGGCACGGCTCAACTGTTCGAGCGTGATGACTACGGCCCGGAGGTGATGTTTGGAGCGATGCCCGTGCCCAAAACGCCCGAAGACAGGAACACAGTCTTCAACCGGACGGGCCAGATGCTCAAAGAAGCCTTTGGGTTGGCCCACAGCCTCGGCATTCAGACGTGCGTCGGCACGGAGACGCCGCTGATTATCCCCGACGTTGTCAAGCAGCGGATCAGGAGCGAGGGCAAGGACCCGAACGATCTTGCCGTTGTTCGCGAGCTGTATGAGGGCATGTCCCAACGAATCGCAAACGCTTATCCGCTCGACTACTACTGGTTCTGGACGCCGGAATCGTGGACCTGGGGCAATCCCAAGGACCGGGAGGTCCAAGCCACGATCGACGATCTCAAGGCGGCCATCGAGGCGGCAAAGAATGTCAAATCGCCGTTCATTCTCGCCACGTGCGGCTGGGTGCTGGGGCCGCCGAAAGACAGGGCGCTGTTCGACAACATCCTGCCCAAAGCGATGCCGATGAGCTGCATCAATCGCAACGTCGGTTTTGCCCCGGTCGAGACGGGCTTTGCCCGCGTCGAGGGCCGGCCCCAGTGGGCGATTCCGTGGCTGGAGGACGACCCGGGGTTGCTCATCCCGCAGCTTTGGGTGGGCCGGATGAGGCGGGACGCCGCCGACGCCCTGGCCTATGGTTGTACGGGCCTGCTCGGTATTCACTGGCGGACGCGAATCCTCGGCCCGAACGTCTCGGCCCTGGCCAAAGCGGCCTGGGACCAGAAGCCCTGGAATCCGTACTTGGGCAAGGAGATCGTCATCCCCGACCCGAAGACCGCCGAGGGCCGGGAGGGCGGCAACGTGTCCGCCTTCCCCAACAATGCCATCGCCGACACCGAGCACGGCAGCTTGTATCAGACGGTCACGTACGATATGAAGGCGTATCGCCTCAAGGTGCCCAATGGTGCGTACCTGGTCCGGCTGCAATTCTGCGAGCCTCACTACGGCGAGGCCGGCAAGCGAGTCTTCGGCGTGACGCTCCAGGGCCACAGGGTGATCGACAAGCTGGATGTTTTCGCTGCGGTCGGCAAGAATCGGGCGCTGGATTACACCTTCCCAGGGATCGAGGTCTCCAACGGCATCCTCGAGATCCAGTTCGACGGTATCGTGGAGTTCCCCTGTATCGCGGCCTTCGTCGTGCAGGGGCCAGGCGTCACACGCAAGATCAACTGCGGTGGTTCGGCCGTCGAGGGCTATGAGGCTGACCTGCCGCAATCGAACGTCGACAATCGACCGCGGGACCTGCCCGCAGAGGATTTCTACGTCGATTGGGCCAAGACGGAGTTTGGCAGCGAGGTGGCCGAGCCCGTCGCGAAGCTCTTCGCCAAGCTCGACGGTGGGCCGGAGATGGGCATCGGCAAGCGGCGGGAAGCCTATCTGCCCCGGCCCGCCACCTGGGTCAACGGTCCCGGCGGCATTCAGCCCGATAGCAGGCCGTGGGACCAGGTCCAGAAGGAGTATGCCTTCGTGGACGATCTGATCGGTCTGCGGGCTAGGGTCGGTGCCCGGACCATCCCCAATCGGTAAGCCGCCAGCTTTGGGCGGCCGCCGGGAGTCGGGAGCCCCACCCAGGCCGATGTGCAAAACAAAGCCAATTTGCGCGGGGCACGCTGAGCAGTAAGCGCTTGGAAGAAAAAGTGCTATGAGGAGGTGAGCGAGAAAAGCGGTGCGGGAAAACAAAGCCAATTCTCCCAACGGCAGACCCACGACCGGTGCTCGGCCGTTCCCAACCGCCAAGTACGCAGATTTGTAGGATGGGCTTTAGCCCATCCTACAGATCAGACCTCAATGGGTCGGCGTGTACCCCAGCTTGCCCCAACACCCCTTCTGCATGGCGTATAGATCCTGGTAGCCATCATCGGTGGTCGGCGACCAGTTGACGCCGGGGTCCTTGTTCTCGTAGTCCCGGGCGGACTTGATGGTATCGATGCCCTTCCACTTCCAATAGTCCACGTGTCCATCGGCAAAAGACAAGGTCGCTCCATCACCGTGGCGGACCGGGGGATTATCCCACCACATCTCCTTGCTATAATTGACGGCATAGGCGTCTGAGGTCATATAGCCTTCGTCGATAAACACGAGCCTCAGGCCGACCGCCGGCTTGATCTCGCTTCTCTTCTTGACATGGGCGCCTTGCACACCATGGACCTCGGTATGGCAGACAGCGTTCATGGAGAACATGATCGAGTACGTCAGAGCTTGTCCCCGCCGCCCCGTCGGGCAGGCATAGATCTTCTCATTTCTCAAGTACGGCCACAGGGCGCCGCGCTTGATGTCCTGTATCTGGGCATCCCAGTCAGCCGGGTCCGGGTGGAATCCATCGATCCAGGCAAGCTCGTTTGCATGGGTAGCCCAGTCCCCACCGGAGTAGTTGCTGAAGCCGGTGGCCCCGTTGACGAGCCTGTCGTCGTTCTCGTCGGCGTACATGCTCCAAGCCAGGGTCAATTGCTTGAGGTTGCTCAGGCACGAGGCCCGTTTACCTCCCTCGCGGGCCCGTTTCAACGCCGGCATCAGAACGGCCATAAGGATGGCGATGATCGCGATGACGACGAGGAGTTCAATGAGGGTGAAGGCTTTCTGTGTACGCATGGCCACGATCCTCCTTCTTTTCGCGAAGAGAATGCTTACGCCGCTTACCACAAGATGCCCGGCCGGGCTAGAGTGTTCCCCACCCGACGACTGTATTCTACCCGTGCGACTAAGCCAGGGCAATGGAAGCTCCGTCATTATTCTGTGGGCCTGGAATCCGGCCTCGAATCGTAGGCTCTCAACCTCGACATCGCCGATGAAAAAAAATTGCATCGCGTAGATCCAGTTGTCTCAAGGACTAAGGGAAAAACCGCCGGCCAAGCACTCAGATTTCTGGCTTTTTGGTCTTTACACTTTATCAAGCTCGAAGTAATCTGCCGATACATGTTTTCAAAGGTTAGCAACAATATCTGGCGACGACCCAGTCATCCCATACAATATATAGTGTAGTCTCAGTTTCGCAGCATGGAGGCGCGTAATGTCATATAAGTTCGACCCAGAGAATCCCTTCAAAACGGAAGGTGTGCAGGCCAAGCCGGTCCTGCCAGAAGAGAACAGGAGAGGGTTGACGGTGGAACACTTTTTCTCCACGCCGGGGACGCATCCGTTCGAGCAGCTCGAATGGGAGACTCGGTCCGCCAAGATCGCCAGCGACAGCGGCGAGGCGGTCTTCGAGCAGGACAACATCGAGGTCCCGGTCAGTTGGAGCCAGTTGGCCACGAAGGTCGTGGCGAGCAAGTATTTCTACGGTGATCTTGAGGGCGGCCAGCGGGAGCGCTCCGTCAAGCAGCTCGTGCATCGCGTCTGTAAGACCATTGCGGACCGGGGTTTGAAGGATGGGTACTTCGCCACCCAGCAGCAGGCGGAGGTCTTCTACAACGAGCTGACCTGGCTGTGCGTGAACCAGTACGGGTCGTTCAATTCGCCGGTCTGGTTCAACGTCGGGCTTTACGATGTCTACGGCATCGCAGGCGGCAAGCACAACTACCGCTGGGATCCGCAGGAGAAGGCGGCGGTGCCCTGCCAGAACAGCTACGAATACCCCCAGTCCTCCGCGTGCTTCATCCAGTCGGTCAAAGACTCGATGGAAGACATCATGCGGCTGGCCGCCAGCGAGGCGATGCTGTTCAAGCACGGCTCCGGGACGGGAACCGACCTTTCCACGCTCCGAAGCAGCAAAGAGAAGCTCGCCGGCGGCGGCAAGCCGTCCGGCCCCTTGAGCTTTATGCGGGTGTACGACCAGATCGCGGCCGTCATCAAGTCCGGCGGCAAGACCCGCCGGGCCGCCAAGATGCAGTCGCTCAAGATCGGCCACCCCGACATCAGGGAGTTCATCACCTGCAAGACGGTCGAGGAGAAAAAAGCCTGGGCGCTCATCGAGGCGGGCTACAGCGGCGATCACAACAGCGAAGCCTACGACAGCGTGATGTTCCAAAACTCCAACCTCTCGGTCCGCGTGACGGACGAGTTCATGCAGGCCGTGGAGAAGGATGACAAGTGGGTCACCCATGCGGTAACGACGGGCCAGAAGATGGGCGAACACTCGGCCCGCGAGCTGATGCAACTGATCGCCGAGGGGACGCGAATCTGCGGAGACCCCGGCCTCCAGTACCACAGCACGATCAACCATTGGCATACCTGCCCCAACTCTGGGCCGATCAATGCCTCCAATCCGTGCAGCGAGTACATGTTCGTCGATGACTCGGCCTGCAACCTGGCCTCTTTGAACCTGATGAAATTCCGCAAGGAGGACGGGGCTTTCGACGTCCAGGCGTTCAAGAAAGCGGTCCGGCTCTTCATCATTGCCCAGGAAATCCTGGTCGACAACGGCAGCTACCCCGACAAAGCCATTACGATCAACAGCCACCGCTTCCGGGCGCTCGGGCTGGGCTATGCCAACCTCGGCTCGCTGATTATGAGTCTGGCCCTGCCCTACGACTCCGACCAGGCCCGGACGCTGGCCTCGGCCGTTAGCGCCATCATGACGGGCACGGCCTATGCCGCCAGTGCGGAAATCGCCCAATTGAAAGGCCCGTTCGAGGAGTTCGGGAACAACAAAGACTCGATGCTGAAGGTGATCAACATGCACCGTCAGCACGCATGCAACCTGCCGGAGACGCATTGCCCGGACTACCTGCGAAACGCCGCCAAGGATGCGTGGGACGAGGCGGTGGATACCGGCACGAAGGCGGGCTTCCGCAATGCCCAGACCACCGTTCTGGCGCCAACCGGCACGATCGGTTTCATGATGGACTGCGATACGACCGGGGTCGAGCCGGATATCGCCCTGGTCAAGTATAAGCTGCTGGCGGGCGGCGGCATGCTCAAGCTCGTGAATAAGACCGTTCCCATGGCCCTCGAACGGCTGGGCTACGCCCCGGAGGATATCAAGGCCACCTGCGACTATATCGACGAGCGTGAGACCATCGAGGGGGGGCCGAAGCTTCATGCGGACCACCTGCCCGTGTTCGATTGTGCGTTCAAGCCCAAGAACGGCAAGCGGTTCATCCATTATATGGCGCATCTGAGGATGATGGCCGCCGTGCAGCCGTTTATCTCCGGGGCGATCAGCAAGACGATCAACATGCCTAAGGAGAGCACCGCCGAAGAGATCATGGCGGCCTACATGGAGGGTTGGAAGCTCGGTCTTAAGGCCGTCGCCATCTACCGCGACGGCTCCAAGCGGCTCCAGCCCGTCTCCACAGACAAGCACAAGGAAGAAAAAGCCAAAACCAGCGCCGAGGCCCCGATGCCGGCCCGGCCCTTTAGAAAGAGACTGCCGGACACCCGGCACAGCATCACGCACAAATTCTCTGTTGCAGGCCATGAAGGCTACCTGACGGTGGGGCTATATGAGGATGGGCAGCCTGGTGAGCTATTCATCACCATGGCCAAGGAGGGCAGCACCGTCGGGGGCCTCATGGATGTCATAGGCACGTGCACGTCGATGGCTCTTCAGTACGGCGTGCCGCTGATCACGCTGGTGGACAAGTTCCGGCACGCCCGGTTCGAGCCTTCCGGCATGACCTCCAACCGGGATATCCCGTTCGCCAAGAGCCTGATCGACTACATCTTCTGCTGGCTCGGGTGCCAGTTCATGCCCGGCTACGCCGACAGGAACGTGCCCAACCGCACGCCGGTGACCACAACGGGCAATAAGACCGCTGCAACCGCCCGGGAGCTTGTCGAAAAGACGAAGGACCTCGCGCACAAGATTGCGGAAGTCAAGGCCGCCGGAGGCAACGGCAAAAAGACGACCAAAGCAGAAGATCCCAAGCCCCAGGAGACCCCTTCCTCCGCCAAAGCAACGAGCTTGCTCCACTTGGACCGGCTCATCGGCCGGCCGAGCAGGGTCGGGACCTTGGTCACAACCCCGGCCGGCCAGACGGACGAGGCTCAACAGGCCGAGGCCGCCGTTATGCAGCAGTTCAACGCCCAGTTCGAGCACTTCGGCGACGACGCCCCTGCTTGCGACATCTGTGGCTCGATCACCGTCCGCAACGGTACCTGCTACAAATGCTTCAACTGCGGCAACTCGATGGGATGCTCTTGAGAAGCCTAATTGACTAGTGATGGTTCATCATTGGTCACCTACTGAATTTCGCATAATACAGTGACAAGTCACTCAAAAAAAAGACCGGTGTGCTCCAAGAACCCGAACAGGAGTTGTCCGTTCTGTTGCACACGCTCCATGCCATCCTCCACCGCTTGCCCCACCTCCCCGAGGTTGT
>JAPLMX010000194.1 GCA_026386805.1 Phycisphaerae bacterium | reverse complement strand
CGTTCTTTCATGGTAGTTCTCCTGGGCCCGGCGGGGCCTTCCTCAAGGGGAACTACCTACCCAAAAACACGCACGAAACGGCAGAGCCTTGTGAATGCTCACCGGCAGAGCCGGTGGTTAACGGAAACGCAATTTGCGCAGGGCAGCCCTGAGCATTAACTGCTTGGCAGAAAAAGAGCTATGAGGAATTGAGCCTCAAAGGGGGTTCAGAAAAACGACCTGGTTCAAACTCACCCAGACCAGGGTAACACTCGTGCGATCCTTCTCGATGAGTAAAACTGATGTAAACTCCTTGTGTGAAACATGTTACGATCACAATGAAACGTAACTGCTCAACCGAGAGTGTTACCCGGTTCTGAACCATGCCGGAAAAACAAAGCCAATTCTCCCGGCGGCACGCTTGGGGCCAGCGCTTTGGGCGCTGCCAACCTGCAAGAATGAAAAAGCCGGATGAGCCTCATTTTGCGGCCGCTTTGCCCTCTCAAGGCAGGAATGCCGCAAGGCCGACCGCATACCGGCGGAAGCTGTCGGCGGGGAGCATCATCGTCCGCCATTTCGGGCTGCGGCGTGTGCTGTGCTGGAGGTAGTCGTCCAGGCGAACGCAAAAGAACACGTACCGGTCCGAACCCAGGGGGAGCACTTCGTGCCCGTCAAAATCCACGTCCGCCTGTGTCACGCGGTAGGCAAAGACAAAGACCGCCTCGTGGCCGTCCCCGAGCGCCCGCCGCCAGACCTGGAGGCTCTCGATATCGTCCATGGTGACCCAGCAGTCGAACCCGGCCAGTCCGACCAGCGTCGCGCCTGCGAACGTCCGGCCCTTGACCTCGACGATCACCTTGCGGTCCGGCCGGGGAAACAGCAGGAAATCGAAGTTTTTGACTGTTTTATGAGACGATCCCAGCCGTCGGTGCTCGTCCGCCCGGACGTGCTGGACGCGGTGGTCCAGCAGCCAGTGCTCAAAGGCACGCTCATAGCGATTGCGAGAAGAGTCTCCCATAAGTCCCCTCAGGAACTCAGACGCGACAGAAACTGCTCCAGATCCACAAGCTCCTGCGCGCCTGTGGCCATGTTCTTGATGGCAACCTGCCGGTGCTCCTGGTATTCCTGGCCGATGATGACGCACATTCTCGCACTCTGCCCGGCCGCTTCCTTAAGCTGTTTCGAGAGGCCGCCGTGCCGGTAGCTGAAGTTGGCCGAACGCCCCTGCGAGCGAATCCGCGCCACGACTTCATAAACCGCCTTGGCCATCTCCGGGTCGGCCAAGGCGACGAAATACTCGATTTCCCGCTTGGGTACCTGCTTTTCGAGCAGACCCCTCTCCTCCAGGAGAATTTCCAGGACGCAGTCGCCCATGCCCATGCCGGTCGCCGGAATGGGAGGACCGCCGAAGTCCCGCAGCAGGTTGTCATAGCGTCCGCCGCCGCAGATCGCCCGCAGCTCGCCGGCGATGTCATGAACCTCGAACACGACGCCGGTGTAGTAGGCCAAGCCGCGAACGATGCTGGGGTCGAAGGTGCAGTATTCGCCCATGCCCATGCTGCTGAGAATGTCGAAAGCGGTCCGAAGCTCATCGACGGCCTGGCCGAGGGCTTCATTCGCCTCGGTGATCCCCGCAATCTGCTCAATGGAACGAAAGCCCATGAGTTCGCGGATCTTCCCGGCTTGGCCGGCGTCGGGCACCTGCTCACCCAGGATCGCGTCGAACGTCTCGGGCGGCAGCTTCGGCTTCTTGTCCAGCACCGCATAAAGAGAGTCCAGCCGCTCGGCCGGGATCCCAATATTCGTCAGGACCGCCGCCAAGAGCCTTCTGCTGGAGATTTTGGCCTGGATGTCCTTGCTGGTCAGACCGACCGTGCGGAGGTAGTCCAGGGTCGTGAAGATGATCTCCGCGTCAGCCTGCCCCGGGTCCTCGCCGATGATGTCTATGTTCCACTGGAAAAACTCGCGCAGCCGGCCCTTCTGCGGCCGTTCCGCCCGGCACAGGCGGGGAACCGCAAACCACTTGATCGGCTTGGGCAGGGCGCTAATCTTCTGATTCACCATCCGGGCCAGCGTCGGTGTGATCTCCGGGCGGATCGCCAACTCCCGGCCGCCCCGGTCCTGGAACGAGAAGAGTTGCTCGACGATCTCTTGGCCGCTCTTGACCTGGTACATGGTCAGATGCTCGAAGATCGGGCCGTCGTACTCCTCAAAGCCGTTGCGGAGCGAAGCCCTCTTCCAGCCGTCAATGATCCAATTGCGCCGGGCCATTTCCGGCGGGTAAAAGTCCCTCGTCCCTTTGACAGGCGGTATCTTCATGCCCTTCTTCTCTTTGTGTTCGTGATCGTCCGTTTCTCGGTGACGTTGTTGTCGAACTTCACCTTGATGTATTCATCCATCTCTTTGTCACTGGTGAAGTGTAGCTCATAGTCGTATCCACCTGGGACCAAATCGCAATCCGAATGCGCGTATTTCCTACAGATCTTCGGCCGCCTCTCATAGATGGCACACCTGTAGCTTTCCTGTGACAGATGACGGCACGCATTCTTCACGCTCAGATACCAGTCTCCGTCTTCGACAAACACCGCGATGTTCTCGTGACAGAGGTACCAGCGGATATTGTCGTAGTCCTCTCTCGTCTCCGGCGTTTCGATGGGCAAGGCGAAGTACCGGCAGCACAGCCCCGCACACTTTCCGCACTGGATTTTCCGAGCCATCCGTGATTCCTTCAAGACCCATCTGTCTGACACCCGCACTATACGCTGCCACCCGCGCACCGTCAAGAAAGGGTCCGTCTGTTTGCCCGAGTCTTCGAGCCGGCGACGGCGAGGTCGGGTCTCACGATTCCTTCCGCGCAGACGCGGGTGAAAATATTTTTTAAAAAATCTCATTAAACCTGTTGACGCGCCGGTACACCGTTGGTAGTATCATCTTCAGTGTAGTTGATGATTTTGTCCACAGGCCCCCGCATAGTCTCGCTTCCTCTCCCTCATCAATAGCGGGGGCTTCTTTTTTGCGCTCCGCGATGTGACGTTGTCATCCCGATCGCCCACCATGAGCGCACCGCAAACCCTGTACGTTCAGACCACAGAAGGCCAGAAACAGGCATAGTTCTTCCGCAGGAGTGTTTGCGATTGTCTAATGAGTCTTGACGAGCAGAACCGGTGATCCAAGCCCACCTGTCGCTGGGTGCCATGTCTACGCCAGCGTAAGCATGGCGCCCGAGCCGTCCGTTTCTTGGGAGCAAAGCGAAGCATCTGGGCATCGCAGGAGAGGCACCACGGAATTGGGTCGCATGCCGCTGCGTGGAAAAGAGGCCCCCAGTCATCAATGGTCGATCATCCCTCATCAATAATCCTTCATCAACGGGCTTGGTTTTTGCTTGTCGCGCGGGGCCGGATGGGGTCTAATTGTGGCCCTGGAGGTATAAGAACCTGAACTCCAGCGAAATGGAGATCAGGCTTGCGTGATTGAACGAGTACTGATTTGAGGTGTGCAGAACATGGCAGATCTGAAGGCATTGGCGGAAGCGGTGATTCGCGGGGATCAGACGACGGCGGTGAACGTCACAAAGGCGGCCCTGAAGGAGAAGAGGGCCCCGAAGCAGATTCTCGACCAGGGTCTGATCGCCGGCATGGACGTCGTGGGCGCCCGCTTCAAGAACAACGAGATCTACATTCCCGAGGTCCTGATCGCGGCGCGGGCCATGAAAATGGCGATGGAAGTGCTCGAGCCGGAGCTGGCCAAAGCCGGCGTCAAGCCTATCGCCAAGTTCCTCGTCGGCACCGTCCAAGGCGACTTGCACGACATCGGCAAGAACTTGGTCGCCATGATGATGAAGGGCGCCGGGTTCGAGGTGATCGACCTGGGCGTGGATGTCTCGCCGGACAAGTTAGCGGCGGAAGCCAAGGCCAAGGGCGCCAACTTGATCGGCATGAGCGCCCTACTGACCACGACGATGCCCGGCATGGAGAAAACGATCAAGGCCCTCAAGCAGGCCGGCGTTACGGCCAAGGTCATGGTCGGCGGCGCCCCGGTCACGCAAGGCTTCGCCGACAAAATCGGCGCCAACGGCTACGCCCCCGACGCCGCCTCGGCCGTCGATACGGCCAAGCGCCTCGTCGCCTGAGTCCAACGGACGAATCACAAACAGATATCCACCGCCCCGTGGGCGATAGTCACAGACATTCCAAGGACAGCACATGCAGCGCTGTCCTTTTCTCTTCTACCAGAGGAGCCGCCGCCCGTCCCGCCGAGCTAACGCCTGACTTCGTGAGCCACGACAATGCATAGAAGGCGATTGAGGCTTGTTCCTGGCGTTTCTAAGTCTTTACAGGATAAGTACTTGGGGATGAAGGAATCGAACACCCCCCGCTGGCGCTATCAAAAACCCCGATTTCCGAGACCGCGAGCGCAAAAAGCGGCGCACCAAACGCCGAAAACACCCCTCTGGACCCCGACTTGGCCCTTATTCACAACCGCTGGCCGAACCTACCCGAGCATATCAGGCAGGCGGTCTTGGCGCTGGTTCGTAGCACGTCCGGCAAGGAGCAAACCCCATGAGCACTATCGAGCGGAGAATCGAGAAGGCCGAGAAGGCTGTCGGAATCGAGGCGGAGCCTGTAACCATCCCCGTGATTATCATCAGCGTGGACTGGGACGCAGACGACACCCTTCCGCACTTCCCTGAGCCTGTCGCCGAATGGGTGACGCTGCAAAAGGCACTGGACGAAGCCTGCCGGGCGCGGCTGCCCTGCATCTTCGAGCCAAATCCATTTGCGGAATATGAGGCCCGGCATGGGCTGGAGCCGGGGACGCTGGCGAAGCATGAGCTTCGCGGGAAGGTGCCGTTTGCGGAACTGCTGCGGGCGACGACGGGGCGGACAGATGAGCAATTGACGAAATCGGACGAAAGCGAACGGTTGGGGTGAAGATCATGGTGGAAGAAGTCAAACTGACGACGAAACAACTGAAGGCAATGCCGACTCTGCTGGCGGCCCGGAACTATGAGCAAGGCTGCGAGGCGGCGGGAATCTCC
>JAPLMX010000215.1 GCA_026386805.1 Phycisphaerae bacterium | reverse complement strand
CTTTCGGCGGTTCTCCAACTCGTCGAAGTCCCTTCGTGTTCGTCCTTTTCTGTCCATGCGGACAGCCTACGAGAACGAAACGCTGGTGTCAATATATTATGCGAAAAATCTGTCACTATATTATGCGAAATTCAGTAATCGAACATCAAACTCCCTTGTTCTTCTTGCTTCTCACGTTCTTCTTGCTCTTGGATATACTGGCGCACACTCGCCTCGTCAAAGCCGACCGTGCTGACACAATAGCCACGGGACCAGAAACTGCGACCCAACAGCGACCCACGAGCCTTCCCGTAATCCCGATGAATCCGCACCGCACTCTTGCCCTTGAGATACCCGACCGTCATCGCAATGCTGTACCGCGGCGGCACACTCAACAGCATATGCACATGATCCACCATCGCATGGCCTTCCAGAAGCTCGATCTCCTTTTGCCGGCACAACTGCCGCAACATCTCCCCAATCTGCTGTCGCAGCTTGCCAAAGATGGCTTTCTTGCGATACTTCGGTACAATCACTACATGGTACTTACACTCCCACTTCACGTGGGCCTGACTCTGCCATTCTTTCATGATAGTTCTCCTCGGCCCGGCGGGGCCTTCCTCAAGGGGAACTATCCTACCCAAAATACGCATGAGACGGCAGGGGGTGAACTAAAGGTACGCGGTACTTTTGTCGAGGGGGCAAACGGTGTGCGGTGCTGTCTCCCGGTGTGGTCATCGAAGGCGTGGTCAACCGGCGAGTCTGACGCCGTGGTTGAGGACCCAGGCGGCGAAGCTGGCGCTGTGATGGTGCTGGAGTGCCTCGGCGGGGAAGAAGTGCAATTCGATCTCATCGCCGGCCTCCTTCTGGACCTGTGCTGCGATACGCGCGCGGTCGTGAATATCCCAAGCCTCCAGCCCCTCGATAAAAACCGCCAAGTCAATATCGCTCCACTGATCGGCCCTCCCCTCAACCTGTGAGCCAAAGAGGTAGGCGGCCGTGACGGCAGCGAATCGTGACAGGCATACAACCGCCGCCCGCGCTCGCTCCTCTATTGCAGTATCGAGTTGAGCCATTGCATGAACTCCCTGGATTGGCTGAGTACCCGCCGGGCTTTCTCTTCCTTCACGTCAAGGGCAAGATCCGCGATGTCCTCCGGATAGCGGGTCGGAATGTAATACGCGGAGAGCTCCCGCAGAAAATCCATCTGCTTCTCATCGACCGCCGCCCCGGCGATCTCTGCCAAGCGGGCAAGCTGGTGGATACGTGGAGGCAACTTATTCGTGCGCTGCACAATGACCGATTTCAGAATCTTCTCCACCGCCTGCTGGCAACAGAAGAGGACGTAAAGATAGCGTCCCGCCTTGAACATCGCGTCGGCGGTATCCAAGTCGTACCGTGCTCGCTCAGCCCATTGTCGGGATGGATCGTCCATGGCACCATCATAATGGGAAGCACCGACCAAAACAATCGAAATGGCCGCCAGCCGCCCGCCGAGGCTCGGCATTTGCAGACTGCCGCTTGCAACGGGCGTTCATTTCGGCTATAAGAACCGGGTCTTTGGGACTTCGGCGATCCTTACCTGCGCAGAGATGACGTCACCCCCGCGTAGGCGGGGGTCAGTCGAGCCGAGTTTCGATGGCCTTGATGGAAATCGCGTTATGAGGATGACATGAGATATAGCCAGATGCTGATTCCGACGGTGAAAGAGGTACCGGCGGAGGCGGAAATAACCAGCCACAAGCTGATGATTCGGGCGGGCTTGATCCGCAAGGTCGCCAGCGGGACCTATACCTATCTGCCGCTCGGGTGGCGGACGCTCAAGAAGATCATCAATATCGTCCGCGAGGAGATGGACCGGGCCGGAGCACAGGAGATCATCGTGCCGTGCCTGCAACCGCTGGATTTGTGGTATCAGACGGGGCGGAGCGTTGATTACGGCGAGACCATGTTCCGGCTCATCGACCGGCATGGCCGGGGCAACGTCCTCGGGCCGACCGCCGAGGAGGTATTCACGTTCCACGCCGCCGCCGAGCTCAATTCGTACAAGCAGTTGCCCGTCAACCTCTACCAGATCACTCCGAAGTTCCGGGACGAGTTTCGGCCGCGATTCGGCGTCTTGCGGTCGCGCGAGTTCATCATGAAGGACGCCTACAGCTTCGATGCGACGCCCGAGAGCCTGCACAAGTCGTACATGGCGATGTATGACGCCTACTGCCGCGTGTTCAAACGCTGCGGCTTGGAGTACGTCATCGTCGAGGCCGAGTCCGGCGAGATGGGCGGCACCGGCTCGCACCAGTTCACCATCCCCTGCGAGTCCGGCGAGGACACCATCGTCTATACCGCCGATAGTTCCTACGCGGCGAACCTGGAAAAAGCCGCCGTCGATCCCCTGCCGAAAGAGGTGGTACCTGTTGAGATTCCCCCTGCCCAGGATGTGTACACTCCTAATGTCGGCAGTATTGAAGCGGTTTGTGCATTTCTCAAGACCAAGCCACAGGACATGATTAAAACCCTCGTCTTGAGCACTCCGAATATCGCTGTAGAAATAGAGCAGGGCTTTGTCAAGGAGCTGGCTAAGCACGATGGCAGGAGAACGATCCCTAGCCAAGATTGGGCTGGAAAATACGTCTTGGCAGTGCTGAGAGGTGACCATGAGCTAAACATGGAAAAGTTGATGGGAGTGTGGGGGGGATGGCACCTCGATTTGGCCGATCCGGACACAATTGAGAGGATGACCAACGCGAAGGTTGGATTCGCGGGCCCCGTGGGCGTCGATCTAGCCTGTTGGGATCTGATAGTCATCGATCATGCAGTTGCTGCTATGGCCGTAGGAGTGACTGGCGCTAACAAGACCGACTACCACAAGAAAAACGTCGTTCCCGGGCGTGATTTCCCCCTTAAAGGCAATAAGGTGAAGGTGGCCGACATCCGCCTGGCCCAGCCGGGGGATACGCACAACGGCGTCCCCGTTCTGTTCAAGAAGGGCATCGAGGTCGGCCAGGTCTTCAAGCTTGGCACAAAATACAGCAAGAAACTCGGGGCCAACTTCAAAGACGAAAACGGCGGGCTGCAGCCCTGCCTCATGGGCTGCTACGGGATTGGGATCAACCGGATCATGGCCTCCGCCATCGAGTTGTACAACGACGAGAACGGCATCATCTGGCCGATTGCGATTGCCCCGTTCGAGGCGATTGTCACGCCGGTGAATCAGGATGACGCCGACGTGGTCCGAGTCTCGCAGGAGATCTATGGCAAGCTTATGGAGGCCGGCGTCGAAGTGCTGCTGGACGACCGCGACCTGCGGGGCGGGATCAAGTTCAAGGACGCCGACCTGATCGGCATCCCGATCCGGATCACGGTCGGCAAGAAGTCCGTCGTCGAGGGCAACGTCGAAGTCAAGCTGCGGGCCGAGCCTCAAAGCCAGAAGGTCCCGATTGGCGAGGCCCCGCAAAAAGTGGCCGAGCTGATCAATAGTCTCAAAGAGCGATTGAAGGTTTGAGCGTAGGTGTCGCAAAACGGTGTGCGTGCACACGTACAAGGAGAAAACCGATGAGTAGCAACCAATTGACGCGAAGAAGCCTGATCCGCAGCACGTCGCTGCTGGCCGCCGGGGCGCTGGCCACCCGTTTGAGCGGGACAGCGGCCGGGGCTATCGACCTCGACAAGGTCGAGACCGTCTGCACGAAGGGCCGGATCAATCAGTCCGTGAGCCAGTGGTGTTTCCCGAAGTGGTCGCTGGATGAGCTGTGCCAGGTCTCCAAGAAGCTGGGGCTCAAGGCCATCGACCTGCTGGGGCCGAAGGACTTCGCCACCGTCAAGAAGTACGGCTTAGTGGTCTCGATGGTCAACGGCCCGTCCTTGTCGGATGGCTTGGCCGACAAGAAGTTCCACGAGACCTGCTTAGCCAAGATACGGGAGAGCATCGACGCCACGTCCGAGGCCGGTTTTCCGAACGTGATCGCCTTCTCGGGCAATCGTCGGGGCATCCCGGACGATGTCGGGATCGAGAATTCTGTCGAGGGGCTCAAGAAGATCGCCGGCTACGCCGAGCAAAAGAAGGTCACAATCTGCTTGGAATACCTCAACAGCAAGGTCAACCACAAGGACTACATGCTGGACCATATCGGCTGGGGTGTCGAGGTCTGCAAGCGGGTCGGGTCGGACCGCGTCAAGATCCTGTACGATATCTACCACGCCCAGATCATGGAAGGCGACATCATCCGGACGATCAAGGACTACAAGGACTACATGGGCCACTACCACACGGGCGGCAACCCCGGCCGCAACGAGATCGACGACACGCAGGAGCTGTACTACCCGGCCATCATGAAGGCCATCGCCGACACGGGCTTCAAGGGTTACGTGGCTCACGAGTTCATCCCGAAGCGCGATCCGCTGGAGTCGCTGACCTACGCCGCCCGCATCTGCGACGTCTGAGCATGTGGGAACTCAAAGAGCCCAAGCCCGTTAAGCTGATCGTCGGCATTCTGGCCTCGGATGAACGATGCCTGGCCGCGGCGAGAGAGTGTCTGGGTTCTGCTCTGGGCACGATTGATCTGGCCAGCGACGTCTGGACCTTCGATCAGACGGATTACTACGCCGAGCAGATCGGGCCGCACATCCTGCGGCAGTTCGTGACGATCGAGCCGCTGATCGACCCCGGGCAGCTCGCCGCGATCAAGCACCGGACCAACGCCATCGAGCAGCAACTGGCGGCGACTCTGGGCGTGCCTTTTCCCCGCCCGGTGAACCTGGACCCGGGGACTATCGAGCCGTCCAAGCTCGTCCTGGCCACAACCAAAAACTACGCTCATCGTATATACCTAGGCGACCGAATGTATGCCGAGGTGACGCTCGTCTATGACCAGGGCCAGTGGCGTCCTCTGCCCTATACCTATCCGGATTACCACCGGCAGGAGTATTTCGACTTCTTCAGTGAAGTAAGGACCCGGCTCGTGCAACAGTTGCGGAAGTAGGGCGAGTGTCCCCGCTCGCCTGAAGGATCACGGGCATTCTGCCCGTGATCCCGAATACATGGGCAGGATGCCCATGCTACGGCGTCGTGCGGGGACGCACGACCTACAAGGAGAAGAATGCTCGTTTCATTGGCAATAGCCTTGTTCGTCGGCTCTTTTGCGTCATCGGCCGTGCTGACCGCGATAGCCAAGAGAATCGCCCCCCGCCTCGGGCTGGTCGCCTACCCGAAGGCCGACCGGTATCACCGCTCCATCATCCCGCTGGGCGGCGGCATGGCTATCTTCTTCACGCTGGCCCTGTCTCTCATAGCCGGTGCGGCAGCCATGCGGCTCCTGGTCGCTCCCGGCTACCTCGGGGGGATCGCCGAACGCGCCGGTCTCGACCCGGCGGACTTCATGCACCATTGTGGCGAGCTGCTGGTCATTCTCGCGTGCGCGACGATTCTGTTTCTCGTCGGCCTCTGGGACGACAAGCGCGCCTTGGGACCATTCGTGAAGCTCGTCTTTCAGTTCCTCGTCGCCTTCCTGGCCGCGGCGTTTGCCGATGTCCGGGTCGAGTTCTTCATCCAAAACCGGATCGTCACGTCGATCCTATCGGCCTTCTGGATCGTCCTGATCGTCAACGCGTTCAACTTTCTCGATAACATGGACGGCGCCTCGGCGGGGATCGCCGCCATCGCCAGTTCGATCCTGCTGACCGCCGCCGCCTTCAATGGCCAGGTTTTCGTCAGTGGTTTGGCGATTTGCTTCATTGGAGCACTTCTGGGCTTTCTCGTCTTCAACTTTCCACCCGCTTCCATTTTCATGGGCGATGCAGGCTCCCTGGTGGTCGGGTTCTTCGTCGCCCTGCTGACGCTGCGCACCACGTACTATCACCAAGCCCAAAGCGGCCCTTGGTACCCGGTCCTGCTGCCGCTGATTGCGATGGCCGTACCGCTCTACGACTTCGCCAGCGTCACGCTGCTCCGCATCCGCCAGGGCAAAAGCCCCTTCGTGGGCGACACCCAGCACTTCTCTCACCGCCTGAGACGGCGTGGACTGACGGACAGACAGACCGCCCTGACCCTCTATCTCGCCACCCTGTGCACGGGCCTGGGGGCGACCTTTCTCTACCAAGTCAACCTCGTCGGCGCGATCCTCATCGTCGGCCAGACGCTCCTGATCGTCGGCATCATCGGGGTCTTCGAAAGCACAGGCGAGGCCAGACCGGAAGGAAAGTAGCAATGAGGGAAGGTAAGAACACAGGAAAGAAAGAAGGTGAGAGAAGGTCCGGCCTTCTCACGGTCTCACCTTCCTACCTTCCCCCCCTCTTGCTCGGGCTGTGCCTGTGCGTCCTTGCCCTACGTGTGACCTACACGGAGTCTCCGACGGCCCAGGTGTTTACCATGGCGGGCGGCTTCACCGATATGGTTTACAGCCTGACGCTGTCGGGCCTCTTGATCTTCGCCTTGGTGCTGTGGGTGCTCTGGGGCGTCTTGGGCGGTCGGCTCGTCTACCGCTTCACCGGGATCGAGATCGGGCTGGCCGTGTTCGTTATCGCCGCTGTCATCTCGACATGCGGCGCCTCGGACAAACGGGCGGCGATCTCCCAGGTCGTGGTCCTGCTCGGCCCGATCTGCGCCGCCCTGCTGCTGGTCCAGATCCTGGACCGCCCCGCCAAGGTCCGGGTCGTGCTTGCCGTCCTCGTTGGGCTTGGTATTGTCTCGGCGTACCAGTGCGCGGAGCAGTTCTTCCTCAGCAACACCATCACCATTGAGCAATACGAGAAGAATCCGCAGATGCTGCTCGATTCGCTCGGGATCGAGACCGGCACGTTCCAGCATTTCCTGTTCGAGCACCGGCTCTACTCGCGCGGCGTCGGAGGCTTCTTCACCACGAGCAACTCGGCCGCCTCCTTCGCCATCTTGGCCTGTGCCGCCGCCGCGATCCTGCTGGTTCGCAGGTTTCAGGAGTGCAAGGCCCGCGCGGTGGCGCCTCGCTATGGACTGTTCGCCGCGTTGGCGTCGCTCATCGTCGCTTCCGGGCTTCTGCTGACACAAAGCAAGGGCGGTATCCTGGCGTTTCTCACCGGTTTGGCCCTTTGTGGACTGCTGCTGGGCATCCATCGGTGGCTCCCTGCCCAGAAACGACGCATGGTGGCCATCCTCATTCCCATCGCCCTGCTGCTGGCGGCCGGGACCGGATGCGCGATGGTCCACTACGGCATGAAACACGGCCGGCTTCCCGGCGGCAATTCCATGCTCGTCCGCTGGCAGTATTGGGCCGCGTCGGCAAAGATGTATGCCGATCATCGCCTGACGGGCGTCGGGCCGGGCAACTTTTCGAATTACTACACCCACTACAAACCGGCGGCGGCTCTCGAATCCGTGGCCGATCCCCACAACTTCCTGCTGAGCTTGATAACCCAATATGGCCCGCTGGGCCTCATCGGCTTTCTGGCGATGGTCTTCGTACCCCTCTGGCGGTCGGCGGTGGCACCTGCAACCGCGCCACCAATCCTCAGCGCACAACCGCAACCATCGCTCAGAAGGCTCGCTCCAGCCCTGATGCTCGCGGTCTGCGCATGCCTTCTGCTGGGCCGATTGCTTCTAATCCCTTTTGCGGGCGACACTTCTGACGTTTTGCTCTATGAGTTGATAACGGTGCACGTCGCCCCGGTGGCCGCGTTTCTCATCGGATTCCTGCTCGTTGCGTCACCTTTCCCTGAGCAAAGCAGGCGGCAGACCGATTCCACAAGTCCGGTTCTTCTCACGATCCTCGGCTGCGCCGTCCTGGCCGTCCTTCTGCACAACCTGATCGACTTCGCCCTCTTTGAGCCGGGCGTCTGGATGGCGTTCTGGATCGTGATCGCGTGCCTGATCGCGACACGGCTCCAGGAACAAGCCGGCTTGCCCATCACAACACTGAGAGGACGCGCGCGAAAGCCATTGACGGTGGGGATAGCCGTCGTGCTCTTCGGGGCTTATTTCCTCTACGTGTGGGTGCCCGCCTACGACACGGCCACCGGCATCCAACAGGCCCAGCACGCCGCTTCCGTCGGGAGCTACGACGTGGCGCACCAGGATCTCGAAGCCGCCACGCGAGCTGATCTCCTCTCCCCGGTCGCTGCTAACTTCCACGGCAGGCTATACTTACAGCAATATGAACAGACGCGGGGTAAGCAGTCCGCTTTGCTTGAAGAAGCGGCCCGCTGCTTCGGTGAGGCCGCCCAAAGGAACCCGGCCGACTACAAGAACTACGAGAAGCTGGCGGCGGTCTATGGCCGCCTGGGGCATGCACAGAAGGCGTATGAGGGGTATCTCAAGGCTGCCGGCCTCTATCCGGGCTGCGAGCGGATCTGGTTCGAACTGGCCCAAACCGCCGAGCAGATCGGCAAACCGGGTCTGGCCCTATGCCACTACACCAAGGCCGTCGAGATCGAAGACAGCTACCGACGGCAGTTTCGCCAAATGTACCCCGACCGGGAGAAAGTCGTCAGCCGGCTCGGCGACAACGAATATCAGCGCGCCAGGAGGCGAATCGAGGAGTTGTCAAAGTAGCGATTCCGCACACGGGCCTCAGGAGACCTTGGCCATGACGTCCTCGGGAATGTCGAAGTTGGCGTGGACGTTCTGCACGTCGTCGTGGTCGTCAATGGCTTCCATCAGATTGATGACCTTGCGAGCGACTTCCGGAGTCGCGATTGGCACCAGTGTCTGAGGCACCATCGAGATGTCCGCTGACTGGATGGGAATGCCTTTCCCCTCCAGAGCCTTCTTGAGCGGCTCGTAGGCGCTGGGCTCGCAGGTGATTTCGTAGACCTCACCCACGTTCTGCATGTCCTCGGCCCCCGCTCCGAGCACAAGTTCCATCAAATCATCCTCACCGATGCTGGACGTCTGCACCGTGATCAGACCCTTTTTGTGGAACATCCAGCTCACGCAGCCGGGGGTCCCGAACGAGCCGCCGTGCTTCTCGAAGATCCGCTTGATCTCCGGGCCGGTGCGGTTGCGGTTATCCGTCAGCGTTTCCACGACGATGGCCACGCCGCTGGGCCCGTAACCCTCGTATTGGATGGACTCAAAGGCAGCTCCATCGACATCGCCCGTGCCGCGTTTGATCGCCTTCTCGATCGTATCCTTCGGCATGTTGGCCGCCTTGGCCTTATCGATGGAGTAGCGAAGCGTCAGGTTCGATGATATATCGCCCCCGCCGGCCCGGGCCGCCACGATGATCATCCTCGCGATCTTGCTCCAGAGCCTGCCCCTCTTGGCGTCGGCGGCTCCCTTCTTATGCTTTATTGTCGCCCAATGTGAATGCCCAGACATGCCGTCTCCTTAGCCATCCATTGATCAGCCAATCCACAAAGACTCTCTTGAACGCTGCTATTATAACCCTCTTTCCGCCTGTACATAGCGAATTTTCAGCAAATTTGTGTCCTTGTTCCGCCTTCGACCGCCCCCCGCTTCGGTCGGCGACACGCCGGCGTGCGACCCCAAGAACCGCCCTGGCGATCAGCGTGGGCCCGATAATGTGACATCGCCCGCCGGGTTGCGGCCGGGCGGCAGGAGAAAAGACGTGCCAATTGCCGCGATTTTGCCGCTTTTTTCCTTGACGATGGTTTAGCAGACTTCTAACATAGCCGAGTACACTAGCAGTCGTGGACGAACACGGCTGAAAGCCGTTCCGTATCTCGCGGGAGAATGTAAGTACCTGCGGGATGGTACGCGGAAATGGGCGTTCCGGGCTCATTTGAGATGGTAGTTGAGTTGCAAAGACACTTTGAGGTTGCCGCGTCCGAGTTCCAGTCACGAATGGGTCACCTTTACTTGGACGGCTGCAAAAGTGGGGCTTGCGTGAAACGAGATTGAGTCTCAGTAAGTTTTTGTCTCCCGACGCCGGAGGCGTGTTGTTGAGGATAAGATCGGCAAAACTTCGGTTGGTGGCGAATCGGCAGCCTGGGAAAACGCAGGACCTGCAAGGCTCTATAGCCTTGCCGGGCTGATTTTGTCCCTGTTGGGGAAGACTCTCGCGATTTACACGCACTTCTTCGGGCTTTCCTACCGGTCCGTTTATCGGTTCGTCCCCCCTGTCGCTATTTCTCAAGTCTGACGTGTGGAAAGGTAGGAACATGGACGCCGTATTGATGCAAATTCCTTATCAAGGGTGGATCTGCACCGTCGTCGGCTTCCTCCTTGGCGCCTGCCTCGTCGCGATTGTCTATCAGATGGCCGCCCGGACCCGGGCCAGAACCATCGCAGAGGACCTTCAAAGGCAGATCGACGGAGCCAAGAGAGAAGCAGAGAACATCATCAAGACCGCCCAGATCGAGGCGGCCACCGAGGCCATCAAGAAAAAGGAGGCATTCACCGCCGAGGCGAACCAGACCCGTACCGAGCTGCGCGAGAACGAATCGAGACTGTCCAAACGCGAGGATGTCCTGGAGCGGCAAACGGAATTGCTCCAGCGGCAGGACAAAGCCGTCAAGCAGCAGGAGCAGGAGCTCGAACGGCGCGTCCGCAACATGGAAGTCAAGGATAAGCAGCTCACCGTCCTGATCGCCCAGCAAAAAAACCAGTTGCTCAAAATCACCGGGATGAACATGGATGATGCCCGGGAGTTACTCCTCAAACGGCTGGAGGACGAATGCGAGCATGACATGTCCGCTCTTATCCAGCGCAAGGTCGAGGAAGCCAAGGAGATCGCCGACGACAAGTGCCGCGCGGTGATCAGTGCGGCCATCCAACGGTATGCGGCCGAGCAGACCTGCGAGGTGACGGTTTCCACGGTGGACATCCCGAACGACGACATGAAGGGCCGGATTATCGGCCGCGAGGGGCGGAATATCCGAGCCTTCGAGAAGGCCACCGGCGTCGATGTCATCGTGGACGATACGCCCGGCATGGTCGTCGTCAGCGGGTTTAACCCCGTCCGGCGTGAGGTCGCTCGTCTTTCCATGGAGCGGCTGATCCAGGATGGGCGGATCCATCCCTCCCGAATTGAGGAGTTGGTGGCCCAGACGAGAAACGACGTCAACCACAAGATCCTCCAGGTTGGCAAGGATGCGGCGGTCGAAACGAACGTCCGTGGCCTGCCCAACAGGCTGCTGAGCCTCCTGGGTGCCCTGAGCTTTAGAACCAGCTACGGGCAAAACGTCCTTCGGCACAGCGTCGAGGTGGCCTTCCTGAGCCAGGTCATGGCGGACGAGCTGGGTCTCGACGGCTCCGTCGCCCGGCGCGCGGGCTTCCTACACGATATCGGCAAGGCCATCGACCACGACGTCGAGGGCAGCCACCCGGCCATCGGCGCCAACTTCCTCAAGCGGTTCAACGAGTCCTCCATCGTCCTCAACGCGGTCGCGGGCCATCACGGCGACATCCCGCCGGACAACCCGTACACGCCGCTGGTGGCCGCGGCGGACGCGATCAGCGCCTCGCGGCCGGGGGCCCGCCGGGAGACCCTCGAACGCTACATCAAGCGGCTCGAAAAGCTCGAAGAGATCGCCACCAGCTTCAAGGGGATCGAGAGCGCCTACGCGATTCAGGCCGGACGCGAAATCCGCGTGATCGCCGATGCCAACCAGATCGACGACGAGACGGCCATGAAGATCGCACGCGATATCGCCAACAAGGTCGAACAGGAAATGACGTACCCCGGCGAGATCCAGGTAACCTTGCTGCGGGAAGTCCGGTGCATCGAGTACGCCAAGTAAAGCCGAGGAGCCTGACGTGTCAAGTTTGAAGTGTGAAGTGTGACGAGGCGGCGTGATTTCGGATTACGGATGGAAAGAGGCTGGCGTCGCCCATCCGCAATCCGCCATCATCAATCCGCAATTGGAAGGGCCGTCTCATGCGGTTGAACATACTGTGTATCGGCGACATCGTCGGCCGCCCCGGCCGGCGGATTCTGGCGGACAAGCTCAAGAGCGTAGTCGAAGAGCATTCCATCGACTGCGTGATCGCCAACGCCGAGAACGCCGCGGGCGGCTCCGGACTGACGCCGCAGATCTACGACAAGCTGCTCCGCTACGGGGTGAACCTGATCACGCTCGGCGACCATGCCTTTCGCAAGAGAGACATCATCGAGACGCTGGAGCGGGCCGACAACATCGTGCGGCCGGCCAACCTCTCGGAGTACGCCGCCGGCAAGGGCATCGCCCTGTATAAGACCAGCAAGGGGCCGACCGTGGGGGTCTTGGCCCTCATCGGCCGGCTCTTCATGAAGCCGGCGGATTGCCCCTACGCCGCCGCCGACAAGTGGATCACGAAGCTCCAGCAGCAGGCCGACGTCATCGTCGTGGAGATGCACGCTGAGGCGACCAGCGAAAAGGTGGCGATGGGCTATCACGTCGATGGCCGGGCCAGTTGCTGCTTCGGCACGCACACGCACATCGCCACCGCCGACGAGCGCATCTTGCCCAAGGGCACCGCCTATATCAGCGACATCGGCATGACGGGCTCTCACGATTCGGTCCTCGGCCGCAAGACCCAGAGTGTTCTCAAGGCCTTTCGAACCCAGATGCCCGTCCCCTTCGAGATCGCCACCGGGGACGTGCGAATAAATGCCGCCCTGGTGACCGTCAACACCCTCACGAAGCAAGCGGAGCGAATCGAGCGGATCCGCGTAGACGCTGGGACGGAGGAAGATGCCGCCGGCTACGACAGCGACGACGGCCGCCCGGAGTACTTCAACGCCTTCTGAAGATGCCTGCGCCTACGCACTGCATGAACTCATCGAATGATATGGATCTGTCATCCTGAGCCGAAGGCGAAGGATCTGGCTAACGGCTGAGGGGGGTCCAAGAGTCGCAGCCCAGATCCTTCACTGCGCTGCGCTCCGTTCAGGATGACAAAGTTCCACGAAAGTCGATCCGAACACGCACTATCGAACGAACGGATTGGCTCGTTTCTCGCGGCCGATGGTGGTTCTCATGCCGTGGCCGGGGTGGACGGCGGTGTTGTCGGGCAAAGTGAAAAGCTTGGTTCGAATGCTCTCGATCAGTTGATCCATGTCTCCGCCGGGAAAGTCCGTCCGCCCCACCGAATCGGCGAAGAGGGTGTCGCCCGCAAAGACGATGGCCTCCGGCTCCACGTACAGACAGATCCCGCCGAGCGTGTGGCCGGGCGTGTGGAGGACCTTGAGCTGGATGCCGGCCTCGTCGATTGTGTCGCCATCCTGGAGCAGGACCTCTGCAGGCTCCGTCGCGACGACGGAACCGACCAAGGCGGAGAGATTCGCCTCGGGGTCCGTCAACAAGCCCGCATCGACCTTGTGAATGTACACCTTGATCTTCAGATACTGCTGCCGCAGGGCCGCCACGCCGGCGATGTGGTCCACGTGGCCGTGCGTGATGATTACGGCAACGGGGTTGAGCTGATGCTGCGAGAGAAACGCGAGAAGATCGTCCGCACCCAATCCGGGGTCCACGATCAGGCAATCGACAGCCGCCTCATCCCGCCGGACCACATAGCAGTTGGTCTGAAAGTCCCCGAGGATCAGGCGATCGATCTGCATGGAGCAGCCCCCCGTTTCCGCCACGATTCTCCTACTGTTTGACCTTGGGCGCGTTCACGTCGGCGGGCTTCTCCACCTTCACCGGCTGGTTCGGCTCGGGTGCCGCCTGGGGCGGGCTTGCCGGCGCCGGTTGAATCGCGTTCACGGGCTGCGAAGCATCTTGGGGTTGGTTCGGCCCGGGTGCCGGAGTCACCGCCGGCGCCACAGCGGCCGCTGGCGCAGGCGCTGCGGCCTTCTTCTCGACCGGCTTTTCCTGGTCCTCCAGCAGCTCCGACTGCTTCTTCGTCAGGAACTTCGCCTTCCAATCCGCGACCTCGTAGATCCAGCTTTTGTGCCTCATGGTGAACTTCAGAGCGTTCTCCTGCCCCAGAAGCTTGGCTTCCTTCTTCTTGAGCTCTTCCGGCGAATCCTTCTGGTTCGGCTTCATCGTCACCGGCGTCTTGTCCAGGTAGTCGGCGTCGCACTGGAGGTAGGTCTTCTCGCCCTTCTGGGCCAGCTTGAGCCGGTACTCGGTGGAGTCGTTCAGCCAGCAGAGGTACTCGTGGTCGAAATTCAACCCCGAGACCTGCGCGGGCGTGTTGACGTCTTCGAATCGCAGACCCGTCAAAGCGGTGAGGACGCTCTTGGCGTCGCTGTCCTTGAGCTTCTTGTCGGCGGGCATGTTCACCAACAGAACGCCGTCCGCCCCTGTTCCCGGCCGTAACGTGTACGTGCCTTCCGGCGTCGTCACCGTCACGGCGTTGACGTCCTCGCGCTTGACCGAAGCGATTTCCTGGTTCACGTAGTCGACGGCTCGGTCCCGGAAATACGGGGGTTCCTCGGTGAGATATACATCGTCGCTCGACGCCAGCCGGACGTACGTGCCCGGCCCCGGCCCCGTCTCCCGCGACAGCCCCACCACCACGCCCGTCAGCATCGTGCCGTCGGCCTTGAACAGTCTGATGACGTTGCGGGCCTTGTCTTCCGTGATCTGGAGCTCCTCGTGGTTCTTCGGGTCGGAGGTGTACACGTCGCTCGTCTTGATGTCGAGGGCCTTCGTGATCAGGTCATTGATCTGCTTGGTGTCGGCGGGGTAATTGCTCTTGTTCGCCACGACGAATCGGCCTTCCTGGCGGCAAATCTTGATGGGGTCCTTGCCCTTGCCGATGGTGATGCTGTCGATATCCGCCGGGTCCAGGCCCTGAATCAAGTAGGCGGGGCCCGACGGCTGAGATCGTTTACTCACCGAGAGCCGTGCCTGAACGACGGCCAAGAGAACCATTCCGGCCGCCACCACGGCCAAGATGCCCAGTCTCCGGTTATTCATCAAGAAACTCCTTTATCGATTTTTGATGTATGATTCTTGATTTGAAATCAACAATCATGAATCAACAATCTACCCTGTTAAGCGTCGCTCGCGTGGCTGACGTAGTGCCGCCGGCGCAGACCGCGCCAAAGGCCCAAGACTACGGCGGCCAGCATGACCACGCCCGGCACGGCCGCCATATTGACCATTTGCAGCGTATGGCCCAGTTGATCGACCTGCTCGCGTTGCTTGGCCTTGATCTGGCGCAATTGCCGCTGGGCCTCGTGGATCTTCAGCTCCAAGTCGCGTTTCTTCTGGATGATCGTGCCGCCCAGCACGTCCGGCTGGTCCTTGTCCTTGGCGGAGGATACGAGCGTCTGCAACTCCTGGTTGAAGCCCTCGATCTGGGCGTTGATCAGCGCCATCTCGTCGGCCGTCTCCTTCTCGGCCTGCTGCTCGATCTTGTCCACGACGACGAAGGGCCGCTTGAAGTTGCCGCGCGAGCGAATCGAGATCAGATCGCCGGAGCCGCCCAGCTCTTCCACCGCGTTGAGCAGCAAGGCACTGTTGTCACCGACGACCATTTTGCCGAAGAGAGAGTTCGAGTAGGCCATCTGGTCGGTGAGAAAATCCACGTCGGAGAATACGACAACCGCACCGTCTTCCTTGGCCTCCTTGAGACCGGTGATGTGCTTCTTGACCATCTTGGGCTTGTTGGGATCGGCGGCCTTATCCTTCGTGTTCGGGTCCTGGGCCGCGACCTCGATCTCGATGCCGTCCGGGAAGCTGCTCTGGAACCGCCCGGTGACGAGATATCCCATGTTGACCGGCTTGGCGCCGTCGACGAAGTTGTTCATCAGCTTGGCCGCATCGGGGAACATGAGCTCGAACGCGTTGCTGATGCGCCAGGCGTTGCCGTGCGCGGTCGTCATCAGCAGCGGCGTTCGCGTGATTTGGGGCGACGCGCCGGACTTCTCCTGGCCCTGCGGCTGGTTCGCGTCCGCCGGCTTATTCACGCTGGCCTTCTGCGAGGGATCGACTTCATTGAGAACGCCGGCAAATAACAGCCGGACCTGGTTGAGACTCGTCGAAATCACGCTGCCTTTGTTGAAGCACTCCGGCGTCAGTCCCAGAAAGCCGATGACCTTTTCCGCCCTCTGGCTGCGGCTCAGCGGCGCCTCGATCGCCAGGCCCCGATCGCCGGCAAACGTGTTCCTGGGCATCTCCAGGCCCCAGGCTCGCAGCAGCCGATCGAGGCTGGAGTTCTGGTCCTGCTGCGTCATCTGCATCGGGTTTCGTTGGGGCCGGTCCATCCAGCAGAACGGGTCCACGCAGACCACCGTGCGCCCGCCCTTGAGGACGAACTGGTCGATGGCGAACTGCGTCTTCTCGGGCAGGTTCTTCGGGTGAATGACGAGCAGGATGTCCACGTCGTTGATGTCGTTGGCGTCCGTGGGGACGGTCTTGACTTCGTACTTGTTCTTGAGCTGCTCGACGATGGTCCACGGCGGCTCGGGCTGCTGGCCCTGCATCTGCATCATCCGGGCCATGTAGTCGCTCACGTCCTGCCCCATCACCGCCAACGAACTCATGATCCCGATCTTCTTTTTCTGCTTGGTGATCGCGGTGTCGATCAGGTAGCTGATGTCGTACTCGACGAAGTTGTGCCGGTCGGGGGAGAAGAACGGGATGATCTTCTCGACCCCGAACTGCGTCTGCATGACCAGGCCGAAGAAGAAGCTCTCCTCCTGCGTGATGGGGAACCGCTGGAGGCCGTAGCGCATGGCCTGCTCCTCCTCTTGCGAGAAGGGACGAGGATCGATGATCTCCAGTTGCACCATGCCTTTGGAAACCGCCACGTATTCATCGAGCAGGGCCTTCACGAATTCATAGTAGTTGTTGAAGTAGCGGATCTGGTCCGGCCCCTTCATCGCGGCGGTCGAGGCGTAATACAACTTCGCCTTGATCGGCTGATTGAGCTTGCCGAGGATCGCCTTGGTCCCGTCACAGAGCGTATAGATGCGCTGGTCCGTGATGTCCACCTTCCAACGCGTACCGAGGTTCTGGCAAATGCTGACGCCGCTAAAGACAATCACCAGGACCAGAACGGCGCCGAGAATGGCTCGTATTGTCCGGTTCATTAGCTGGCCTTCCTTTCATCCAAAATGACCGTACAAGCGGCAACCCACCCCACGATCAACAAGGCAAAGTACGCAAGGTCCCCGAATTGCACGACGCCCCGTTGCAGGGACTCAAAATGCTCCTGGAAACTCATTCCCTTGATGGCGGCGACACAACCGGCCGGCAGGAACGTCGAGGCGTAATTCAGCGTCGTCGGCATCCCCGCGAACACCAGGACAGCACAGGCCACCACCGACAGCACGAAGGCAATCACCTGGTTCTTGCTCACGGCCGAGAAGAAACAGCCGATGGCGAGAAAGCCGCCGGCCATCAGGAAGCTGCCGAGGTAGCCCGTCACGATCAGGCCCTTGTCGGGATCGCCCAGATAGGCCACCGTGATGACCATCGGGAACGTCAGGGCCAGGGCGATTCCCAGGAACGCCCAAGCCGCCAGGAACTTGCCGATCACCGCCTGCGCGATCGTGATCGGGAGCGTAAACAACAGCTCGATGGAGCCCACCTTGCGCTCCTCGGCCCACAGACGCATCGCCGTGGCCGGGACCATGAAGATGAACAGCAGCGGCAGGTTCACGAAGAACGGCTGCATGTCCGCCTGCCGGGCCTCGAAGAACCCCTGCTTGCTGAACGTCAGATAGCCCGCAAAAGCCACGAAAATGACGAGAAAGACATAGGCCACGGGTGTCGCGAAGTAGCTCTTCAGCTCCCGCTTGAATACCGCCCAAAAGCTGCTCATGGGGCACTCCTTAAGGAATTGACGATTTTTGATTTATGATTTGAGATTTGGCTTCGCCGCCCCAATCATAAATCAACAATCATAAATCATAAATTCAGGCGCTTTTCTTCATCTTGGTGATCGTCCGGAAGATTTCGTCGAGACTGACGTGGTGCTTCTCTTTCAACTGTTTCGGCGTCGAGTCGACGAGCACCTTGCCCCGGGCGATGATGATCGTCCGCGAGCAGATCGCCTCCACCTCTTCCAGGATGTGCGTGGAGATGATGATGCACTTGTCCTTGCCCATCTCGGTGATGAGCTTGCGAACGTCATGCTTCTGATTGGGATCGAGGCCGTCCGTCGGCTCGTCGAGGATCAGGACCGGCGGGTCGTGGATCAGGGCCTGCGCCAAACCGACGCGACGCTTGTAGCCCTTCGACAGCGTCTCGATCGTCTGGTGATAGACCGAGTCGATGGAGCACATCGGCACGATCCGGTCGAGCGACTTCTTGCGGTCCTTGCCCTTGATCTGCCGGACGTCGCAGATGAAACGAAGGAACCCGCCCACCGTCATTTCAGGATAGGCCGGCGAGTTTTCGGCCAGATAGCCGAGGGACCGCCGGACCCCGATGGGGTCCTTGAGAATGTCGTGCCCGCAGACGCTCGCGGTCCCGCTGTCGGGACGGATATAGCACGCGAGCATGCGCATGGCGGTGGTCTTGCCGGCGCCGTTGGGACCGAGCAGGCCCAGGACCTGCCCCTGGCCCACGCTGAAGGAAATGCCGTCAACAGCAACTACCGGCCCAAAGCTCCGCCGCAGTTCCTTGACCTCAATCATAGTCAGCTCCAAACCAAAACCATTGATGATTGATTATCCATCATCCCTAATCAATCCAACGGGTCCCCCCTGCAATAAACGGTATACATTTACGGAAAACCGTTTGACAGTCAAGACCTCTGCCCTGATTATTTTTCTTTCGCGTGGCCTCGCGACATAAGGGCGGGACGCACTCGCCACGCCGGGACGGTCACGGCATCTTAAGCCGCATATACGAAGCAAAGGCGGATTTGTTCCGCACTTCGGCAAGTGGAGAAAAAATGAGCCAAGTCGCCAAGGTGGCGTTCACCAACTACGAGGAGAGTATCCCGAAGGCGCTCGATCTGATCGGGGCCGCCGCGCGGCTGCCTCGGGAGGGTCTGATAATCCTCAAGCCCAACCTGACGAATTCCTCGCCGCCGCCGGTGACAACGAGCGTCCGGGCCGTCGAGGCCGTGTACCGGTACTGCCGCGCCCACACGGAGGCCGAGATCCTCATCGGAGAAGGGGCCGGCAGCGGACGCACGCACGATGTCTATGCCGCCCTCGGCTACACGGATTTCGCCCAGCGCGAGGGGTTGCGGCTGGTGGATTTCAACGAGGCCGAGACCGTCGTCCTGGAGAATCCCCACGCCCTGCAACTCAAGACGTTCCACCTGCCCAAGATCGCGCAGGACGCGTTCCTCATCTCGATTCCGGTCCTCAAGGACCACAGCTTCACGAAAACGACGATCGCCATGAAGAATATGTTCGGCTTGGCCCCGGGCAAGTACTACGCCGGCAATTGGAACAAAGCCAAGCTGCACTCGCCGTCGGTCGACGACGCCGTCGTGGACGTCTGCCTGTACAAGAGACCCGACCTGTCCGTCGTGGATGCCAGCGTCGCCTTGACGGGCGGTCACTTGGCCGGCAAGAAGAAGCACGTCAACCTGATTCTCGCGAGCTTCGACCCGGTCGCGGTGGACGCGGTGGGCAGCCAACTGCTCGGTCACGAGCCCGGCTGGGTCCACTACCTGACCGCCGCCGAAGGCCGCCTCGGCACCATGAAGGACATCGAAATCATCACCGCTTGACGGGAACTGCAAAATCCTCGATCTGGAATCATCCTATGGTTTCACCACCCGGTTGTAGATTCGCACATCGTCGATCAGGCCGTTCCAAAAAGTACCCGCTGCGCGTGTGCTACCGGCTCCGATCGTGAGGTTTCCGGTCGAGCTGGCCAAACTCGTTTGTGTATCTCTCGCAACGTCAACACCATCAACATAGAGGATGCGATTGGAGCCACTCCATGAGAAGCCCACACGGTGCCAGTCGCCGTCGGTGATCGCGCGGAAGCCAATCAGCGGAGGCCCCGGTGGGATAGGGGTGCGCCCGCTCGTTCCGGGCTGGCAGAGCTCCGTTCGCAGGGCCCCCACCGTGCCGTCCGCCATCAGCCAGTTCACTCCGCCCGCCTGTGAGAGGATGACCTGGCCTGGCGCCCCGCCTTTGACCCAGGCGAAGACACTGAACGGTCCGGCTGCCGGGTCCAGCACGAACGCGGTGCTGACATAGTCATCCACGCCATCGAGCTGCAGGGCTCCGCCGAGCTTGCCACTGGTCGGCTGCCAAGTCGGATTGCCGATCAGCGTACCGTTGTTCGTCCCGGCGCTGTCAAAGGCTACTCTCCCTTCCGTCTCATCCAGCTTCCAGTTGGCAATCAGGCCCAACTCCGGGATCACCGTTCCCAAGTAGCGGGTCAGAAGCTCAAGGTCTTGGGCATCGACAACGCCGTCGCGTTTGGCTGCAGGGGCAATGTCGGCGGAGAGGTCATTGGTATTCATGGCTTGCATCAGGATAGCCTGGTCCTCTTCATCGACTTTCCAGTCGTTGTTTAGGTCGGCTCGCTTGGCCATGACCATATCGAGAGCCGCCCTCGCGTCGACTCGACCCCAACCATAGTAAGTATCCCTCCCCGGAGCGCCGAGGTCCTTCGCAGACCGCTCCAGGAAGTGGCGCACCTCGTCGTTAGTGAGATTGGGCTCCACGGACAGAATCAGGGCCGCTACGCCGGCTACGATGGGAGCAGAAGCAGAAGTCCCGCCAAATGGGATGTAGTCTGTGATGGGGAGGCCCCTGATAATCCCGTTACCACCGGGGCTTCCGGCGATATCGGTGGTCCAGACGCCGAATACGTCCCCGGCCGAGATCGGCGGATAGGGCCCGCCCGGAGCCATGATGTCCAACTCCGGCCCGTAATTACTATAGCCCCAACGCAGGTCCTGGTGGTCCGTTGCACCAACCGCGATGACCTCCGGATATCTCGCGGGGTAATACACAAACGAGTTGGCATTGACCGCAGGGTACACAAGAACACATCCTTTACCGTTTCGACCGATTCCTCCTGCCTTGGTAATATCCACTATCGCCGAGTGAATGATTGGAGTTGCGTAGCTCGTGGCCCCTCTCCCATTTAAGATGTCGGCGCCATGTGCCGCAGCCCAGCGGAGTGCTGTCGCCCCGATGTCTTCCGTGGCGGGGTTGGACTGTATCTGTGTTTGTCGGATGGGCATCACCTTGCAGTTCCAGGTAACTCCCGTGACGCCCATAGAGTTGTTGCCTTGAGCCGCGACAAGACCCGCACAAGCTGTGCCGTGGAGGTTCGTCTCGCCAACAAGGGCGGGGTCTGGAAACGGGTCATTCTCGTAGAAATCGTATCCTGCGACCAAGTTGTTGATCAGGTCAGGATGGCTGGTGTCAATGCCGCAGTCGAGGACGGCGACCACAATATTCGGATCTCCAGTAGTGATCTCCCACGCTTCCGGCGCGCGAATGTCCGCACCGGGTGTGCCGCCGGACTGGCCGGTGTTGTGCAAGTGCCATTGCATGGGGAAGTACTCGTCGTTTGGGAACACGCCGGGAGTGTTGGCATCTTGTCCTGCTGAAGCAATCCGAAGTCTCCGGTCAGCAACAGCGCCGTCCGGCACAACCTGGTCACCGAGCTGCGGCTGGAATGCCGTATTCGGGCAGGCCCACTCGACACAGGCCGCTTGGCTGAGTTGCCCCACGGCGGCAAAGACAGCCTCGGCGTCCGGCCCCAGGACCTCCAGCAGATACTCCTGCTCCGTGAACTCCATCCGCTTCCTGATTGTGCAACCTGCTCTCTCGCGGAGAGCCTTCAATTGCTCGATCTGTGTGCCGGGTTTCACACGCATGACGATCTCCGGGATGATGACCACGGTCTCGCCATTCGATGAGAACAGGGGTGCGGCGTAGGCCACTTGGCCGCTGGCTCGGAGCGAGCGAATTGCGTCTTCGTTGCGGCCGGCAGGGCCTTGATTCTCCACGGTCCAGACACCCCGCCGATCCAAGCCGTGAACCTCTCTGGCATCCTCGGCATCAAGGGCGGATATGCCCGCCAACGCATGGATACCCCCGGCCTTCTCCGCCAGCTTGACGACGTACCCTTTCTCCGGCCGCGGCATGAATTCAAGCCGCTCCCCGGCGGCAGTGACGATGTAGGCCCCGGCCGAGGCGAAAACCGGGCAGGACACCAGTGCAACGAGCAGGACAATCGGTTTTGCGAAGTGGCACATACTCATCGTCGGTCCTCCTACGGATGGTGAATGATCCCTCCATTATGCCATTCCACCGGGGCCGTGTCTATCCGTACAACTACGTATTTTTGTAGGAAAGGCCATCATTTTCGGTCCTTTTGCCCATATTGCCGGGGTCATCGGTGGTTTTGACGGAATCCGAAGCGGTTTATGTTGTGCGGTGCACACCTGATCCACTCTCTGCATTTTATTGTTGATCTCGGGGACGCTTCATGCGTCTACTACGGAGCAGCCGCCGATTTCGCCGATGTGGTTCGACGGCCGGCGGCGGCTTGGTTCACAGGTTACGTACTGTTGCTGTGGAGGTGCAATTCTATGAGACGCTCGATCATTCATCTGATTGTGGCAGTTGCGCTGATCCTTTCATCCCGCGTGCAGGCGGGCAAACAGGCGTCAAAATCGCCCGAGTCGCCGCGTGTATTCAGTTTGGCGATTGAACCCTCGGCGATTGACTCTCAGAAGAGCTATTCCCTTGTGCCGAAGGCGGAAGAACTGACGGAGGGTGACGCTGCGGTCCTCTACAACAAGGCGGTACAAGCCCTGCCCGCGAAGATGAATGTGAACCAACTGGCGGACTGGCGAAAGGTACCTCTGAGCCAGTTGCCCAAGGACCAGATCCAGGCGGTTCTGCAACAGGCCCAGAGCAGCCTGGACCTCGTCAGCCAGGGCGCCAAGTGTAAGAACGGCAACTGGCCGCCCTTTGTGCCCGGAACTATGCCGGCGAATCTCTCGGAATACCGTCAGCTTACGTTCCTGTTGTGTCTCAAGGCCCGTCTGGAAATCGCGCAGGGGCAATATGACAAGGCGATTGAGACCCTCCGAACCGGGTTAACCATGTCGAAGCATATTGGAGAAGCCCCGACGATCATTCAGGGCATGACGGGCATTGCTGTGGCGGCGCTGATGCTCCGGCCGGTGGAAGACCTGGCCCAGGTCAAGGGCAGCCCGAACCTGTATCCGGCATTGCACACCTTGCCGCGTCCGCTAATCAACATTGAAGTGCCGATCTCATCGGAGCTCAAGAACCTGGAGTCGAGCAAACAGTACAACGCGCTGACCCGTGGCTTGCTGCGGGACCAGTTGGAGGAGTCCCACAAGAGAGTGCGCGTCACGGCGAATCGGCTGGACGGTGACGTGGCGGCCCTCCAATGCGTCGAGGCCCTGCGGCACTATGCCGCTTCGCACAACGGCCAATTGCCGAAGCAGCTCGGCGAGGTCTCAGAGGTCCAGGTCCCGCAGGATCCCCTGAGTGGAAAGCCATTCGCGTATCGGTATGATGGGTCAAAGGCGGTCTTGGAGGTCTCGGTCCCCAAAGGCGGCACTCCGAGGGACGGCACTCGCTATGAGATGACCGTTGCCCGCTGACCATGAGCCCATGCTCGTTGCTCAGACCGGCAGAGCTTGCAGAAACGCCTACTTGCGGCCATAGGCGAACAAGAGCGTCAAGAGCACGGCGATTTGCAGGACGATCAGCACCGAATTCATCGTAACTCCTTCGATCCAATTGCCTTCACCCATATAAGGCAGATGGCCGGGGCGAGGTAACACATTCTATCCATCTCTGCGTGTCAGACTGTGCTCCTGCGATGTCCTCATAGACTGTGATTCTTACGAATTCCAGCGATTCCGTGTGCGTGACACCCCTGCAATCTCGAAGTTAGACCGATGACGGCTGAGTTGGTGCCGAAAAGCCATTGAAGAGGTGTCTGCCCCGAGGGGGCAGCAGACCGACGAATGACACGCTTGGACTCATAGCAGCCCAGCAAGCGTGAGCCGGCACTTGCTTGTCCGCCGGCGCGACTTGCGGAGGCCATCAATCCCGGCCGTAGGCGAAGACGAGTGTCAGAAGAACAGCAATCTGCAGCACGGTGACCACTGGGTTCATTGCACAACTCCTAAACTATGTTCCTTCACATACAAAAGGCACGAAGCAGGGGCGCGGTTACTCGCTTTGAGGGTAGATTCGCAGGGATTCTCACTTGCTTCACTGACCATAGCCAGTGGAGCGGCGTCTCGCTTGGGGTGATCTCTTTTGGGTCCGAGAACAATTCTGTTTTCCATCCTGTCATGGAATCTGGTATACTGTGGAAAACATAGCAATTGATTGGACCGTTGGGGGTGTCCGTCAGCGTTTTTTCTGCAAATTCTTCAACCGAGGCCAGGAAGGGCCCGATAATCACGCATGGACTGTATGTGGGGGTGTATCGTAAGGACCTCGCTGGTGCAACGTGTACTGCTTCTTGCGGCCTGTTCGGCCGGACTGATTTCGGTGGGCCTGGTCGAGCCATGCCGCGCCGGCGTCAAAGTGGAAAGCCCCAATGGCGGCGAGTCGATCCCGGCCAAGAGCCGACGGCCGATCATCTGGTCCTGCGATGCGAGCGTCCAACAGGTGATGATCGAATTCTCCTATACGGGCGGGGTGTTTTGGAATATGGTCGCGCCGGTCGCCCCCTGCGCCAAAGGCAAGGGCAGCTACCTATGGACGGTGCCTTCCATTTCGTCCCCGCGATGTCTGATCCGGGTGACGACGGCAGGCAAGTTGGGTGGTTCCGATCAGAGCGATGCACCTTTCACCATTTTTCCCTGTGCCTTGCGAATGGACTATGACGGCGATTGCGTCATCACATTTGCGGACCTTGCGGCGTTTGCCCAGGAGTGGCTCCGCTGCGGCGACCCGTATGACGCGATGTGCGTGGGCAACTGGCCGCCGCAGATCATCTCCAGTCCCCCGGCCCAGACGGGCTCGGCACAGATCTACATCTACGATGTGCGAGCTGTGGACCCCGATGGCGACAAGCTTGTCTACGAGCTGCTTCGCGGCCCTGCGGGCATGGTCATCGACCCCGATTCGGGCAGAATCTCGTGGACCTCGACCGCCGACTCGAAAAGCTCCCTGGCGGTCATCGTTCAGGTCCGCGACGAGTTGGGGGCGGCGGACGTCCAGGCGTTCGATTTGGGCAGTTCTCAGACCCAGTCGCAGCAGATGCTCACCGGCGCCCCCGTGGGCGGCTATCCGAGCCTCTCCGAGCGGCGGGTCATCGTCTACACCAACGCCATAAGAATGGCCCCACAGCAATATCGCGATAAGTATATGGCCGGTTCTGTGCCCGATCCGCACTCCATTCTCCAGACGTACACCGCCGTCGAACCGCTCTACTATGAGGCGGAGCTGAACGCCTCCGCCCGCGTCCACGCCGAGGACATGGGAACCAACGGCTGCTTCCAGCACGATAGCTGTGATGGCACCGCCTGGTCCGACCGGATACGCAGCTACGATCCCCAGGCGCGCACGATCGGCGAGAACATTGGGGCCGGCTATGTCGGCGCCAAGAGCTTCGTGGACGGCCTGCTGTGCGACGCCTCCGGCGGGCCATGCGCCCTGGACAAGACCTCGCAGGCGGGACACCGAACCAACATCATGAGCGCCAGCTTCACAGTGATTGGCACGGGCTACGCACCGGACGCCAAGAGCACCCGGCGGTATTACTGGGTCCAGGATTTCGCCGCGGGCGATCTGGCGAGCCGGCCGCCGCTCGTGGCCGGCTGCCACGACTTCCTGACGGCGGGCAAGACAACCTTCCTGCTGAACTACCGCGACACGACCAATCAGCCGCCCGCGTCCCTGCAGGTCGTGATCGGCGCCGTCGCCTATAACCTGGCTCTCGATCTCGGCACGCCGGCGGCCGGCACGTATCGGTTGGATGTGGCCAAGGCCACAGCTTGCCGGCAATACTACTTCCAGGCCGTCACCGCCTCCGGCCAATCTTGGCGCTACCCCGGCCCCGGCGTCTTCCTCACCGACGGTGAGGGCACGTGCAGCAGCGATTATCAGTAGGATCAACCGGCAAATTCCCTTGCCTTTGGCCCTGCTTTGTTTAGCATGTGACCCGTCCGAACGATTCCGGCTTTGTTGGAGGTACGTGCCATGATGAGATCGAAAGGTGCTCTCCTGTACGTTCTGGCGGTCCTGATCGCACTGGCCCCCGTCGCGTCCGGCCAAGGCCTGCCGCAAGCGCCGCCCCGATCCGTGGGCTTGTCCCAGCAGCGCCTTGATCGCATCGGTATGCTGATGCAAGAGCACGTGGATGGCAAGCTGCTGGCCGGGGCCGTAGCGCTGGTGGCCCGCGACGGCAAGGTGGCCTACCTCAAGAGCGTGGGCATGCAGGACAAGGAGATGAACGTCGCGATGAAGCCGGACGCGATCTTCCGAATCGCCTCGATGAGCAAGCCCATTACCAGCGTGGCCGTGATGATGTTGTACGAGGAGGGGTGGTTTCGGCTCGGCGACCCGGTCTCGAAGTATCTCCCGGAATTCAAAGACATGAAAGTCCTCATCTCCGGGACGGCGGGCGAAAGCAATGAAAAGATCGTCCCCGCCAAACGCGAGATCACGATTCGCAATCTTCTGACCCACACTTCGGGCCTGACCTATCAGTGGGACGCACGCGTCGGAGCCAAGTACGCGGAGGCGGGGATCACCCACGGCTTGATCCAGACGGAGGATTCTCTGGCCGACGGCATCAAGAAGCTGGCCCAAATGCCGCTGGTGCACCAGCCCGGTGAGGCGTTCACGTACAGCCTCTCGGTCGATGTCCTCGGCCGGCTGGTCGAGGTTGTCTCGGGCCTGTCCTTCGACGAGTTCCTGCGCCAGCGCATCTTCGTGCCGCTGCGGATGGACGACACCGGCTTCTACCTTCCCAGCGGCAAAGTGTCGCGCCTGGCCGCAGTTTACGGGCCCGACCCCGAAGGGAATTTGAAACGGCTGGGCAACGGCATCCTCGGTGAAGGGGCCATGCGGATCACGGTGACCTACCCGTATGAAGGCCCCAAGCGCTACTACTCCGGCGGCGGTGGGCTGTGCTCCACGATCTCGGATTACGCGCGATTCTGCCAGATGATGCTCAACGGCGGCGAGCTGGACGGTGTCCGGCTGCTGAGCCCGACGACCGTACAATTGATGACGGCGGACCACGTCGGCGAACTGAATCCCGGTACCGGCTTCGGCCTGGGCTTCGGTGTCACGCGTAGTCTGCGCGAGGCGGGCGAGTTGACAAGCGTCAGCGCCTACCGCTGGGGCGGTTTCTGGTACACGACCTTCTTCATCGATCCGGCCCAGAGGCTGATCGGCGTCTGCATGGGCCAACTGTACCCGTCCGGCAAGGCCACGCTGAATGACAGATTCGAGGCCCTCGCCCACCAGGCCATCGTCAACTGAGAACCGGTGACGATTGGACAGCTCGTTGCCTTGCCGTAAGGAAGGAGGCGGGGTATAAATGCCCATAGACGGCAGGATTGCCAGGGTGTATTGTCCCTTTGCCAGGGTGTCGTGTGAGTCGCAAACGTGAACGTCCGCAGGCGAAGGCGGATCTCTCCGACGAGTCGCTGTGCCGGTTGGCCGGCGCGCGGCCGGGCGTCAAGGCGGCGAAGGTCGTCTCGACGGCCGACGTGGAGACCGCGCCCTGGGTCCGGCTCAAGTGCCAATTTGGATGCGATGGGTACGCCCAGTGTTTGGTGTGCCCGCCGTATACGCCTACGCCCGAGGAGATGCGGAAGGTCTTGGACTCATACAAGCGGGCGATCCTGATCCACTTCGCGCCCGAGGTGAACGTGAAGGCGGCCGTCGCCGAGCTGGAGCGGAAGGTCTTCCTGTGCGGAGCTTGGAAGGCCCTGGGGCTTGGGGCCGGGCCGTGCTGCCTTTGCGAGAGCTGTGCACGAACGGTGGGTGGGTGCCGCCATGCCCAGCAGGCCCGGCCGGCGATGGAGGCCTGCGGAATCGACGTCTTCGCGACCGTCAAGAAGGCGGGCCTGCCTATTGAAGTGGTGCGAACGACGCGACAATGTCCGAACTACTACGGATTGATTCTTATCGAGTGAACTTCTGCAACAGGGAGAACGAGTATGAACAAGGGTGGATTGGTGACGGGGTGTGCGTGCTGCCGGATGAATCGCCGGCGTTTCCTCGCGACAGGTTGTGCCGTGTGTGCCGGGGCGGCGGGACTGCTGGCGCGTCCGGGCGAGCTGTTCGCGGCCCAGACCGGCGGCGGCAAAATGAAGATTCGCATCATCTACTCGTTGCACGCGGCGCAGCAACCTGGCCCGGACTGGCCGAATAAAGGGTTCGATTTTGCGCCGGTCATGGAACGGATCAACGCCGGATTGGCGAAAGAATGCCCCAGTTTTCAATTCGTGTCCTCGCTGGCCGCCGGCGAAGAGCAAGCCAAAAAGATCCTCGACGAAGACAAGTCCGCCGACATCGGCGGCTATCTCGTCTACCAGATGAACGCCTGGAACCGCGTCGTGCAGACGATTGCCGCCTCGGGCAAGCCCGTGCTGTACGCCGATTTCCAGTTCGGCGGCAGCGGCGGGTTTCTCGTTTACATGGCCGCGTACTTGCGGAATAAGACACCGAACGTTGGCTTTGTGGCGTCGTCGCGGTTCGAGGACTTGGTCGAGGCGGTCAAATGCTTCGCGCTGGTGAAAAAGGGCGGCTCGGTCGCGGACTTCGTCGCGGCTACCGCGAAAGTGCGGGCCAAGAACACGCCCAAGGTGGGCGACCTCGCCTGCACGCCCGATCCGGTCAAGACCCTTTCGCCGCAGGACTGCATCGCCCGGATGAAGCAGTCGAAGATTCTGGCGGTGACCACCGAAGCCGGACCCACCACCCAGCTCTTGGGCATCCCCGTCGAGCACATGTCCTTCGTGGAAATCAACGAGGCGTGGAAGGCGGCGGACAAGGATGAGTCCCACGCCGTGGCGGAGCGCTGGCGCAAGAATGCCTCCGCCGTGACCGACGTGTCGCAGGAGACGCTGGAAACCTCGGCGGCAATGTACCTGGGCATGAAGGCGGTGCTCAAGAAGCATGGGGCTAACGCCATCACGATCAACTGCCTCGGCGGTTTCTACGGCGGGCACATCCACGCCTATCCGTGCCTCGGCTTCCACGAGCTGAACAACGAGGGCCTGGTCGGCGGCTGTGAGTGCGACACTCGCTCGACCTCCACGATGGTCACGCTCAACGCCCTGACCCAGGGCCGGCCCGGTTATATCTCCGACCCGGTGATCGACACGGCGAAGCGCCAGATCATCTACGCTCACTGCGTGGCCTCGAATAAGGTCTTCGGGCCGCAGGGTCCGACCAACCCGTTCACGATCCTGACGCACTCCGAGGACCGCCAGGGGGCCTCCGTCCGCTCGATCTTGCCGTTGGGCTACATGACAACGACGGTTGAATTCGAAGACAGCCGCAAGCAGCTCCTTTTCCACCAGGGCAAGGCGGTCGCGAACGACCCCGATGACCGGGCCTGCCGGACCAAGCTGGCCGCCGAGCCGGTAGGCGACATCGAGAAGCTCTTTACGATGTGGGATCAGTGGGGCTGGCATCGCGTTACCTGCTATGGCGACCTGAAGGAGCCGCTTTTCGCCCTGGCTGATGCGCTGGGCTTCAAGGTGGTCGAAGAAGCATAGACAGCAAAGCAAGCTCGAAATTCGAATTTCGAAATTCGAAACCGGGCGGTAGGGTGTGCCATGCACACCCTCTCCTGTTTCTCTTTCGGTGCCGGCGGATCACTTGGCCTGGCAGCGTGGGCAGATGTGGGTGCCACGGCCGGCGACGCGGAGGTATTGGATCGTTGTGTCGCAGCGCGGGCAGGGCTCGCCCTGGCGCCCGTAAGCCTTCAGCCGATCGCGGAACCGGCCCATCTCGCCGTGTACGTTGCGAAAGTCGCTGAACGTCGTGCCACCCGCGCGAATGGCCCGGCGCAGGACCTTCTGGATCTCACGCCGCAGAGTCGCCGCCTCGGTGGCGGTGACGGAGGAGCCGGCCCGGGCCGGATGGATGCTCGCTGCCCAGAGCGATTCATCGGCATAGATGTTGCCCAGCCCGGCGATCCGACTTTGATCCAACAGCAGCGACTTGATGGGCCGGTCTGTCGTGAGAAGGGCAGCAAAGGCTTTGGGACGTACGTCCAACGCCTCCGGCCCCAGCGGCGTCAGGCCGGCCGCCTCCATCACGGCGTCTGGGGCCTGGGCGTCCAGATCGCGCAGACACCACACGCGTCCGAATCGGCGCGGGTCCACGAAGAGAACCTCTGTTCCATTGCAGAAGGACAGAATCAGTCGGGTATGCTTGGGCGTCGTCGCAGCGACATCCTGTTTGGGATCTGACAGGAGGAACTTGCCCGTCATGCCGAGCTGAAACACTAGACCCATGCCTCGTTCTGCTACCAGGATGAGCCGCTTGGCCCGCCGGGTGATGCTCTCGACGCGCCGGCCGGTCAACTCCGCCATGAAGGCTCGCCAGTGCCGGCGATAGGGACCCCGGATGACCAGAGGGGTACCGACCCGCACCCGCGTCACGCATTGGCCCACGAGGGCCGGGCGCAAGCCCAACGCAATACTCTCAACTTCCGGCATCTCCGGCACAACCGACTCCTTATCTGCAACACATCGGCCCGACAGCGTAGCGGCAAAGCGTCCCCAGATCAAGCGTAGCACCGGCTCCGCCGCCATACAATTGCCAGAAACGACAAATGCTTTGGAGTTTTCGATGATTCAAGTGTTACCCTTGCACCTTCTCACTCCTTATAATAAAGGAGTACACGAGATCGCTATTCGTGAGGTGACGGGAAATGAGAGCAGGAAGGGTCGTATTCATCGCTTTGCTGCTTCTTTCGTGCGGCTGCCACAAGAGGCAAGTTTCGGCCTTCACCGGATGGGCACCCAAGCCGACCGAAGCCATTGTTCTCTTGTGCCGGGCGGCACGCGCGGGCGATGTTGAGCGTGTCAAATCGCTGTTGCCGGACTGCGTCGACTTGAATGCTCACGATTCCGACGGCTCTACGCCACTGCACACCGCCGCCAGCGCGGGATACGCCGATATTGCCAAGCTGTTGATTGCTGGCGGGGCCGACGTTAACGCCAAGGGCTGGCGCGAGGAGGGCGTGGTCGGTGGGTATGACTACACGCCTCTACACTACGCTGCGGAACGGGGACACGCGGAGGTGGCCGAAGTCCTGGTAGCCGCCGGAGCGAATGTCAACGCCAAGTCGGAGTTTGGGCGTACACCCTTGTTGTTCTCAGTAGCCAGAGGGCACAATACTATCGTACAGTTTCTCCTTGCCCACGGTGCCGACGCAAATGCGGCCGACAAAAAAGGGCGAACGCCTCTGGATATTGCCATAGGAAAGGACGAGAGGGAAATAGCTCAACTTCTTGTCGCGGCAGGCGCCAACAATACGATCTACGCGGCCGCCTACTTCGGCGATCTGGAACGCGTGGCCGGCGGGATTGCGAATGGAACCAGTTTGAACGCGCGCAACAAGAATGGATATGCCCTCCTACATGCTGCCGTCAGTGGGGGGCAGGGGCGAGTTGTGGAATTGCTGCTGGCTAAGGGTGCGGATATCAACGTCCTGGACGAGGCTGGCGCCACACCACTGTACTACGCGGCCGACAATGGCCACAAAGAAATGGTCGAGCTCCTTGTGGCTCGCGGCGCCAAGATCGACACAAAGGTCCAAATCTATGAGGCCACGCCTCTCCACCGCGCGGCTTGGCGGGGGCATCGTAGCGTAGTGGAGTACCTCGTGGGCTGTGGTGCGGACCTGACGGCACAATGCTTGTATGGCACCCCTCTGCACTGTGCAGCCCTTCAGGATCGCAGGGAGGTGGTGGAATTACTTCTGGCGAAAGGTGCAGACGTCAATGCCAAGGACCCGCGAGGCCTGACGCCTCTCCATGCTGCTGCTGACAAAGGTCATGCGGCGGTGGCGCGGCTATTGATTGCCAAGGGAGCGGATGTTCATGCCAAAGACGCAAGCGGCTGGACCCCGCTGCATGCCGCCGCACTGGACGGCTACGTGGAAGTGGGCGAGTTGCTGATCGTCGGCGGAGCACAGATCGATCCGGCGACCACCCAGACTTTTGAGGCAAGACCACGTGGCTGGCAAGGAGACCTCTTCGCGGGAGTCTCAACGCCCCTGTACGTGGCCGCCAGCAGGGGAAACCGTCCCTTCGCGGACATGCTGCTTGCCAAAGGGGCTCAAGTCAATGCCGCTCAGCTTGACGCTGCCGTGCAAGGTGGTCACACCGATGTGGTGGGGCTGTTGCTTAACAGGGGTGTGAAAGGGCAGGCGGACCATCTCCATGTTGCTGTGCGCGGCGGGTACGCGGACACGGCGCAGCTCTTGATTGCCCACGGCGTCAACGTGAATGGCGTAGATGACAATGGCAGTACACTGCTGCATGAGGCCGCGTGCAAGCACGACGGGGGCCGCCTCTGTGAAGTGCTCATTTCTGCTGGTGCCAATATCCATGCTTGCGATAAGCGTGGCTTCACGCCGCTGCATGTTGCCGCTGCCAATGGCGTGAAGACCGCAGCGGAGGTTTTGATCCGGCATGGCGCGAATGTCAATGCTAGGAGTACCTCGGGCTGGACGCCTCTGCCTGGCGCGGCTCGCGACGGTCATGTTCGGGTTGTGGCTTTGCTCGTCGCCAGCGGCGCCGATCCAAACGCCAAGACCAAAGCCGGCCGAACGGCACTCGACTGCGCGCGTCCCGGACACTACACGAAGGTCATGGACCTATTGAAGACCGCACGTGGCCAGTAGAGACAAGAGCTTGGGATGTATCGCAGACCGTGTTGGGCCGGCTTCTTTGCGGCGTTGTGAGGCACAGGGATTGACGGGGATCCTTCTTTGGGTTAGACTACTGCTATGAACACGAGTGTTGACAAGATCATGGTGGAAGCGTTGAACCTGCCTTCTCCTCTGAGGGCATTCCTTGCGGCAAAGCTGCTGGAGAGCCTCGACGTCGATGGGGCTCAGGAATTGTCGCCCGAGTGGAAAGAAGAGATTCGCAAAAGGTGCCGGGAGATCGATGAGGGAGCAGTTCATCTGGTGGAAGTGGAAGAGGCCTTTGCCAGAGCCTACTCAAGACTGACATGAGGAATGCCAGGCTCCACCCCCAGGCCGAAGCCGAGATGATCGAGGCGGCGGTCTACTACGAGAGTCGGCAAGCTGACTTGGGCAAGAGGTTTCTCGCGTCCGTTCAGGACGCTATCAACAGTATCGAGATCAATCCCTGGCTCTTTCCCGTGGTCGACGTTGATGTGAGACGGTGCTTGACGAAAGTGTTTCCGTTCGGCGTTCTATTCAGGCTTTCTGACGACCAGGTCGTCGTGGTGGCTGTCATGCATCTCAGACGCCATCCTGACTACTGGAAAGGTCGGTAACCTGGCCGGAGGCGAGTATTATTCCACGTGGACGACGCTTCGTTTCTTGTCGGCGTTGAGGCTGGTTTCTTTCAGGGCGTCATACAGGTCGCGGCAGTGCCGGACTTTGACGAACTCGAATTCGGGGTCGGATTCGTCGGAGGTGATGAGGATCACCGTGCCGATGCCGAGGAGGCATTCGAGGAGGGACCGCCGCAGCTTCAGATCGACGACGCGGAACATGTCGATGTTGTCCACGTGGCGGTCAAAGACGCCGCGGGACCACTCGATCCGGTCCGGCGTGACCTCGTAGCCGATACTCTTGAGCGAGATCGCCTTCCAGGCGACGGTCATCGCCGCCAGCAGGGCCAGGGCCAGCGTCCCGGCGTCCAGCCAGCCTTCGATCTGCGCCAGTTGCTCGACCCGGACGTTAGCCTTGGGGAAGTATCCAACCATGGTGGTGGTCACCGGGTAGCGGTATACGGCCCAGCACAGGACCAGGAAGCAGCCGGCCTTAAGGAACATGCCGGCCAAGGCCAGTAGACTCGGCCGGCCGGACCAGAGGACTCGCGTGCCGTCTTCGTCGGCCGCAGATTCCTCCTGCGAATCGGAGGGCTCGGTTGCGGGCTGGGCATCCCGGCGCGACAATTCCTGACGAGTGGGGACGCTCGCCCTGCGGTCCTCGGCTTTCGGTCTTCCGGCCTCCGCCTGCCCACGACCGCCGAGGAACTCGCCGCAGAAGCGGCACTTGATCGCCTCGAAGCGGATCGTCTCGGCGCAGAACGGGCAGGATTTGGTCTGATGGCGAGTCCGCGGCAACCGCGGCATTGGCACGGGATCGATTTGCTGCCGCATAGTCATGTCATCCCAATACGTGGCAGGGTTCCCAAACGCGATGAATCGCGTTTGAAGCCCCTCACAATCCAACTTGGCGCACTCGGTATATTATCGGCCAATTGCCTCGCGCAAGGTCAGTATTGGGTATAATTCAACGGTGTTTTCCTGTTATCGGACGCTGATTTGTGCTGCAATGCAGTCCGGTGCGCTACCCGATGGTGTCAAAACTCGAAATTCGAAGCTCGAAATTCGAAACAAATCCAAAACCAAAAGCTCAAATGACCGGAACGCTCGCGCCGGACCTGGGCCCGGTTGGAGTTTTCGATTTCGATCCTTCGTGCTTGTTTCGGATTTCGCGAACGACACGCGGCAACAGGCATCCGCCTGCGGCGGAGTTGTCGGGTTTCGGATTTCGAATCAGAACCACCGGCAGAGCCGGTGGTATGAGGAAGGCCCCTAAAAGGGGCCATCGCGTGACTAATCGAACATTCAACTACCCTGGTCCTCCCGCTTCTCGCGGTCTTTTCCTCTTGGAGGTGCTAACGTGGAGTCT
>JAPLMX010000176.1 GCA_026386805.1 Phycisphaerae bacterium | reverse complement strand
GATCGTTCTGCAAGATCAACTGGGGTATCGTGACATCCTGGTCTACCATAGACGAGGATATACCGTCTTCCCCAGCTTCGCGCTACTCCAAAATCACCGCCTCAAAAATATTTTTTTGCCGCACCTCGTGAATGGCTACGTAGTAAGCACTCGTTCGCGAACGCTTCTGTTTCAGCCGGTGTTCGCAGTTGGACACCCTCCACCTTCACGCCCTTTCCTCCTGTCAGCCCCACCGGTTTCACAGCAACGGGCCAGGACGGGTTCTGAAAGAAACGATGTACCTCAGACGTATCTCTCACAACAAGAAAGGGAATATTGAAGGAGGGAACGTGGACTGACAGGAATTCGCGCATGTGTGCCTTGTCCCACTCCAACCGGGACGCCTGGCGTGTTGGAGCACAGACCCAGAATCCGGCAGACGTGAGCGCGTCAGTGGCACCGGCAGCAATCGGGTCCTCCGGGCCGACCATCACGAAATCAGGCTTAACGGAGGCCGCATACTGAACAATGCTTTCGGGTGTATAGCGACTGACGAGATGTAGATCTTCCGACAACTGCTCGATCAAAGGGTTCCTGCATCTCGCAACAGAGTGAATCTCCGCATCGTCCCTTGCAAGAGATGTTGCCAAGGCGGCTTCACGACAACCGTGCCCAACAAGAAGCACACGCCTTCTCTTCGCCATCGGCGAGTCCTGTGCCAAGTCAGTGCAAATCCATTTACACGATCTTAGGCAACTATAAGACCGGTTTTGAGTGGAGATGTCAATACCTTATGTTGTGCTTTTAAAGAAAATATAATGCCACCTGTAGGGGGTACTGAGGAGTGTCTAATGGAACGACCACCCGAGAGGACACGGTCTGTCCCTCGTTAAGAAAGGTGGACACAGCGCACCCAGCCCACCCTACGGACTGCCGTCATGCCTGCTACTCGAAGACCAGCGTGCCGAACTTGCGGTACTCGTGGAAGCTGGGGCCGACGCGGGACCAGTCCCAACTGGTGTTCTTGCCGTCGTCGTAGTCCATGCGGTAGAAGTTCGCCCGCCACCGCGTCCCCGGCTGCGGCGGGACGTTCTGCAGCGGTTTGAGCAGATCGTACGGGACGAACACCTCGGCGACCCAGCCCGTCACGCGGGCGCCCGACTGCTTGGGGCCGCCCATAACGGTGGTGGCCTTCTGCGTCTTGCGGTCGCCCTCGTAGTGCCAGGGCCGCCAGCCGAGGAACTTGCCCTCGAAGTTGGGAATGAGGATCGGCAGCTCGAAGCCCAGCGGCGAAATCTCGTACTCGAAATAGACTGAGCACCGCTCGTCGGGCCACAGGAAGAACTCGAACACGTCCTCATTCCAGAGGTCGAGAAAGTCCTCGTTCATCGTGGCGGTGATCGTGTGGTCCTCGGCCTCCATGAGCACGTACAGCCCGGTTTTGGAGTAGAGCGTCTTGATGCGCGTTTGGTACGAGAGACGACCTTCGATCCGAGGCATAAGCGGCTCCCAGGCAACCGCTTTCCAGGCGGCGGCATCGCCGCTGCCATCGACGGTGAAATCCTCCGTCCGCTGCACGTGCAGCACCTTGGCCGCCGGCTCCGCCCGGGCCGCTTGTTTCGTGAGCACCAAGAGACCCCAGCCCGCTAACATGGCCAGCACCAGCACGACAAGTCCACGTACCTTCACAATTCTCCTCTTTCGTCAACCCTGAGAGCCTCGGACAGAATGAACGTCATCCCTCTCTTGTCACCTCTACGCCTTCTGCGATTTCACGAGGTCATCCCGGTTCTCATAGACCTTCTGGATGGCGTTGGCGATATCGTCCATGTCGCTCTTGGGACCGAGCAGCAGATTCTGCGTGAAGCACACGGCTTCCTGGCAAAGCTGGTCGTTGGCCGGGTAGTGGAGCTCCTGTCGATACCGGTCCAGCCTCTCCTTCGGGAAGGCCCGCTTGAAGTTCTTGGAAGTGAGGGCAGCCTCGATCAGTTCGTCTTTGTACTGAGGACCATAGACGGCGGAGCAAGGAATGCCTTCGGCGCTCAGGGCCGCGAGGAATCGGTTCCTTGACAGGCCATTGAACTGTTCCTGCTTATACCGGAGGGGATACAGATGGTAGACGGCTCTCGTCGCGCCCTCGCAGAGCTTGTGCGGCACAATGCCCGGGATGTCCTTGATGCGCGAGGTCAGGTAATTGGCGTTCTCGACGCGTTTGGCCGTATCCGCCTCGAGCCTCTGCACCTGGTTGAGCAGGATGGCCGCCTGGTATTCCGTCATCCGGCGGTTGTTGCCGACGATAGGATAGCCGGTCTTGCCCTTGACGCTGCCGTAGGGCCGGCCGCAGTTGTGATAGGACCAGACGAGGTCCATCAACGCTTCGTCGTTGCCCACCACGGCCCCGCCCTCGCCGGCGGGCAGGTGTTTCGATTCCTGGAAGCTGAAGCAGCCGAGATCGCCCAGCGTGCCGCACTTCTTGCCGCCCCACTCCGCCAGCCATGCCTGGCAGGCATCTTCGATGACCTTGAGATTGTGTTTCTTGGCAATGGCGTTGATCTTGGTCATGTTGGCGGGCAAACCGAAGATGTGTACCGGCAGGATCGCCCTGGTGTTCTCCGTGATCCTCTCCTCGATCTTGTCCGGGTTGATGAGGAAAGTCTCCGGGTCCGTGTCGGCAAACACCGGTAGGGCCACGGAGTTGAGGACCACGTTGTAGGTCGCGATGAACGTGTACGGCGAGACAATCACCTCATCCCCGACGCCCACGTCAAGACAATGAAGCGCGGTCAGTAGGGAGTTCGTGCCGTTCATCGTGGCAACGCAGCGTTTCGCGCCCAGCAGGGCCGCATACTTCTCTTCGAATTGCGAGACCACGGTGCCGCTGCCCCGGTACCACTTGCCGCTGCGCAGGACCGCCAGGACGGGCTCTTCCGCCGATTTGTCCCAGATCGGCCAACGGCTGAATGGTTTGGCCCGGACAGGCTGGCCGCCCAGGATGGCGCACTTCGCGGCCTTCTTGCCCGCATTGGCGTAGGCAGGCATGCTCCCGGCGACCACGGCGGCCATCGTGCCGGCCGAGGCCGTCGCCAGGAATTGCCGTCTCGTGAGGCTGCCGCGCTGCGATGACGATTGTCTGCTGCTGCCCATAGTCAACCCTTCCTTTCGTGAGATACGCGTAACTGCGTTTCGGACTCGGTTTCGTCGCGGACCATTATACCTCAGTTTCAAGTGTGAAGTGTGAAGTTTCAAGACACTGGAAAAGGGACATTTTATTTCTCCGTACCGCGTCAGACCCTGCCGGGCGGGCGGCGGCCTTTGCCTGGCATCTTCAGCGCGGAGTCGCCAAGATCTTGACGCATTTCGTCGGCAAGTTGCTGCAATCGCTTCACCACGTCCGGATGCTGGTCGGCGACGTTGTGCTGCTCGCTGATGTCATTCTCCAGATCGAACAGGGCCAGGTCGATTTTGGCCTGCTCGTACTTGGCGGGCTTGCCGCCGGTGCCGCCGGGCCGGCCGGCCAGCGTGTTGTAGGCGTGCGGGAAGTGCAGCTTCCATCGGCCGCTGCGGACGGCTTCCAGGGCCAGGCTATGATAATAGTAGAAGGCCTCGTGCGGGCTCTTTACGCCGCTCTGGCCGCTGAGCAGGGGCCAGATGTCCTTGCCGTCGATCTTGTGGTCCGGCGGCTTGACGCCGGCGAGGCCGGCGATGGTCGGCAGCATGTCCATCGTGGTGGCGGACTCGCGGCAGACTCTGCCGGCGGGGATTCTGCCCGGCCACCACAGGATCGTCGGCTCGCGCTGGCCGCCGTCGAAGGAGGTGTTCTTGCCCTCGCGGAGCGGCTGGGCCGAGCCGGCGTGCTCGCCGTAGCTGAGCCACGGGCCGTTGTCCGAGCAGAACAGGACCATCGTGTCCTGGTCGAGGCCGAGGCGGCGGAGCGTATCGAGGACCTGGCCGACGGACCAGTCGATCTCCATGATGACGTCACCGAACAGGCCCCGCCGCGATTTGCCCTTGAACTTGTCCGAGACGTGCAGCGGGACGTGGCACATCGAGTGCGGCACATAGAGAAAGAACGGGCGGTCCTTGTTCTTTTCGATGAAGCGCACGGCCCGCTCGGTGTACCAGGTCGTCAGTTGCGTCTGGTCGGGATCGTAGGCGACGACGCGGTCGCCCTCCACCAGCGGCAGATCGGGATAGTCCTTCGGGGCCTCGGGGTGCTTGGGCCACATGTCGTTGGAGTAGGGCAGGCCGAAGTATTCGTCGAAACCGTGATGCGTGGGCAGGAACGGCTGAAGATGGCCGAGGTGCCATTTGCCGTAACAGGCCGTCGCGTAGCCAAGCGGCTCGGGGTCCCCAACGCCCTGTTTCGCGTTGGGGGTCCCCTTGAGCATCTGAGCGATGGTGGTCTCGTTGTCGCTGAGGCCAATCTTGGCGTTCGGGCCAAGCACGTTCGGCAGGCCGACGCGCTGCGGATAGCAGCCCGTCATCAACGCGGCGCGTGACGGCGTGCAGACGGAGGAAGCAGCGTAGAAATCAGTGAACCGCGTCCCCTCGGCGGCCATGCGGTCGATGTTGGGAGTCTGGTAGCCCTCGGCTCCGAAGCAGCCGACATCGGCGTAGCCCATGTCGTCGATGAAAATGATGACGAAATTGGGTAGCCGCTTCTTGGTTTCGGTGGCGGAAGCGTTCATCGTGCTCCGGCACGCCGGGATTGTCATCGCGGCGGCTGTCAGTCCGATGGTCTTGAGAAATTCGCGTCGATTCAGTCTCGTGCTCATGCGGTGGCTCACTCCATCAACTCAATCAAGTGACGACTTCACACTTCGAACCTCACACTTCACACTTTCCGAGAAACGCCTTACGGCGTCACTACGAACAGGTTGCCGCGTCCCATCAACTCTTTTGTCCGAGTTTCTTCAACGGCCAGGGCTGGACGCCGCAACGCTGGGCCCAGGCCTCGTATAACGATTTCCGTTCCTGCACCTTGTCAGATTCCTGGGCGGCGAGGTCGTGCATTTCCGTGCGGTCGGCGTCGATGTCGTACAGCTCCCAGCCGCCGGGGTGCTTTGAGACCAGCTTCCATTTGCTCTTGCGAACGGCCCGGTTGCCTTCGTGCTCCCAGAAGATCGCCCGCTCGGCGAGGGGCTTTCCCTGGAACGCCGGGGCCAAGCTGGTACCTTCCATTAGTTGGATGTCTTTCCCCCCGTACTGCGTCGGATACCGCGCCCCGGAGATGTCCACGCACGTGGCCATGATGTCGATCAGATGACCCGGCTCGTGGCAAAGCGAGCCGCGGGACTTGATGCCGGCGGGCCAGTGACAAATCAGCGGGGTGGAGATGCCGCCTTCGTGGACCCAGTGCTTGTACTCGCGGAACGGCGTGTTGGAGACGTTCGCCCAGTTGCGGCCGTAGCTGATGTAGGTATCCGCCGGACCCGGCATAACGGAGGGCCCGCCGCGAACCGGCCGGCCGTCGCGCGTCTGCATGGGCGGGCGGCTGTCCTCTTGAAGCTCATCCGCCGCCATCGGCTTGAGATCCTTCAGGGCGGCGACCCAGTTTTCGTTGACCTTCGCCTGCCGGCCCATGTCCTCCGCGCAGCCGCCGTTGTCCTGGAGGAACAGGATCAGCGTGTTGTCGAGCGTGCCCTGCTTCTTCAACTCCGTCACGACCCGCCCGATGCCCTGGTCCATCGTGTCGATCATGGCGGCGTAGACCTCCATGCAGCGGGCCTCCCAGTCCTTATTCTTAACCTTCTCCCAATCCCCCGCCTGCGGACTGAGGTCCCAATCTTTGTGGATCAGGCCCATCTGCTTCAATCGCTCGAAATGCTGCTGCCGACAGTACGCGTAGCCCTTGTCGTACTTGCCCTGGTACTTGGCGATGGCCTTCTCCGGGGCGTTCAGCGGCCAGTGGGCGGCCGTGAAGGCCATGTAGAGGAAGAACGGCTTATCCGCCGATTTCTCATGGTGCTCCCGGACGAATCTGACAGCGTTGTCACTGATGGCGTCCGTGTAGTAGTACGCCTCGGGCTTGTACTCGGGGTCGTTCTGCGACGAGAGGAACGTGTTGTCCCGGCACAGCGTCGCGGGATCGAAGTAGTTGCCCGCGCCGGCGATCGTGCCGTAGAACCGCTCGAAGCCGCGCTGCAAAGGCCAGTTGTGCTGGGGACCGTCCTTGGCCATGTACCGCGTCACGTGCCATTTGCCGGTCGCGTAGGTGCGGTAGCCGGCCAGCCGGAGCGCCTCGGCGATGGTGACACAATTGTGGCCCAGGTCCCCCCGGTACGACGGGAAGCCCGAGTCATCGACCATGTGTCCCACGCTCGCCTGGTGCGGATACAGGCCGCTCAGGAGCGACGCCCGCGTCGGACAGCAGCGAGCCGTGTTGTAGAACTGGCTGAACCGCAGACCGTTGGTGGCCAGGTTGTTCAGGTTCGGTGTATCGATGTCGCCGCCATAGCAGCCGAGATCGGAGAAGCCCATGTCGTCCGACAGGATGACAATGATATTCGGCCGCCTGGCGTCTACGGCGAGCGTCTGTCCCAGCGGGACATTCAACGCCACCGCTCCGAGGCCCAGGGCCTTCAAGAAATCACGACGCGTCCAGTTCGGCTCAGACATATCGACCCATCTCCTTTCATTTTCAATGATCCGCTCAAAGGCTAAAGAGTCTGCCAAGTGGCATCCTCAAGGCCGGAAGGCCTTGGGGATGGTTTATGGTGTCGAGGGCGTCCCGCCCTCGAATCGCGGGCAGGATGCCCGCGACACGACCATCCCCAACCTGCGCTGGAGGCTGCCACCCGATCTCACCACACCTGGTTTTAGCCTTCGAGCGGATCATTGTTCATTTTACGGGTGGCATCGTCAAGCACAGCTTGGCGATGGCTGCATGGCACGTGTGTAACCCCATCGCCAAGGCCTTGGGCCTTGACGCTGCCACCCGATCCTGCTGTGCTCATCGCCCCACGATTAGCGGACATCTTCATACCATCGGCCGGCTGTGGCCCTGCTGCTTGTAGCGTTCGAGCAAGGCGCTGAGACACTCGACAATTTCGGGGTGCTCAGCCCACACGTTCTTCTGCTCGCCCGGATCGTCCTGGAGGTTGTAGAACTGGCCCTGGGGTCCGCCCGGCTCGGGCTTGATCTGGGCCGGGGCCGTGAAGCCGCCGGAACCGAGGCCCTGAATCAGCTTCCACGGGCCTTGGCGGATCGCGAATATACCGTTGCCCGAATGGTGCACCGTGGCCTCGCGAATCGGCTTGGCCAAGTCCGGATTCAGCATGGCCGGCAGAATGTTGTAGCTGTCCTCGCCTGCATCGGCGGGCAGCGGGTCATCGACGATGGCGGCGCACGTGGCCAGCAGGTCACTCAGGCAGATCGTCTGGCGGCTCTGTGTGCCGGGCTTGATCCGGCCGGGCCAGCGGCAGATGAACGGCACGCGGTGGCCGCCTTCGTGAATGTCGGACTTCTGCCCGCGCCAGGGGCCGTTCGCCCGATGGTTGAACTTTTCGATTTGATCGACCGGCCAATGCGAGCCATTGTCCGAGGTGAAGATGACCAGCGTATCGTCCTTGAGTCCGGCGTCGTCCACCGCCTTGACGATCTGCCCCATCGCCCAGTCCACTTCGGTGACAAAATCGCCGTACCAATCGACCTTCGTCCTGCCCCGGAACTCGTTTGTCGGCATCCAGGGCGTGTGCGGCGCGGTGAGCGGGACATAAAGGAAGAAGGGACGCTCCGGCGTCTGGCGTTTGATGAATTCGACCGACTTGGTCGTGATCGTAGGCAAGACCTGGTAGAAATCGAACGATGGCGCGATCGGGCCGGCCCGCCAGAAGCCGCCGCCGCCATCCCACCGCCGCTTGCTGCCGGGTGTATGGGAAGTCGCCGCCTCCACGGTGCGGCCGTTCTCCAGCCAGCAGTAGGGGTCCATGTCCACCGAAGCCGGGAGGATGTAGCCGTAGTCGTACCCGAGGGACCCAGGCCCATGCGTGACGGGCTTCTCATAGTCGATATTGTCGGCTTTCGCTTTCTCGCCGGCATCCTTCGTCACCCAGCCCAGTCCCAGGTGCCACTTGCCGACGCAGCCGGTGGCGTAGCCGTGCCGTTTGAGAAACGAGGCCACGGTCAGGCGATCCTTCTCAATGAGCGGCTCGCTGTAGCCGTTCAGGACGCCCTTCTTCAGGGACGACCGCCAGCAGTACCGGCCGGTCTGAATGCCGTAGCGCGTGGGCGTGCACAGGGCCGTGGGCGTGTGGGCATCGGTGAACCGAATCCCTTGGGCCGCCAGCTTGTCCATCTGGGGTGTGGGGATCTTCGATTCGGCGTTGTAGCAGGTCGGGTCGCCGTACCCGAGATCGTCGGCGAGGATGAAGACGATGTTCGGCCGATCCCGCTTGGGTTCGGAGGATTCCACCAAGCCCCGGCGGCCAGTCAGAGCAAACGCGCTTGCGGCGGAACCAATCACCTTCAAGAAGTTGCGACGTGTATACATGTGGTCACTCCATTCGGATTCGCGCACATGCTAACCCGTGCCGATCCGACGTGATTATGCCGAGATTACCGCAGCGGATCAAGAACGCTTTGGAGACGTTTACGGGCACTCGTTCTTCCTTGCGTTTTTTATCGGCCGTTTCCCTTTTTAGCACGGAACAGCCGACGGGTAAAGCGAGTCTTCTTAGTGGCCGGTTGCTGCTTCGTCCCCCTTGGCAGCGTCATGACCGGGCAAGCACAATCCAACGGCGACATCCACTATAATCCACTATAATCATACGTAATACAGTTAATTAGGAAGTTTCATGTAACACTCAAGTACTCGCGCAATATAATGCTCTGTATACTATCAATTGCCGCGACTACATAGCATAGCCACCATTTTCAGAATAAGTTATTGTTCCAAGAATGTACAAATATGACGACAAGAATCTGTATTCCGAGAGAGACGTTTCCAGGTGAGACCCGGACGGCCATCGTGCCGGAGAACGTCACCAAGCTTGTCAAGCGTGGAGCGCAAGTCGCCGTTGAGGCCGGCGTGGGCACCGCGTGCGGGTATTCCGATGGGGACTACGCCGCCGCCGGGGCCGAGGTCGTCCAGGATCGCAAAGCGATTCTGTCCTCTGCGGACATGGTGCTGCGAGTGCGCAAGCCCCCCATCGAAGAGGTCCCCTGGCTCAAAAAGGGCTGTGTTCATGCCACTTTCCTCGATCCTTTCAACGAGCCGGACCTGATCCAAAAGCTGGCGGCACAAGGAGTTAGCGCCATCAGCATGGAGATGATTCCCCGCACCACCCGGGCGCAGAAGATGGACGCATTGAGCTCCCAGGCGAACCTGGCAGGCTACGTGGCGGTGATCCTGGCGGCCGATCACCTGAACCGCATCTTCCCCATGATGACGACAGCCGCCGGCACGATCATGGCCGCCAAGGTTCTCATCATTGGGGCGGGCGTGGCGGGCCTGCAGGCCATTGCTACGGCCAGGCGGCTCGGCGCCACCGTGGAGGCTTTTGACACGCGGCCCGTCGTGGCCGAGCAGGTCCAGTCCCTCGGCGCGAAATTCGCCAAAATCGACATCGGCGAGACCGGCCAGACCAAGGACGGCTATGCCAAGGCCCTGACCGAGGAACAACTGGCCAAGCAGCGGGAAGGGATGAAGAAGCTCTGTGCGGCGGCCGATGTGGTCATCACGACGGCCCAGGTCTTCGGCAAAAAGGCCCCGGTCATTCTTACGGCGGATATCGTGGCCGGCATGAAGAAAGGAAGCGTCATCATCGATCTGCCCATCGAAAGCGGCGGCAACGTGGAAGGCTCGGTCCTCGGTCAGGTTGTCGACAAGAATGGCGTCAAGATCGTCGGCTTGGCGAACCTGCCGGGACGCGTGCCGATTCCAGCCAGCAAAGTGTATTCCACCAACCTGCTCGGACTAATCGAGGAGTTCTGGGACAAGGAGGCGAAGAAATTCGTCCTGCGGTTAGACGACGAAATCATCCAAAGCTGCCTGATGACACACGACGGTCAGGTCCGTGACCGGGCGAAGAAATAGCGGACTGCGACACAACGACAGCATATTCACCTGCATTCTTAGGAGAAGGGCCCTATGAAACTGTTGTTTCTCAAGCGATCCCTGGCGGCCACGGCAGTGCTCGTCGCCGGCGGTGCGGCGGCGGTGGCGGCGGAAACGACCGCCGAAGCCGTGCCGGGTGCCGTCCAGCATGCTTCCGTGGCAGGCATAGATTATGTCTCAACCCTCTTTGTCTTCATGTTGGCCACGTTCGTCGGCTTGGACGTGATCCGGCGCGTGTCGCGACTATTGCACACGCCCCTGATGTCCCTGACCAACGCCATCTCGGCCATCGCCGTGGTCGGGTCTATCCTGATCGCCGGCCAGCAGCACTCAGACTACCGGTTCAATCTTCTGGGGCTGGTCGCCATTGTGGCTTCGGTCATCAACATCGTCAGTGGATTCCTCATCACCGACCGCATGTTGAAGATGTTCAAGAGACGGGAGGTTGCGAAAGCATGAATACCTGGATTCAAATCGCCTATCTTGTCGCTACCGCGTTATTCATTCTCGCTCTAAAGTGGATGAACAGCCCCGAGACCGCCAGGCGGGGCGTCATAGCCGGCGTGGCAGCAATGCTCGTCGCGGTCGCCGGGACCCTGATCAATCCGGCCATTGCCGTGTCCAATTACAAATGGATCGCGCTGGCCATCGTGATCGGGTCCGTGATCGGCGTGCCGCTGTCCTGGGTGCCACTGACGGCCGTGCCGCAGCGAACGGCGCTTTCCCACGCCTTCGGCGGTCTGGCCGCCGGACTGGTCGGCGTGTCGGAGTTCTACATTAGCTTCAGTGGGTCCGGAATGGAACTGAGCTCTTTCCGCGCGGGGGCCCTGTGCATGGAAGTGCTCCTGGGCTTCCTGACGTTCACCGGAAGCCTCATGGCCGCCGGGAAGCTGCAAGAGATCCTCCCCACGCGCCCCATCACCTTCCGAGGGCAGAACATCGTCAACATCGGCATTCTCGCCGCCGCTGTCATCGGGTGCGTGGCGTTGACCGTCAACCCCAGCTACGCGATTCTCTTCCCGCTGATCATCGTGCTGGCTCTGGCCTTCGGCGTCATGCTGATCATGCCCATCGGCGGGGCGGACATGCCGACGGTCATTTCGATCCTGAATTCCTACGCGGGCCTGTCGGCCGTGGCCATGGGCTTCGTGATGGACAACAAGCTGCTGATCACCGCCGGGGCGCTCGACGGCTCGTCGGGCCTGATTCTCTCGATCATCATGTGCAAGGCGATGAACCGCAGCTTCGCCAATGTGCTGTTCGGCGCCTTCGGCCAGGTCCAGGCGAGTGCCACCAAAGCGGCCCAGAAGACCGTCAAGAGCGCGACGGCGGAGGACGCCGCCCAGATCATGGAACAGGCCGGCTCGGTCGTCATCGTGCCGGGATACGGCATGGCCGTCGCCCAGGCGCAGCACCGGGTCCGCGAGCTCTATGACCACCTGACCAAGCGGGGAATCAACGTCAAGTTCGCCATCCACCCGGTGGCAGGCCGGATGCCGGGACACATGAACGTCCTGCTGGCGGAGGCCGATATCCCGTACACCGACCTCGTGGAGATGGATGATATCAATCCCGAGATGCCACAGGTGGACGTCGCGCTGGTCGTGGGCGCCAACGACGTGGTGAACCCCGCTGCACGCACCAATAAGAGCAGTCCCATTTACGGCATGCCTATCATTGACGTGGACAAAGCCAAGACGGTGCTGGCCATCAAACGCAGCATGAACCCGGGCTTTGCCGGCATCGATAACGAGTTGCACTATGCCGACAAGACCCTGATGGTCTTTGGCGACGCCAAGGCCGTTGTGGGCGATCTGGCCAAGCACCTCTCCGGCGAAAACGGCCACTAATACGGATTCTGGTTAATTCTTGCGCTCCCGCTTGTCATCCTGAACGGAGCGTAGCGGAGTGATGGATCTGGCCTGCGAGCGAGAGAAACCTCCGATTCGGTGGCCAGATCCTTCGGCTTCGCCTCAGGATGACAGAGTGCACGCCGCGCACGGATTTTTCCGAATCCGTATAACACTGTATTTCGCAAGTTCCACGACTATAGGGTGTAGATTGCCGCGCTTCGCTCGCAATGACATATTAGGCCTGTTCATGTCATTGCGAGGAGCGCAGCGACGAAGCAATCTCCTCCCGTGCGACCTCAAGACTCGCGAAATGTCCTACGAACCCGCCGAGGATTGACTGCGGAGAACGCATTGTCCGGGGTTGCCCGCGAAAGACGGAAGACACCGGCTTGAGTGCCGCCTCTTCCGTCTTTCCTTTTTGGCATCGGCAATAATCATCTGGCCCTTGGTCTCGATTCATGGTTTACTATCCGCGATTCGCAGATAGTACAGGTTTCGCGCCGTCGTGGGAGGCCGTTCTATGCCAGGTGAGCAAGCCGTTGGACAGGTGAGGGCAACATCAATTGGCTGGTCCCGCTGGGGCATTTGCGCCCTGCTGTTCTTCGCCACGACCCTCAACTACATCGACCGGCAGATCATCGGGATCTTGAAGCCGGAGCTGGCAAAGCAGCTTGGCTGGAATGAGATTGACTACAGCAACATCGTCTTCGCCTTCCAGGTCGCCTATGCCATCGGCTATGCAGGCGCCGGGCGTCTGATGGACCGCATGGGCGTGCGGCGGGGGTATTTTCTGGCCGTGCTGTTCTGGAGCCTGGCGGCGATGGCCCACGCCCTGACCCGATTGATCCCGCCGGAAGCAATACCGGGCGACTGGGCCCAGCCCGTGGCACACGTCGTGGGCAACTGGCTCCTGGTGATTCCTATGACGGTACTCGGCTTCAGCGCCGCGAGATTTGCCCTGGGGTTGGCGGAAGGAGGCAACTTCCCGGCGGCGGTCAAGACCGTCAGTATCTGGTTCCCCAAGAAGGAACGGGCGCTGGCCACGGGTATTTTCAACGCGGGCAGTAACGTCGGGGCACTGGTCGCGCCGTTGCTGGTGCCGTGGCTGACCATCACGTTCGGCTGGCCGACCGCGTTCCTGGCCACAGGAGTCCTGGGCTTCGCGTGGCTGGTCGTCTGGTGGCTGTTCTACCAGGAGCCGGAGAACCATCCGCGCGTTTCGGCGGCGGAACTGGCCCATATCCGCAGCGACCCGCCTGATCCCGTCGTGAAGGTCCCCTGGCTGACGCTCCTGCGCTACCGCCAGACGTGGGCCTTTACCGTGGGGATGTTCCTCAGCTCGCCGATCTGGTGGTTCTACCTGTACTGGATTCCAGACTTCCTGAACAAGCAGTACGGGCTGGACCTGCTGCACATGGGGCCGCCCTTGGTAGTCATCTACCTGATGACGGACGTGGGCAGCATCGGCGGCGGCTGGCTGTCTTCCTGGCTCATCAAGCGAGGCTGGAGCGTGAACGCCGCCCGCAAGACGGCCATGCTGGTCTGCGCGTTATGCGTCGTGCCGGTCTTCATGACCTCGAGCATCTCGCACCTGTGGGTCGCCACGTTGCTGGTCGGCCTGGCGGCTTCCGCGCACCAGGGCTTCTCGGCCAACCTCTACACGCTGGTGTCCGACACCGCGCCACGCCAGATCGTCAGCTCGATCATCGGCATCGGCGGCATGGCCGGCGCCATCGGCGGCATGTTCATCGCCAAGCTCGCCGGCTACATCCTGGAGACGACGGGAAAGTATCAACTTCTGTTTCTCATTGCCGCTTGCGCCTACCTGGTGAACCTGACGATTATCCACGTGCTGAATCCGCGTCTGGAGCCAATGAAGTTCACCGCCGAACAGACACCGGGACGATAGAGACAAGGGGTATTGTCTCTCACCGACTGGAGTTCTGCAAAATAGAGAAGAGAGATTTTTCCTTCCCAAAGTAGGCCTAATCTCCATTTTGCAGAACTCCAGTCACGGATGATGAGCGGCGTCACAAATCGCGGCGATGGAAGAATACCATCGCCAAGGCGACCGCCATCAGGGTCGGCAGGCCGTATCCCAGGATCACGCGGAGCAGGGAGAAATCGGTGAATCTACCGCCCTCGAAGAAGTCCGGCTTGGCCGCCGGACTCGGCTGGCCGTTGGAAAACACGCTGAGGAAGTGGTCCATCTGACGAGCGAGGGCTTCCATGTCCTGGGCATTGGCCTTGCCCCTCGCCTCCGCGTCGGCGGCTCGCCAGGGCTGACGCAGTTGCGTGGACATCGCCCGGCTCAAGCTGATCGGCGAGAACTCCTCCAGCGAAAACGCGTTCAGAACGATGCCGATGGGGTACCACACGAAGACAAGCACCACCGCGGCCAAGAGCGGCTTTCGCAGCAGCGTCCCCGCGAGAAAGCCCAAAGACACGAGGAACGTGAGCACCAGCGCCACCACGCCCAGTGAGCTGACGATTCCGAAGAGGGTCACTGCATCCTCCGGCACGGGGCGCTTGGCCAGGGTCACGATGGCAACGGCCGGGACCGTCACCACCAAGTACACGCCCAGCACGAGCAGCACCCGCGCCGACCAAGCCGCCAGCAGGTATTCGCAGCGGCTCACCGGCCGGCTCAGGATGCCGTCGGCCAGCACCTCGGCCCGCGCCCCCGACACCGGGCTGACCCCGAGCACCACGACCACGAAGAACCAGGGGAACACCAAGTACGGGAACAACAACGACGCGATCAGCGTCGCATCCTGGAACTTCGCCCAGTTCGCAGCAGCTAACAGCAGCGTCATGACGGCGGTAGCCGCCAGCCAGAGCCGGACCAGGCGACTGGTCCACAGGGCCCTCAGATCGTGCTCGAGGATCGCCAGGTAGGGCATCAGTTTCGTGCCCAGGGCGAAGGTTTTAGCGGTGGAATCCATGGGCCTCGTCCTCTTGCAGCAGTTGGAGATAGGCGTTTTCGGTCGCGTTTTGCCCGGAGTGAACGCCATGCAGCGAAAGACCACAGGCATCCACCAGTTGCAGGATATCGGCCAGTGCCCGGGCGCGGCGGCGGCCGTCGGCGACCCGCACGAGCACAGTCCCGTTGTCTTTCGAAGTGGGAAGTTTGACGTCTGACGTTTGAAGTGCGCCATCGCCGCTTGAGACTTCACACTTCAAACCTGAGACTTCGGGACTTGATACCCTCACGGGCACACTACTAGCCGCCCGAACTTCGACGCCCTCCAGATTCGCGGCCTCGCGGACCAAGCGGGAGATATTCTCCGGGTCCCCCTCCAACTCTAAAGTAAAGTCCTCGCGGCCAATCCGCCGCTGGATGTCCTGCATTGAGCCGGTGAAGATCATCCGCCCCTCGTGCATCACGCCCAGATGATCGCAGACCTGGTCGATGTCACCCAGAATGTGGGTCGCGACGACGATGGTCTTGGTCTTGCCCAACTCGCGGATGAGGTCCAGCGTGAAGCGCCGGGCGGACGGGTCCAGTCCGGCAGTCGGCTCGTCCCAAATCAACAGAGGCGGATCGCCCACTAAGGACGCCGCGATGCCCAAGCGAGTGCACATTCCGGTCGAGAAGGTCCCGATCCGCTGATCGGTCGCGTCCAGCAGCCCGACGTCCCGCAGCAACGACGCGATGCGCGGCTTGCGAACCTCGCCCGGCAACCGGGACAGCTTGCCGAGAAGGTCCAAGTATTCGATGGGCCGCAAATCCTCGGGCAGCTTGGGATTGGTCGGCAAATAGCCGATCTGGGAGCGAACGGCCACCGCGTTGGGTCCGCATAGCTTGCCGAAGACCTCCGCCCGGCCGGCCGTCGGACGCTGCAAGCCCAGCAGGAGACGCAGCGTGGTCGTCTTGCCCGCGCCGTTGGGACCCAGCAGTCCGAAGACCGAGCCGCGCGGCACTTGCAGATTCATGTCGTTGACCGCGATGAGCCGCTGGCTATAGATCTTCGTCAGATGCTCGGTGCGAATGGCCGGTTCGGCCGCCGGAGCCTGGGCCTCAGTTACTGACATAACGATTCTTCCCTTTCCGGGGAGTCGGTGTGCACGGCACACCCTACCGTCTATCGTTGTACGCCGATCTTGCCCAGATTGTACCAGCCGTCCGGCCGGCGGCCTTCGATGGCCAGCTTCACATCCGGCTCGTCGAACCGCTCGTCGAGAACGCCGATCTGCAGGTCGTAGGACCCCTCAGGCGTATCCGCCGGGACGACGACGGTGCCGTCGTACAGATTGTCGCCCGGCAGCCAGGATCGAAGGTCCGCATCACTGACGAGAATCCGCTTGTCCGCAGGATTGAGCAATCGTAGCGACAGCCGGAACGGGTGGTAGCACGGGGCGACGCCCCTATTCTCCCACCACGACGTGAACGCCAGCTTACCGCCCGCCGTTACACGCGAGGGATACGTGAACTTGCGAAGCACGAAGCGGTAGCCCATCCTCGTGAGCCACCGATTCACCGCCGGCCACCACTCGTCGGGCACGGGCGACGATTTCGCATTGAAGGAGGAAATGTGCCATTTCAGAGACTGTTCGATGATGTAGTCGATATCCCAGCCGTTATCTCTCCAGGTCTGCATCACCCAGCACACTTCCAGCGTCACCGGGGCCTTCTTCCAGGCGTTTGTCATCCCGCAGTTGATGATCTGCTGCGGGTAGAGGTCGCACATGTGGCACCAGGTCGGGCTGAAACCCCCCATATCGCCCAGACAATCAACCCGCCAGCCGACGTCCCACTTGGACAGGCCGTAACGATTGGTCTTCTCGTCGGTCAGCAGCATGACCAGGTTCGTTTTCTTGAACGCCTCCAGGTAGCTGTCCACGAGCGCCTCGCGGGTCTTTTGAGTCAACCGCTCCGACCCCGCCCCTTCACCCCAGGCGCCGACGATGGAGAGATCGACGCTCTCCAGCATTGGATGTCCGTCGTAACGGGCGCCCAAGGCCCGGACCATGCCGCCGAAATGCTGGACGTACCGCGGATCTTCCGGATTCGTGCGCCACTTCGCTTCGGGTGGCTTGTCCTCCTTGCCGACCATCGCCCGATACCAGTCGGGCACATCGTTGTCGGCCCCGGTCCCGTAGGGTGCGATCCGCAGCAGCAGCGTTTGCTTGCGGCTCCCGGCCGTCTCCAGGGCCTTGTCGATCAGGTCCCAGCGATACTCGCCCTGCACCGGCTCGATGAACTTCCAGTACACCCGGAAGTACGCCAGGGACGTCATCGGGTGCTTCTGATTCGCCAGGCTCCGGTCAAACGCCTGGTAGACAATCGGATACCCCTCCGTCCACTTCTTGCCCTCGTTCAGCGCGTCGCCGTTGAACCGCTGAAAGGTCATGAACCCCATGCCGGGATTGGTCAGGACATCGCCGATCTCCCTCGGCCTGACCGTGACGGTTTCCTGCGCCAAAGCCGCCAAAGGCCCTACGAAGATCACGACTATCGAGAAACAACACACCGTACGCATCGGAAATCCTCTCTTTGAACTGTGCTCTACGGTACTGGACCGCCGGATGGATTTCAACTGTTTATCGAGTCCAGACGACCGTGTTGAGCCCGTCCTTGAGATCGGCGAGCGGACCGGCGATGGGCGGGGCATATTCCTTCCCGTTGATGTCCGCATTCACTTCGAGCGGCTTTCCATAACGATCTTCTATCGTCTGCCCGACGGTCGGGAAAACGCTGACCAGCTTGGCATTGGTCAGCGGCCCTCCGGCCTGGAGCGCCGCCTCGTTCACGGAAAACGTGATCGCGGCTCCTCGCGGATCGTCCTTGACGGCCAGTCCCGTGACATACGGGTCAACCACGCTGTGCTCATCGCCGAACGCGCTTTTCCTGGCCCCTTCCAGAAAGACGTTGTAGTCTGAGGTATAGCCTGGGGCCGTCTTCACCTTGTCGAGTCCCCGCCGGACGAAGATATTGTTGAACCACTTGTCGTCCTGGGCGGTGCCGGTCTTGCGGCCGACGGTTTTCGTCGTGTGCGGCGTGTAGTACTCGGACCGGCGTCCGGTATCGGGGCTGTAATCGTACCCGCAATCAACGAACAGGTTGTGCGCGAAGACCGTAGCCTCGGAATTGCTCCGGACCGCCGGTCCGATCAGGACGTTGTTATCGACGAGCGTCGGGCCGTGGTCCATCTCCAGGAAGATCGTGGCGGCCTGGGTCTGGTAGATGATGTTGCGGGTGATGCGGGTGCCCTGGTTGCCGAAGTCCATCCAGATGCCGAACGCCCCTTCCTTCTGATGGTAGACGCCCCGGATCAGGTTGTCGCTGATGACGGTGTCCACGCTATTGTGGAACTTGATGGCGGCCGTCTCCCAGCCGCCGAACTCCTTGCGGTAGTTGGTGTCTTCGATGAGATTGCCGCTGATGAGCGAGCGCGTGGCCCCCTTCTGGCCGGCGATGCCCGCCTGCCCGCACCGCCGGATAATGTTGTTGCGGATGATATGATGGCCGAAGGCGTCGATGTCCTGGTAGTCCACGCCCGGCGCGTGGCCCAGAATGATGCCCACGCAGCGGGCGTTCGTGACCGTGCAATTCTCGATGATCCAGTACTTGCCCATCCGCGTGCCGACGGCGCCCGTTTGCAGGTCCAGGACCGGCGGGGCCCAGTTCGCGGCGGCGTGCAGGAAGTGGAAGCCCTCGATGGTGATGTACTTCAACCCGGTGATCTCGGGCATGAAGATGCTCTCACGCACGTTGATCTCGGCCAATTCGGTGTTCGGATTGGCCTGGCCGAAGTTCGCCAGGATGGTCGTCACCCTATCATCGGTGTGGCAAAACCACGTCCGCTCGGCTCTCGCCACTTCCTGCGCCGTCTGCTTCTCATAGAAGGCCTCGCCATTGAGATAGACGTCACCGCGATGATGCCACTTACCATAGTTCAGCCAGCCGCCGGAAACCTTCAGCGCATAGGGATTGTATTCGCCGAAGAATGAGTTTGGTAGTTCGACTTTCCAAACGCCGGCGGCTTGGTGTGTCC
>JAPLMX010000076.1 GCA_026386805.1 Phycisphaerae bacterium | reverse complement strand
AGCCTGCTGCTGAGCCATTACCTCAACTCCGATCTTCTCGTGGCGGGGATGCCCAAGACCGCATACGACACATTCTTCTCGCGTGACACCGATCCCGTGGACAAGTGGCGATTTCTGGAGCCGTATTGGGCGGCTGTGAAGAACACCGGCTACGGGCAGGCGGTGCGAATTGCCATGCAGCAGCTTTACGGCGTGGACGAGTTGTCTGCCGGCACGGTCAAGAAGGTGCAGGCGGCGTACGAGGAGACTCGGCGGGCGGGCTTCTACCGACGCGTCCTCTGCGATCAGGCGAAGATCGAGTCATGCCAGGTGAACTACCTCGGCCGGCCGTTCGGCGAGTCGGACATGCCCACGCTGCTGATGCAGGACCTCAGTATCGTCGGGATGTTTGCCTGGCCGGACCTCAACGGCTTCGGCAAGCCGACCGGCATCGACGTGACTTCGCTGGCCGATTGGCATCGCGTCATCGACTGGTGGTTCGATAAGTACGGCCGGTACGCCGTCGCGGTCAAATCGCAGAACGCCTACAGCCGAGACATCGACTACGAGCAGGTCCCCGCTGAGAAGGCGGAAGTCATCTTCAAGAAACGATTGGCGAACGAGTCGTTGACGGGCGAAGAGCGAAAGGCCCTGGAGGACCACCTGTTCTGGTACGCTGTCAAGAAGGCGACCGAGCACAAGCTGCCCGTCAAGCTGCACACCGGCTACTACGCGGGCCAGAACAGCATGCCGCTCGACCGGCTCAGCCACAACGCCGGCTCGGCTGCGAACCTGTGCCGCAAGGCCCCGGAGACCCGGTTCGTCTTCATGCACATCTGCTACCCGTACTACGAAGAGTTGCTCGCGGTAGCCAAGCAATACACGAATGCCTACATCGACATGTGCTGGTCTTGGATCATCAACCCCGTGGCGGCTAAGGACTTCCTCAAGAAGTTCCTCGTCACCGCCCCGGCCAACAAAATCCTAACCTTCGGCGGCGACTACATTCCGGTGGAGCCTGTCCTCGGCCACGCGGTGATCGCCCGTCGAGGGATCGCCCTGGCCCTGAGCGAGCTGGTCGAAGAAGGCTGGCTGAGCCTCGCCGACGCCATGGACTTGATCGACCCGATCATGCACAACAACGCCCGGCAGATCTTCAACCTCGCCGAGAAGACGCGAGTTCTCCAAAACGTGCCCTGGACCTGACCTTGCGACGCGAGTTTTCACAATAGCTCTCTTGACTCGCCCCCAACTCCGGGCTATCATCATAAGAAAGGAGGTGTTACCCAGTGACTATGAAGGAACTCATCGAAGCGGTGGTTTCGCTGCCGGTGGAGGAACGAGCCATCGTGGCAGACTCGGTTCTCCGCAGCCTGAACGCCCCGGAGCCCGAAATTGACCGTCGATGGGCGCAGGTAGCTCAACGTCGCCTCGCCGAATTGCGCTCCGGTGAGGTCAAGCCGATTCCAGGAGAGGAAGTCTTCGCCAAGGTCTGGAAGCGATTTGAAGCATGAACTACCTTGCGGTGATGCACCTGCGCCGTGATCCCGGCTACTGGAAACATCGCCTCGGATAGATGCGTCGGCTCTGCTCAAGGTGCCGTTTCCGATTAAAGGGCTTGACCAATGAGAATTGTAGAACTCCGTCCACAACCGAATTGGGTCTTGTCCATCGTCGCGGACGACGGTCGTGTTGGCAGTTTTGAGGTTAGTCCCTATCTGGAATATGAGGCATTTGAAGCCCTGCGCGACCCCAGCGAGTTTATGAAAGTCTCCAACGGTGGATACTTCGTCGAATGGGATTGTGGCGCTGACTTATCAACAGATACGATTGAGGCATGCTGGCATGTTATACAGGCAGGAAACCAAGACTCCGCACCTTATGCGGATCAGTCTGATGATTGTTGACCGGACAAAAGGGCGCATGCCAAGGAGAGAACATGGCCATGACTGAATGGGTCGCGATCGGAATCTCAGGCTTTGCCCTCGTCGTGTCGTCGGTCACCGCATGGCTGACCCTCTTGCAGACTGGCGATTTGCGAATGACGCAGCCCACGGTCGTGTTCTTTGGCCCCGATGGCGGTCGGAGGGATGATGAAAAGCCTCGCCTCAAGGTGTTCCTCCGAACGCTCCTCTACAGCACATCGCGGCGCGGACAGACTATTGAATCTATGCACGTCAACCTCCAGCGAGCGGAGTCCAGGCAGAACTTCTCTATCTGGGTTTACGGCGACGACCGCCTGGCGCGCCGAAGCGGACTCCATGTCGGCGCCGATGGCGTCGCCTGCAACCATCACTTTCTCCTGCCCGAGGACGGCGCGGATTTTCGGCTGCTGCCCGGCCAATACACCGTGCGAGTGTTCGCCAAACGCGTCGCTGATCGTGGACCTCGCCAGCTTGCGCTGGTCGCATTGTCCATCTCGGAATCACAGGCGAAGGAGTTGGAGCAGGACGATGCGGGTATCTACTTCGATTGGGGGCCAGATCAGGAGGCGTACCATGCGCATGTAGAGATCCGAAAACCGGGGCCGATCCCCCCGTGGCTCCTGGAGGCTACCGCCTAACAAGCTGATGTAGCAACGGATGGTTTTCGACCGCCGCTACTCGGCAGATTGTTGACAGGACGCGCTGCGGCCGCGCGACATCATACGCCTGAGACGACCACGTCGGTGAAGACCAAGCTGGGCGTTCGCAGGGAGGAGTAGGGCCAGGGGTCATTAGCGACCTCGTTTATCTTCTTCCAGAACTCCAGGTGGTTGCCGGCGATGTTCATCTCGGCGACCGCCTGCACCGGCTCGCCTTTGTCGAAGAGCCGGCCGATGATGCCGACCGAGGAGTCGCCCATAGTCAAGCTATTTGATCTTATAGCTGACGGACATGCCGTCTTTCTTCTCCAACGAACACCGGATGATTACGGTGTCGTAGTTAGGGCTGTTCTGGACGAAGTCGAGATAGTCTTTCATGTCCCGGGCGGACACGATGGCGTTGTCGGCGACGACGACGGCGCCCACCTTGAGCTTGGGCTCCAGAATCTTGAAGTATTTGAAGTAGTCCTTCTTGAGGGCGTCGATGAAGACGAAGTCGATGGGACCTTCCACATTTCCGAGCGTCTTGAGCGCGTCGCCTTCCACGCAAGTGACCACGTTCTCAAGCCCGACTTTCTTGAGATTCTCCTGCGATTCCTTGACGGCAGCCGGGTTGATGTCGTGCGTCCAGAGGTGGCCGCCGGTCCGCTCGAAGGCAATCCCCATGTTCATCGCGCCGAACCCGGCGGCCGTACCGACCTCCACGCCGCGCTTGGCGCCGGAACTCTCCACGAGGATGCGGAGCATCATCGCGTCCTCCGGGGTCGTGCTGAGGCCTGTTCTCTTGAAGCTATCGATGAACTGCTTGCGGAATTCGGGACTCACTTTGTTCGACTCCCCGGCATAGACGATCAAGCCCGCGAAGGCGAGTACGGAAATGCACAGTGCGGCGGCCGTCAGGTGATTGCGTTTCATTAGAGACTCCTCGTGTCGATTTACCATTTACTATTTTTGATTTACGATTGCAGGAAGACGTGCGTCACGCCACGTCGGCTAAGGCGCTATTGATCCGTTTGATGGCCTCGTCGATCTCGTCCGTGCTCTTGAAGCCGATGGTGACGCTATTGAGCAGGCCGCACTGCATGGCGAACCGGATCGACTTCTCGCGATCTTCGGGCTTGGTGAAGCGGCCCTCGCCGATGATCTTCATGCCGATGATGCCGTGGCCCTTCTCGTGCATCCGCTTGACCTGCTCCATGACGGGCCCCACGTGCGCGGCATTGCTCTCGGCGTTCCAGGACTTTGTATCCGCCGTATCCATGAGCGCGCCCTGCGGATTGACGCGTACCAGGTTGACGTCGACCCAGTCCAGTTCAGCCGCCCGTGTCAGGGCAGGCAGGCTGTGGCAGGAGACTCCGTGAGCCCGGATCCATTTCTTGTCCTTGGCCTCCTGCATGGCGTCCATGACGCGTTTGCGCTGGTCGGCCCCGTCCCAGTCCGGCGTGATCGTGCAATGGACGAGCAGGCTGTCGATGTAATCGACGCCGTAGGTCTTGCGGTACTGGTCGATCTCCTCCAGGGGATTGTTGGGCGTGCCGCCCATCTTGGTCTGGATGAACAGCTTCTCCCGCGGCAGGCCCTTAATGGCCTCCCCGAGCATCTTGTGCGTCTGGTAGGAGCGGGCGATGTCAAAGTAAGTGATGCCCTGGTCGTAGGCGTAGCGGACCAAGTGGTTGAAGCCCTCCTGGCCCAACTGCTGCTGGACCCGGCCCGAGCTCGTGCCGCAGCCCATGCCGAGCCGGCTGAGCTTGAGGCCCGTTTTGCCCAGCGGGACCTGATCGACCGCGGTCTTCTTGGCGGCCGCACGGCCGACCAGCGGTGACAGGAGCACCCCGCCGGCCATCGCGGCGGTCCGTTCGATGAACTCTCGTCGTGTAATCACTCTCGTATGCATAGATGACTCCCCTTAATGTCACTGCCATCGCAGCGCGGCAGTCTCACTGTCGCACGCCGGATTCCAAACCTCTTCATGCTGCCAGAATTCGTCCGGCAATGCAACTGTTTTATGGGCGCATGTGGAACAGCCGTTCCATCAATTTGACTCTCGATCAGGGCCTGATGGCCCGCCGGCCGGGAACCCGGCGTACCGACTCCGCCCACATAGGAATACGGGGTTTGCGCCGAATCCTGCACGCCGGCGAGCGAAAATGGGGCTCGTCCGTGGCGGCTACCGGGGTGCGACGGGGTGGCCGGTCTCGCCCGGGCCGACGGGGCTTGAGTCGAACTCGCGGGGACCGTAGGTGGTCACCCGCATCCGCTCCCCGGCCTTCTTATAGTGCTCCAGGGCGCTCTTTTTGTCCTTGAAGTCCTGGTCGGTGAACAGCAGACTGGTCAGGCCAACCAGGATGACGTCGCCGTCCTTGAGAACGACTTCCCCCTCGATTTTGCGGTTGTTGACGTAGACGCCGTTGCGGCTCTTCATATCGAAGGCAAGGTACTTGTTCGTATTCGAGTCGAACCGAATCTGCAGGTGTTTCCGCGAGACCATGTTGTCCAGGATTTGAATGGGCAGGGCCTCATCCCGGCCGAGGACGTTCGTCCGATGCCCCAGCGGATAGTAATCCCCTTCCCGTTTTCCATTCGTCACAATCAGAGAAGCCATGATTCACACCCCGATCATTGCAGGAGCCCCAAATGCGGCATTCTGCGTCCGCGAGCCCCGGTCAGTACCACCAGTTCAGCCCAGTAGCACCATGTTAGGGCCGCGGCAAGGCCGCGTCAAGGCTGCACTTGCCTCGACGCCACCTCACCCGTTGATGAGAGGAACCCGCCTTATGGGACCTTTCCCCGCAAATTCCGCTTCTCGCTGCTTCCTGATGGACTTTGGCCGCCCTGGAGCGATAGAATGGGACACCCAACGAAAAGACTCTGGAAAAATGGCGGCCGGTCAGCGAAACTATGTCTGGCGGATGGTCAGACTGGACCTATTGGATTGGAGATTGACGATGAACCTGAAGAACATCTTTGTCTATCCCAAACTCCCGGACAACCTCGGCAAACTGCAGTCGCTCGCGTACAACCTCTGGTGTACCTGGAACTATGAGGCGATCGGCCTGTTCTACCGGATCGATGCCCCGTTGTTCCGGGCCGTGAACCACAATCCCATCCAGTTTCTCGTGAACCTGCCCAGCGAGCGGATCGCCCAATTGGCCCAGGACAAGGGCTTTCTCTTTGAATTGGAGAGAGTTTGGGGGCAGTTCCAGGAATACATGCAGTACGATGGCCAATTCCGCCCCAGCGACGGCGGGGTCCTCGGACGCAACGACACGGTGGCCTACTTTTCGATGGAATTCGGCTTGCACGAGTGCATCCCCATCTACGGCGGCGGCCTCGGCCTCCTGGCCGGCGACTTTCTCAAGGCCGCTTCCGATTTGAACCTGCCGGTCGTGGGCGTCGGCCTGGTCTACAAGTACGGCTATTTCACCCAGCGAATCAACATGAAGGGCGAGCAGGAGGAGCAGTTCACCGAGTTCGACAATCACCTCGTTCCCATCCATGAGGTGCGCGGCCCTGAGGGCGAAAAGGCGTACGTCGAAGTGCAGATCCTCGGCCAGCTCGTCAAGATCAAGCTCTGGCAGATCAACGTCGGCAAGATCCCGCTCATCCTGCTCGATACGGATCTCGATGAGAATCCCCCTCACCTGAGAGACATCACCCACGAGCTGTACGTGGCCGATCGCGCCAAGCGGTTGCAGCAGGAACTGGTTTTCGGGATTGGGGGCACGCGGGCCTTGGAGCGGCTGGGCCTCACGCCCCAAGTCTACCACATCAACGAAGGACACGCCGCGTTTCTGATCCTGGCCCGGCTGCAACGGCTGATGCAGGAGAAAGGGCTTGGCTTCATGGAGGCCAAGGCGATTATCCGCGCCTCCACCGTGTTCACCACGCACACGCCCGTCATTGCGGGCAACGAGAATTTCGATACGGAGATGGTGAAGGAGTACATCGAGAACGACGTGCGGTCGCTGGGCCTGGCCTTCGAGGACCTGGCCTCGGATGCCTATATCAACCAGGATAGCAAGACGTTCTGGCTGCCGGCCCTGGCGATCCGGTTTTCACGGTACATCAACGCGGTCTCCCGAATGCACCGGGATGTGTCCCGGCGGATGTGGGCGGGTCTGTTTCCGAACACGCCCGAGATTGAGCTGCCCATCGACTACGTCACGAACGGTGTGCATAATTCGTGGTTGAGCGAGCCCGTCGGCGAGCTTCTCACCCGGTACGTCGGCCCGGATTACGTTCGGTGCGAGAGCAAACCCCAGCGATGGGACAAGGTGTTTGCCATCGACAACGAGGAGGTCTGGCAGGCCCATCACCGCAACAAGCAGAGCCTGATCACATTCGTCCGCAAAAAACTGGCGGATGACCTGGCCCTGCGAGGATACATCGAGTCCAAAATCCTCAAGCTGACGCGGGCGCTCAACCCGGAGTACCTGACCATCGTATACGCACGGCGGTTCGCCCGTTACAAGAGGGCCACCCTCATCCTGCGGGACAAGGACCGGCTGGCCAAGATCTTGACCCATTCCACCAAGCCGGTGCAGCTCATTTTTGCCGGCAAGGCCCACCCGGCTGATGGGCTGGGCAAAAGCATGATCAAGGAGGTCCTGGATTTCGCCAAAGATTACCAAATGGAGGACCGGGTCGTCTTTCTCGAAAACTACGATATCAACGTCGCCCGGCACCTGGCCTGGGGCGCCGACATCTGGCTCAACAACCCGGTCCGGGAGAACGAGGCCAGCGGTACCTCGGGCATGAAGGCGGGCATGAACGGCGTTCTGAACCTCAGCGTCCTGGACGGCTGGTGGCCCGAAGGTTACACCGGCAGGAACGGCTGGGCAATCACGGGGGCCGGGTATAACCATCAGTACGAGATGCAGGAAGCGGCCGAGGCCGAGCAGATCTACGATCTGATCGAGGACGAGATCACGGAGTTGTACTACGACCGCAACGAGGCCGGGGTGCCCCTTCGATGGGTGCAGATGATGAAGGAGTCGATCTCCTCGGTCTGCTGCCGGTTCAACATGAACCGGGTACTCGCCGACTACATCGACAAGTTCTATGTACCCTCGAGAGTAGCGGCAAAGGAGCTTTCCGAGAACAACTGGGGAGTTCTCCGGCAGACCATCCGCAGCGGACAGGAAATCCTGACGAATTGGGACAAGATTGCCATAACGGGCTTTTCAACAAGCGTGGACGCCCGCGACATCGTCACGGAAGGCCAGCGTGTGGAGGTTGCCTGCACGGTGAACCTCAACGGCGTGCCGTCCGACGCGATTCGGGTGGAGCTGTTCTATCTGCTGCGAGAGCAGAACGAGCACAGGATTGTTCCGATGCAGCCGAAGGATGCCCACAAGGCCGCCGGGGTCTTCGAATGCAGCTTCGTGATCGCAGGCCGCGGCCAACTCAGCATGAATGCACGGGTCCGGCCGGCTTCCCCGATCCTTCAGGACCTGTATCCTGATCTGACGAAGTGGGCGGAATAGGCAAGATTCATTCGAGTGGCTAACTGCTTCGATTGCAAGCACTTAGCGAAATCCGCTCCGTCGATCCGTCAAGAACCGAACGTGGCATCTTGACGGATCAAACGAATGTTTTAAACTGGCGTATGAAACATGCGTTTCAGAAGTGAGCTTCCTAACACTCAGCAGTTTGTGGAGAGACAAGAGAATAGGTGCAGGTGATGGACAACAAAAGACCCGTAAAGACCGACGGCAGCACAACGAGGGGCCGCGGCCTTGTGAGCAAGGCCGTGAAGTTGGTCATTGTCCTGGCCGCCATAGGCGGGCTGGTCTTCGTAGGGCTCGGCACCAACGGGAGCAAGCCGACCCCTCCTCCGACCGAGGCGCCGCCCGTGAAAGTGGCCGTGATGACCGTCGCCCCTGAGCCGGAGTTTCCCGACACGTTCGAGCTGCCTGCCATCGTCGAGCCGAACCAGGTGGTCACGGTTTCTGCGGAGGTGGACGGCCGCGTGGAATGGATCGGGCCCAAGAAAGGGACCCGCGTGCAGGCCGGAGACCCTCTGATCCGGCTGAACACAGACCTTCTGGAGGCCCAGCTCCAGATGGCTCAGGCCCAGGCCAAGAACAACCAGACGGAGTTCGACCGCATCACGGGACTCGTGGACAAGGGGGCCGCCCCCAGCCGCGACATGGACGCCGCCGCCACCCAACTGGCGATCAGCAAGGCTCAACTGGAGGAAGCTCGCATCCGTGTGGCACGCGCTCGCATCGCCGCCCCTATGACCGGAGTGCTCAACGACGTGCCCATCGAAGTGGGCGAGTACGTGACGGTCATGCCGCAGACGACGGTGGCCGAGATCGTGGACACCGGCGTGGTCAAAGTGGTTGTCGAAATCCCTGAGCGGGATATCGCGTTCCTTTCCGTCGGCGAGAAGGCTCAGGTGATCGCAGAGATCAAAGGCCGCGAGGTCTCGCTGATGGGAACCACCACATTCATCAGTCAGTTGGCCGACGCGCGAACTCGCTGCACCCGGATGGAGATTGCGGTCCCCAATCAGGAGGGCTTCCTGCGCAGCGGCCAGATCGTGCGCGTCCGCCTGACGCGACAGATCCTTAAGGACGCCATCCTGATCCCATTGGCCGCCGTCATCCCGATGGAGGACGGCAAGGCCGTCTATGTGGTGGAAGCCTCGAAATCACAACGCAGGAACGTTGAGCTTGGGATCATCCGGGGCGACCGCGTCCTGATCCGCAGCGGCCTAAAGCCCGGGGACCAACTGATCGTCGCGGGCCATCGCTTCGTCGCACCGGACCAGAAGGTGGATGTTGTGCCGGAGAGCAAGACACAGCCATGATTATCACCGATGCCGCCATAAAGAATCGCACTACGGTTGCGATCCTGGGCCTGATTATCCTCGTCCTGGGCATCCATAGCTACCTCACCTTGCCGCGGGACGCGTTCCCGGACATCCCGATTCCGCACATCCTGGTCAACACGGTCTATGAGGGGGTCTCCCCGGTGGATGTGGAAACGTCCATCACGATGAAGATCGAGAAGCAGCTCAACGGCATTCGCGGCATCAAGCAGATCAGCTCCACAAGCGCTGAGGGCCTCTCGATGATCGACGTGGAGTTCATGCCGAACGTGCCGACCGACGTCGCCTTGCAGCGCGTCCGCGACCGCGTGGACTTGGCCCGAGGCGACCTGCCACAGGAAGTGAAGGAACCCACGGTCAAGGAGATCAACCTTGCCGAATTTCCCATCATGCAGGTGTGCATCTCCGGCGACGTCTCGCCGGTCCAGCTCAAGGAAATTGCGGACAACGTGCAGGATGCCATTGAGACCCTTCCCGGCGTGCTGAAGGTCGAGGTGCTGGGGGCGCTGGAGCCGGAAATCCGCATGGAGTTCGACCGCGACCGCATGGGCATGTACAACCTCGTGGTATCGGACATTATGCTGCTGATTCCAACGGAGAACGTGAATATTTCCGCCGGCGGCCTGGAAACCCAAGGCACAAAGTTCAACGTCCGGATTCCCGCTGAGTTCGTCTCGGCCGAGGAAGTGGACCATCTGCTGATCGCGGTGCGCGACGGAAAACCGATCTATCTGGCCGACGTGGCCACGGTGCGGGATGCGTTCAAGGACCGCGCCACCTACTCCCGCTTCGACGGCGTCGAGAATGTGACGCTGAGCATCCAGAAGCGGGCCGGCGCCAATGTCGTGCAGGTCTCCGATAGCGTGAAAGCCGTCCTCGCCGAGGCGCAGAAGCGGCTGCCCGGCGTGGTGAAATTCGATCTGGTTTACGATCTTGCGAAATACATCCGCAGCCAGGTCGCCGATCTGGAGAACAACATCCTCGCAGCCCTGATCCTTGTCGTCGGCATTTTGCTGATCTTCATGGGCTGGCGGACGAGCATGATCGTGGCCGCGATCATCCCGCTGAGCCTGTTGATCACGTTCTTCCTGGTACAGGCGTTGGGCTACACGCTGAACATGATCGTCCTGTTCAGCCTGATGCTGGTCCTCGGCATGCTGGTGGACAACGCGATCGTGATCGTGGAGAACATCTATCGGCACATGCAACTCGGGTATCGCCCGGTCGAGGCGGCGATCCTCGGTGCCCGGGAGGTCGCCTGGCCCGTGACGACCTCGACCCTGACGACCGTGGGCGGCTTCCTGCCCCTGATGTTCTGGCCGGGGATCATGGGCGATTTCATGAAGTACCTGCCGATCACGTTGTGTGCCGGTTTGATGGCTTCCCTGTTCGTGGCTCTCGTATTCAACCCGGTCATCTCTTCGATGTCGGCCGGTCGCCCCCCGAAGCCGCGCCAGCACGATCACTGGTTTATCCGGGGCTACCGGCGGTTTCAGAAGCTTGGCCTGGACAATCCCGGTATGGCGTTGTTTCTGTGCGTGTGTCTGCTGATTGGCGTGGGAATGCTCTATGGCAAGGCCGGACACGGAACACAATTCTTCCCGGACAGCGACCCGGAGCGAGCCGTCATCAGCGTACGGACACCCCAAGGGACCAACATTCACGAGACGGACCGGATCGTCCGCCTGATCGAAGACCGCATCAAGCCCTATCAGCGGTGGATCGAGCATACGGTCACGAACGTCGGCTCGGCCGGCGGCGTCATGAGCCTCACGAGCAGCGCCGGCGGTCCGCACCTGGCCAACGTCAGCCTGATCTTCTACGATTATGCGATCCGCGAGCGACCCTCTATGGAGATCGTTGCCGCCGTCCGCGAAGCGATCGCCGATATTCCCGGCGCCGAGATCAAGGTCGAGAGGGAGAAAGACGGCCCGCCGACCGGAGCGCCCGTGACGGTTCGCATCAGCGGAGAGAACTTCCGAGTGCTCGAACAGTACAGCGAGCAGGCGAAAAGAATGATTGAGAACGTGCCGAACCTTGTCAACCTCCGCAGCGATTTGGAAGCAGCGCGGCCGGAGTTGGCCTTCACCGTAGACCGCCGCCGGGCGGTGCTGCTCGGCGTCAACACGGCCACCGTCGGCAACTTCCTCAAGATGGCCATTTTCGGCACGAAGGTCGGCACGTACCGGCAATTCAATGACGAATACGACATCACGGTCCGTCTGCCTCTGGCGGATCGCACGAAGATCGACGACCTGAACCGCATCCAGATCCCCAACGCCACGGGCCAGGCCGTGCCGCTCAGCTCGCTCGGCCGCTTTGACTATCAGGGCGGGTTCGGCACGATCAATCGTGTTAACCAAAAGCGCGTGGTCACCCTCACGGCCGACGCCGAAGGCCGCCTCAGTTCCGCCGTGCTGGCGGATGTCCAGGAACGCCTCAAGCCGTTTGCCGGTGAGTTGCCGGCCGGCTACGACGTCCGCTACGTCGGCGAGAAGGAGCAGGAGGAGGAGTCGCAGGCATTCTTGAGCAAGGCGTTTGTGATCGCTCTGCTCGTCATCCTTCTGATCCTGGTCATCCAGTTCAACTCTCTGCTCGTGCCGTTCGTGATCATGACGACGGTGATTCTCTCGCTGATCGGCGCGCTGCTGGGATTGTTGATCTGGGGCTTGCCCTTCGGCATCATCATGACGGGAATCGGCATCATCAGCCTGGCCGGCGTCGTGGTGAACAATGCCATCGTGCTCTTGGATTACACGCGCCAGTTGCAGGCGCGAGGCATGGACTTGGTTTCGGCCGCCGCCGAGGCGGGCGTGACGCGTCTTCGACCCGTGCTGCTGACCGCCGGAACGACGGTCATCGGTCTGCTTCCGATGGCCATTGGCGTCTCTTATGACTTCCATACGTTCACCTGGGCCACCAAGAGTGAATCCACCCAGTGGTGGCAGAATATGGCCGTGGTGGTCATGTTCGGTCTGACCTTCGCCACGATCCTGACCCTGGTGGTCGTGCCGTCCCTGTACGTCATGTTGACTCGCGCCTCCCTGCGGCTGCGGGCGTTCTTCGGCTCCGCCCCAGTCCCCGGCGATGCGACCCCGGCACCGGCGGGAAACACCGATTGACGGCCTATGGATGCCCTGAAGAACAAACGCGGTTTCGTCTGCGACATGGATGGTGTGATCTACCACGGCTCCCGGCTGTTGGAGGGCTCGAAGGGATTTGTGGACTGGCTCAAGACGCAAGGCAAGCGGTTCCTCTTCTTGACGAACAGCTCCGCCCGCTCGCCGCGAGAACTGCACCAAAGGCTGCTGCACATGGGCATCGAGGTGGGCGAGGACCACTTCATCACCTCGGCCATGGCCACCGCCCATTTCATCGCCGCTCAGTATCCCGGCGGGCGGGTCTACGCTATCGGCGACTCCGGTCTGTACCAGGCTCTGTACGAGGCCGGACTTTCTATCGACGAGAGCTCACCCGACTACGTGGTCGTGGGCGAGACCCGAAGCTACAACTACGAGAAAATCGAGGTCGCGATTCAACTGGTGCTGGGCGGCGCCAAGCTGATCGGGACCAACCCCGACCTGACCGGCCCGACCGACAAGGGAATCGCCCCGGCGTGCCGGGCCTTGATCGCCCCCATCGAGATGTCCACCGGCCGGCAAGCCTATTTCATCGGCAAGCCGAACCCGCTCATCATGCGTCACGCGCTCCAGTTGCTCGGCTGCCAGCGGGAAGAAACCATCATTATCGGCGACCGCATGGATACCGACATCGTCGCCGGCATCGAGTCCGGCATCGACACGGCCCTCGTGCTTAGCGGCATCACACGAGAATCCGACCTCCAGCGGTACGCCTACAAGCCGCACTACATCCTCAGGGACGTCAGCGAGATTCCCAAGTAGTCCTCCCTATAGCATCATGTACTCGCCGAGCAACCGCAGATAAAGGCGATACTGCTCCAGCGAAACGCCCGGTGGAGTCTGGTGATCCACGCTGGGGATGAAGCCACCAGTCCTCATCAACGGCGTCAACCGTTCGAACTCGCGGCATATCGCCGCCTCACCCTGGTTCATCACGAGCTTGTCAAAGTGGCCGACCATCCGCAGCGTAGGGAACTGGCGGCGCAGCGTCATGCCGTCTACCCCAGCCTGCCGTTCGAGCGGCAGCACACCGGACACCCCCACGGCCAGCAGCCACGGCACCAGTTGCGTCACGTCCCCGTCGGTGTCCACGATCAGCAGGATGTTCCTCTCCTGCAGGGCGCCAATCAGCGGGCGGTAGTACGGGGCCAGGAACTCGTCGAAGACTTTCCGCGAGATCATCGGCCCGTGATTGTAGCTCATGTCCTCGGCCAGCGTCATGAACGTTGGGACGCAGACCCTGTCCATCTGCCGGATCAGGCCGAGGTTGAATTCGAGCAGGTCCCTGTTGATCGCGTGGATCAGCTCGGGCTGATCGTAGAACGCGTAGCTGAGTCTCTCGATGTTCATCAGCGTCCGCGGAAACCAAAAGAACCCCTCCAGCGTCGCCCAGGCGACGGCCTGGCCGTCCCCTTGGCGCTTGGCCCACGGGCGCATCGCCTCGATCGCCTTAGCGTGGTCCGGGTAAAGCCGCGACTTGACGGTGAGGTAGTCGTCCATGCCGGCGACGATGCCCTCAACGTGATGTTGGGCAGCCTCGATGGTCGGCTCTGTGGTGCTGAACCAGAACTGCTGATAGGGGTCGAGACCGAAATACTGTGCGATCTCGAAGACACGGCGGCAATCCAACTCTCGCGGCAGTCCCTCCTCATGCCAGCGTGTGATGGTCTGGTCCCACCACATGGCCCATTCCCAGCGCGGCAGACGGTCCACCGGCTGGAAGTTCATCACCGCCCGAAAACGCTCCACATGATTCATCAGCCACCTATTGCCCCCGCCACTTCGCTCCGCAACAGTATGCTGAGACTATACCGCGGCCAGCTCTCCGGCCACAACCCTAATCCACCCGCACAAGACGCGCTGCCGCTGGTCAGGTGCAAATCCCTTGTTGGTAAGGGCTTGCTGCTGTCCGTCGCCGGTAGGCGAAAAAAGTCACCGCGTGCGCGCGAATTTCCTTTGACGCATAATGCTGTATCGCGTATGATAAGCAGTAAACGGAATGGTGAGTTGTAGATCGTAGATAGAAAAGTACAAATGTGGAGAGGTCAGTCATGACCAGTGCAGCGCAGGTTCTTGCCAATCGTTCCAACGCCCAGAAGTCCACCGGTCCGCGCACGGCCCAGGGTAAGGCCGTGGTCTCCCAGAACGCCGTCAAGCATGGCCTGCTGGCGCAGGAGGTCGTCATCAAGGGAGAAGATCCCGGCGAGTTTGAGTTCTACCGGGACCAGATGCTGGGGGAATTGGCCCCCGTGGGGCAGATGGAAGCGATGCTGGCTGCCCGGGTGGTCAGTCTCTCGTGGCGGCTCCAGCGCGCGGAACAGCTCCAGGGGGCGGCCTTTGACGCAATGTATGAGAAACTGACGGCGGAGCCGGTCATCAAGCTTCCGGCGTTGTTGCGGTGCAAACGGGCGGACCGCCCGGCGGGCGAGGCGGGGCGTGATGACGGCGCGTTGCCCCTCGGGCGAGTGGTGGTGAGGGACTACTCCAATGCCCGGGTCCTCGACCGGCTGCTGATGTATGAACGGCGAATCGAGCAGAGCCTGTACCGGACGATGGGCGAGCTGCGGAAACAGCGGCTGATGCGGGAGATGGACACGCCGGCGACCGGGGCGACGGCGGAAGGCGGAGTCACAGAAGTGTCAAGTAGGAAGTGGGGAGTGTCAAGCGAGGAAAGCGCAGCGTTATGTCCTCCGAGTCTTCCAACTTCCAACTTGGAACTTCGCCAGAGCCGCCCGAAGGCGGTTCTTCGAACGTAGCGGATGCGGAGGAGTCATCGTGCGAAACAAACCCAATTTGCGCCGGCTCGAATGACGGCCAAGTTCCTTGTGGCACGGGGGTTAGGAATGATTTGGCTCAGGGCGAGAGCCGTGAAACAAACCCAATGTGCGATGGGATGAGTTTGAGAAAGGAGGATGCGCATGAGCATATCATGAGCGGAAACCTTGTGTGATGCCCAGTGAGCGAGGCACGGTTGTGCGGCTCGGTTCGTCTATTAGCACATTTCGCACGTCTTGAGACTGTGCGCTGGAGATTGCTTCGTCGCTGCGCTCCTCGCAATGACATTATGGGCGCTATATGTCATTGCGAGCGGAGCGCGGCAATCTATACCCCATAGTCGTGGAACTTGCCAGATTCAGTACTAACGGCTACGTCCAGACGGCGCCAGCACCGCCCTACGACCCACGCAACCGACACGAGCGTCGCAACCGCAGCCGTTCCAAATTGAATTGATCCGCAAGCGTGGATTCTCTTGAAACTCCGCCCCGCTTGCGGTAAACTGACAGTGTTGAGACGGTATGGAGCACGCCACGGATGTCGGCTATCTGGCAGGCAAAGGCTCTTTCGCAACCAGCAGCAAACCGGCAGCAACGCGAAGGGTTTCTCGCAAAGACCGCAAAGCCTGCCCTGAGCGAAGTCGAATGGGATCGCAAAGAATGAAGAAGAAATCGGGCCAGAAAGCTCTTTGGGAGCATTACCTTGGCGCTCTTCGCGAGGGCAACATTATCAGCGTTTATCAGCGGTTCCAGACATGATTGCGGCTTGATTCGGCATTGGAGGATTGGAGACCATGAGAACTCTACTTCTAACGTTGACCGTGTGTTTGTTTGTCCTGCCGGCCCAAGCCAAATACAGCGGCGGCAGCGGGACGGCCCAGGACCCGTACCAGATCGCCACGGCCGCCGATTTGATCCTGCTGGGCGAGACTCCCGGCGATTACGGCAAGCACCTTGTCCTGACCTCCGACATCGACCTGGACCCCAACCTCCCCGGCCGCAAGGTCTTCGACAAAGCTGTCATCGCACCGGATACTGATCCCAAGAAAGACGATTTTCAGGGCACTGCGTTCACCGGCGTCTTTGACGGGGATGGTCACAGAATCTCACACCTGACGATCACGGGGGGGGCCATACCTGGGACTATTGGGCCAATTGGGAGCGGGGATGGGTGGGGTAGCCAAGGTCAAGAACTTGGGCTTAGTGGATGTTAACATAGCCGGTTCAGGCGGACAGATCGGGGCGCTGGCGGGGCACAACAGCTATGGCACCGTAACCCAGTGCTACAGCACCGGCGTACTCAGCGGCGACCACAGTGTCGGCGGGCTGGTAGGGGCCAACCCGGGTAACGTGACCCAGTGCTACAGCGCGGGGGCGGTCAGCGGCAACTCGTCTGTCGGCGGGTTGGTGGGGCACAACTACGGTGCTGTGACCAACTGCTACAGCACCAATGCGGTCAGTGGCCACTGGTTCGTCGGCGGGCTCGTGGGATATAATGATGGTACTGTGACCAATTGTTACAGCACCGGTGCGGTCAGTGGCGGTTATTATGTCGGCGGGCTGGTGGGATACAGTTGGCAGGGCATCGTGATTGCCTGTTTCTGGGACGTCCAGAGTGCGGGCCAAACCGAGAGTGCGGGGGGCACAGGACTGACCACCGCCGAGATGCACACGGCCGGCGCATTTGTCGGCTGGTGGTATGGTTCGATTTGGACAATTGACGAAGGGAAAGACTACCCGAGACTTCGGTGGGAACACGCAACCGGAGAGCCTATAACGAGGGCCTATTTCTATGGGGGAGGCAGTGGGACCCGGGCCGATCCCTACTTGATATATACGCCCGAGCAACTCAACAGGATTGGCATGATTGTGTGCGATTGGGACAAGTATTTCAAGCTGATGGCGGATATCGATTTGTCGGGTTTTGATGGCAAAAACAGGAGGCCGACGTTCAATGTCATTGGTTGTGCCACTTCCTTCTCCGGCGTCTTTGACGGCAATGGTCACGTGATCTCGCATTTGGCAATCAACGGCGGGGGACATCGGGGACTGTTTGGCTATCTTGACTACAGAGGCGAGGTCAAGAACCTTGGGACCGTGGATGTCTGGATAACCGGCACGTACTATTATTCCGGCGGGCTCGTGGCATCCAACGCGGGTACCGTGACCGGCTGCTATAGCACAGGGCTGGTGAGCGGCGGCGAAGGCCCTATCGGCGGGCTGGTGGGCCAGAACGGTGGGCACGTAACCAACTGCCACAGCACTATCAGGGCCAATGGCGCTTCGGAGGTCGGCGGGCTGGTGGGGGTCAACTGGGGTACTGTGACCCAGTGCTACAGCAGCGGGGCTGTCGACGGCAACGACTATGTCGGTGGGTTGGTAGGGGGGAACTACAGCGATCGTGAGTGCACTGGATGGTTTGGGATCGTGAGGGAGTGCTACAGCACGGGTGCGGTCACGGGCACTGGAGACTATGTCGGTGGGCTGATCGGGGGCAACGACGGCGGTGTGAGCCAGTGCTATAGCACCGCTGCGGCTGATGGCAACGACTGTGTCGGCGGGCTGGTGGGGCGCAACGGCGGTACTGTGACTCAGTGCTACAGTACCGGCACGGTCAGCAGTGCTTCGACTGTCGGCGGTTTGCTCGCACGCAACGAGGGTGATGTGACTGGCTGCTTCTGGGACATGCAGACCTCTGGCCAGACCGCCAGTGCCGCGGGCGAAGGCAAGACGACGCTCGAAATGCAGGGCGCCACGACGTTCCTGGAAGCTGGCTGGGACCTCAAGGACGAGACGACGAACGGGGCCGAGGAGACATGGTGGATTCTCGACGGCAGGTACTACCCTCTGCTGTGGGATCTTACGCCCCCTCACGTATGGTCGCCTTACCCCAAGGATGGTGCCATTGACATCGATCGAGGGGCTATTCTCACCTGGGTTCCCGGGCGTTCGGCGGCAGAATATGACGTGTATTTGGGGGAAGACGCGGACGCTGTCGGCGGCGCGACAGTCGAGAACATCGGCATCTATCGCGGGCGACAGGGGAGGATCATCTATGACCCCGCTGGCCTGGAATGGGGCAAGACGTACTACTGGCGAATCGATGAGGTCAACGTAGCTGACCCCAACAGCCCCTGGAAAGGGAGCGTCTGGCGCTTCACCACGGCCGATTTCATCGTCGTGACCATCGTGGATGATTTCGAGAGCTACGCGGACGACATGGGAGCCGGGGGAGCCATCTTTCAGACTTGGCGCGACGGATACGGCTGTGTCGGATGCGAGCCGGAAATCCAGGGCAACGGCACAGGCTCCTGTGTCGGCAACATGTCTGAACCGTACGCCGAGCAGGGGACCGTTCACGGCGGCAACCAGTCGATGCCGATGGACTACAATAATAGTAGGGAGCCGGGGTATTCAGAGGCCGAGCGGACCTGGGAAACACCGCAGGATTGGACGATTGGCGGGGCGGACACCTTGACGCTGTACTTCCGTGGCAAGGCGGACAACGGGCGGGAGCCGCTTTATGTGGTGATTGAGGATAGTGCCGGGCGAATCGCGGTGGTCGTCCACCCGGATGCGGATGCCGTGCTGGCGACCGAGTGGCAGAAGTGGCACATCGCTCTGGGCGAGGTGCGGGCGGCGGGCGTGGACATGGCGGCGGTCAAGAAGATGGTGATTGGCGTCGGCGACCGCAAGAACCCCCAGCCCGGTGGCACCGGCCGGATCTACATCGACGATATCCGCCTGACGAAGCGGATGCCATAGAATGGAACCGCAGACGCCGTCCTGAGCAGGGCCGAAGGATCAATGCTGATAAACGCCGATAGCAAAAGGATTCGATCTCAGACGAAGCGGCAAAGGGCGCGAAGAGAACAGGGATCATGTGAAATGCTTTTGGGAGATTAGAGCTATGGAAACTGTCTCCGTTCCGGCTCACTTCGACGGCGAGCGCATCCTGTTGGATGAGCCTATCGAACTGGAGCCGAATACGAAACTGATTGTCACTATCTTGCCGAACCATGATGCCGAACGTGAATCATGGTTGCTGTTATCTGGGAAAAGGCTGGAGGGGGCGTACGGCGAAGAGGAAGAGGGATACCCCCTAAACTCAATCAAGGAGGCGAACCCTGAATATGAAGGAAGGTGACGTAATTCTCACGGCGGTCCCGCAGGCTGATGGGGCAATCAAGAATCGGCCGGCCATCATCCTGCGCGAGATGCCTCCCTACAGAGACCTTCTCGTTTGCGGAGTAAGCACTCAGTTGAACCAGCAAGTGAAGGATTTCGACGAACTCATCTCGCCTTCGGATGCGGACTTTGCCGCGAGCGGTTTGAGATCTGAATCATTGATCCGGCTTGGATTTCTGGCGGTACTGCCACGCAGCAGCATCATTGGCGCAATGGGGTCGGTTTCGCCACGGCGGCATAGAAGACTGCTCAAGAGGTTAAGCGACTATCTGGTAAAATAGGACGCCTCATGAATAATTGGCAGCCGGTAGAGCGTGCCGCGCACGCCCTACCGGCTCTTGCCTTACCGGGTATGATGTTCGCGATTGCGCGAGCGGGTCACTGGACTTTCTTGCCGACGGCCTCTCGGTCGCCTCTTTCGCTGGTGAACTCGCCCTTGAGCTCACCGCCATCCACTTTACCCTTGAATTCCATCGGGACCTCGTTGTCCCCGAACTTCATCGTTACCTTGAAGCTCACCTGATCGCCATTGATGGTCAGTCCCGTTACGGGGAACTCGGTATCGCGCATCTTGTAGGTGCCGGTCAGGTCCGGTTTGATTGCCAGGGTGCTCGTTCGGCGGGTGCCGTCCTGACCTTCTCTTGTGAACTCCCACGTGCCGACGACGGAGGATGCCTTCGGGGGCTGGGCCGCTTCCATCTTCTTGCCAGTGACTTCGGCGGTGCCCCAGGAGGAGGTTGTCTGCCCCTTCAGGATCTTGCCGTCCACCTTGCCCTTGAAATTCATCTCCGAGACTTGGTCCCCGAAGCCCATCTCGACGGCGAAGATAAGCTGATCGCCTTCGAGCTTGAGACTCTTGGTGGGGATCTCGCCGCCAAAGAACTCGTACCGGCCGGTCAGGTCCGGGTAAACCACAAGTTTGCCCGGGAAGGTGCCGCGGTCGGAGGTAATGGTCAATTCCCATGTGCCGATGATCGCCGCACCGAATCGCTGGCCGGCGGCCGGGATTTCACCCCGGTCGCTTTTGAAGGTGCCCGTGAGCTTGTCGCCCTGGACGGTCCCCTCAAAGCTCGACTTGAATTCGTTGCCGTTGAAGTTGCTCGTGCGGTCGAACGTCAGCTTGGCATCCTGGGACCTGACGTTGGAGATGGTGCTTTCGCCCCGCTCGCTGGTCCACTTGCCTTCCAAACTTCCGTCCGCCTTCTGCGAAATGGCCAGCCGGCCGGTCACGTCCCGGTCTCCGATCTTGTACTGCATGTCCCACTGACCCACGGCGGGGGCAAAGGGCTTCTTCCGGGCCCCGTTGGCGGCGAACGGCCCGTTGTCGGTGGAGAACTCGCCCGCGATCTTGCCGTCCTTCAGGGTCCCGGCGTAGCTCATCGTGAACTCGTTGTCCCCGAACTTGACGGTCCGCGTGAAGGTCAGCTTCTGACCGTCGAATTTGACGTTGGACAGATTGTCCGAGCCCCATTTGCCGGCGAAGGTCCCCTCCGCGTTCTTGGAGACCGTGAGTGTGGCGAAGGACGGCCGGCCGCCGAAATCCATGGTCATTTCCCACGGGCCGGTGATGTCATCCGCGGCACAGACCACGGCTACCGGGCCGGCGCAGGCGAGAAGGAACATCAAGACCAGGACTTTTCCCATGCTTGTCTGACGTGTGACGTGACTCATTGCGAATCCTCCTTATTAGATTGGGATTAGATTGGGGTTTTACTCTTGGTTCACACCCGTGCGTATCGGGCGACACGTTGCCATCAGGACACTTTCGCGAGGAAGTGAGATTGTTGATGTGTGATTTTTGATTTGTGAATCAGCAATCAACCATCATACTTCACACTTCCGAAGCACCTCCCCTACGATCCGCTCGCTCTGCTGCGCACTTTGCTTTCCGTCCCGGCGGCTAATCGGTGAATATTCTCCCGGTGCCGGACGATGACGAGTATGGGAATCACCACGGCCGCAATCAGCAGGGGCCATAGGTTCGTGGAATGCCAGTTCGGGATGGCGAGAATCCCGAGGGCCAGGGCGATGGGGAAGGAGACCGCCGCACAGATCGAGGCCAGCGAGACGTAGTGCCAGATCAGCACTACGGCGACCCAAACCGCCAGGGCGATTACGGCACAGAGGGTGAAATAGGGCCAAAGACCCAAGGCGACGCCGAAGCTGGTCGCGACGCCTTTGCCGCCCTTGAATCGCAGGTAGACGGGAAACACGTGCCCCAGGATCGCCGCGAGCCCCACCAGAAGCCACAAGGATAGGAACCCGGGATTTTCCGGCACGCCGATCACGGCCCCCACGATCACCATCGGCGTCAGGCCCTTGAGCATATCCAGCCCAAAGCAGAGGTAGCCCCACTTGCGGCCCACCGCGCGGGCCAGGTTCGTCGCGCCGATATTGCCCGAGCCGATCGTGCGCAGATCCTTGCCGTACGCCCAGGCAATGAGGAAGGCGAACGGCACGGAGCCGAGCAGATAGGCGACAACGATGGCGGCGGCAAATACGGCGTACATCACGGAAACCTTCCCTTTTCGAGACTTGGAGTATACCCACGCCGTCGTCCATTGGCAAGATCGCCGGATGGAAATATCACGGCGGACGCAAAGTCGCCTGATAGCACCACCCCGTAGACAAGTGCGAGCGAAGCGAAGCAATCTCCCATGCTGGGAGTTGAGATTGCTTCGTCGCTACGCTCCTCGCAATGACATAAGCATGATCTGCCAGACGACTTTGCGCTTGCTCTGGTGGGTGGCGTCGTCACGCTTGACCTTTGGCGGGGAAACGATGAAGATGACGACGCTTGAGCAAGAGGCCGATAGTCGATGAATGCACGCGAATGGAAATTGAGTTTGCTGGGGACGGGCCGCCGGACCGTGCGATGGGAGATCGCAGGGTACCGGGGCGTTTTCGACCGGCGGTTTGCCGGGGAGCAGTCGGCACCCGAGTTCGTTCGCCAGGTGGACGATTTGATGCGCCAAGGGCGGGTCTTGAAGGACGACTACGCGTCCTTCATCAGCCGCGTGCTCTGGAACGGACACGATGCGGTGATCAAGCGGTACAATCACAGGGGCTTTTGGCATTCGCTTCGGCATACCATCAAGGGCTCGCGCGCGAAGCGCAACTGGCTCAACGCCCATCAACTGATGTCCTTGAAAATCGCCACGCCGGAGCCGCTGGCCTATGTGGACCAATACCGAGGCCCTCTCCTGTGGCAGTCATACTTTGTTGCCCGATTTGTTCCTGGGCCGCAGGTGCACGAGATTCTCCACGACGAGACGGTGGCCGAATCCCCGAAGCAGCGGATCAGCGACTTGGTCTTGGAACTCCTGCACCGGATGGCAGAGCACGGCGTCAGCCACGGCGACATGAAACACACGAATATTCTGTATGACGGGACCGACGTGGTGCTGACGGACCTGGACGGCATGCGGATCGGCGGGACCGGCTGGCTCCGGCGGCACCGGTACCGGCGGGACGTCAATCGCTACCTGCGCGACCTGCGTCGATAGGGGATAGGGCGTAACGTGAAATACTTTCTGCGAAAAAAAGGCATGTTTAGTTTATGAAAGGCAAGGGAACCTTGTGCAGAGAGGGTTCCGGGAGGACGAGTTACGGATGCTCAGCCAGTGCGACGATATGGACATCAGCATGCGTCTCAACATGCTCAGGGAGAACCGGTTGTCGGAGCCAGAATCGTTTCATGTCTCAATACGGGAGGTTCAGAATGAAATGGAAGGATATGCTCCCCTTGTTGTCAGAAAAAGGGGTCATAGACAGATTCCACAAGCTGTACTACAACGCCCACAGCGGGACATGGCGCAATACCTTCTGGTTCGGCGTTGCATGCCAGAAGTGTCCTTTGGATTTGTGGATCTATCAAGAGCTCGTCTTCGAACTGAAGCCGGACAGAATCGTCGAATGCGGCACGGCCGACGGCGGGACGAGCCTCTTCCTGGCTCACATGTGCGATCTGGCAAATGCCGGCAGAGTTCTGACCATCGATATCGAGGAGCAGCCCAACCGGCCAGCGCATGAGCGAGTCACGTATCTGTGCGGTTCCGATACGTCGGATGCGGTTGTCGGTCAAGTCGAGAAGTTCGTGGAGGACGCCGCGAGCGTGATGGTCATTTTGGACTCGGACCACAGCAAGGAGCACGTCTCACGACAACTGAGCCTCTACAGCAGATTCGTGACGCCCGGCGGCTACTTTATTGTCGAGGATTCCAACATTGGAGGTCATCCCGTGCGGCCGAAAGCCGGTGCCGGCCCTATGGAGGCCATTCAGGAGTTTCTGGCGACAACCGACAAGTTCCTCGTGGACCGTGACCGGGAGAAGTTTTATCTTACCTTCAACCCAAGCGGTTTCCTCAAGCGGATCAAGTGAGTCTGGACCTCGGAGATTCGTGTGTGCTGGCATATGGACATCGGAAACGCTGACACGGGAGGATATCTACGAGTTGTTCCTGCGGTTTGCCGCGATCAAGAAAAGGATGCGAATCCGGAAAGCACTAAAAGACCCCAAATCTCTCCTGAAGCTTCTCCGGGAGGTGTTCGCGGGGAGGCCGCTGATTGAGAGGTGACAGAAATCCCGACGATGAAAGACCACGGGAGGAATCCGATCGATGGACGGGGACATAGCCGATCTGCATAGCAAGCCCCAAGGGTACTATGAGGGCGAACGAACCGATATGCTCAAGTACATACCGCAGGGCACTCGGACCACCCTGGAATTCGGCTGCGGCTGCGGCGGGTTCTCCCACCTGATGAAAAAGAAGCTCGGCACGGAGGCCTGGGCGGTTGAGATCGACCCCGCGGCGGCTCAGGAGGCTTCCAGGAAGTTGGATAAAGTGATCCATGCCGATGCTCTCGCGTCCATGGCTGACATTCCCGATGATTACTTCGACTGTGTCATTTTCTGCGATATCCTGGAGCACCTCACCGATCCCTACAGTCTCCTGCTGGCCGTCAAACCGAAGCTGACCAGGAACGGCGTCGTCGTCGCTTCGATCCCGAATATCCGATACTACCGCAAGTTCGTGAAATTCGTGGTCCACGGCGACTGGCAGTACGAAGACCAGGGTATCCTCGATAAGACGCATCTGAGGTTCTTCACGCGCAGGAGCATCGTCGCCACGTTCGAGCGGCTCGGGTACGGAATCCTCGTCATAGAGGGAATGCACCCTACGTCAAGCCGGACCTACCGATGGCTGAACGCGATCCTGTTCAACGCTCTGGCCGACGTGAGGTACCTGCAGTTTGCCGTCGTCGCAAAACCGAGAGCAGGAAGCTCCGGGGCCTGACCTCTATCGGAAGCACCACAGTTCACCCTCCGCTGCGGAATCCGCCAAGCCTTCGCCGCATGGTGTCCCATAAGCCGGTCAGACTCTTGCGCGGTTGCGATCTCACCTGCCGCAACGCAAACGCGTTGAAGACGTCATATTGTCCCGTGATCGCGATGAAGTCCCTGTAGTCAAAGCCGAAACGGCGTCTCAACGCTTCAGCGGTCCGGGGGTCGCCTAACAACCGGAAGATCGTGTCCACGGCGAAGGCCTGGTGCGCCTGCCGGCGGGACCGCGCGTGCAATGCGAGCCGGGCCAGGACGAAGGGCAACAGTTCCTGCGGCGTGTCATCGGCATACTTGCGGGCCTCCGGAAATACACGCACGAAGAAGTCCCGATCCTGGATGGAGAGGAAGTTGTCGAGGATGCGACGATGTTCCCACGAGCGTCGTCGGATGCTGTCGGGCCGTCTGGCGCTCATGTTGGCGTTCCGGGGCAACCAACGAAACGCCACGAGCTCCTCCGCCATGATGTGGATTTCATATCTCAGGCATACTCGAATCCACAAATCATAGTCCGCCAATTGAGCATAGCGATCGTCATACCCTCCCACGATCTCGTGGCATTGCCTTCGAATCAGCACGCTCGGATGACACAAACGGTTGTCCTTGTAGAAGAACCGATTCAGCCATTCGAATCTCGACTTGTTCTCGAAGAGGAAGGGGGCTTTGCCCTGCACGACACAGCCCTGCTCGTCGATGATCCGAGCCTGACAGAAAACGGCTCCCACCTCGGGGTGATCGTCCAGGAACTTGACCTGGCGCTCCAGTTTCTCCGGCACAAACGCATCATCCGAGTTCAACACGGCGATGTATTCCCCGGTCGCCTCCCGGAGACAATGGTTGGTGGCCACGAACTGCCCGCGGTTGGCGGGAAACAGAAAGAACTTGATCCTCGAATCGGCAAACTTCGCGATCTCGGCAGCGGTGCGGTCCGTGGAGCCGTCATCGGTGATCACGAATTCGAAGTCCTGGCAGGTCTGCTCCAGGACGCTCCGCACGGCCTGGCCCACGTACCTCTCGTGGTTGTAGGAAGCCATTATGACACTGACTTTTGGCATGTATCCCCTTTTCATCTGATCCGCGTTGTTTCCGCGAACAGCATACCCCCGGCGGCGTGCCATTGCAACCGCCCGGCGGCTGCTCGCGGTCAGAAGCGTTGGCGCCCGACCTTCGTGTGAAGGGCGATGGCGGTCTGCTCGACACGCCGCCAGAACCTCCTGCGGTCGCGGAAGACGTCGCGTAAGGGCCTTTGTTCGTAGACCTTGATGAACCGGAATCGGTCGGTCCGGGTCATTCCGATATCCATCGCGGAGAAGTACAGTCCGGCCAGGTCCTTGATGAGCCAGCGGCGGGGCGTGCGCCGTCGGATCTGGGCCCGGTGCAGATCGATTACGTACAGACGCAGCCTGGGTGGCTTCGCCAATTTCGAATTTCGAATTTCGAATTTCGAATTTTCGGAGGCGGAGGAGGTGTCCAGGTGAAAATGACAGAGATAGCAGTCCCGGTGGTTGATGCCGTGTGTGTGCATCTGCCGCACAGCCGATGCGATCTGCTCGTTCAGAGCCTTTCTCAGCCAAAACGAGGGCGGCTGCGAGGCCCACGTGGCGCAGAGGTCTTCCAGGCTCGTCGTGCCCGTCAGCTCTTCGGTGATCAGGAACGAGCGTATCCGGGCGGGGTTGCTCCCCACCCGCCCGAACGCCACGGGAGTCATCGTCCGCACTCCGATCCGGGGCAGAAGATTCAGAGCCGTCCACTCGTTCCGGGCGCTGAGAACAGGGAGCTTCAGGTGCAGCAGGTTCTTGACGATCTCCCACCATCCGACGCCGTGGTGGATCTTGGCGAAGTAGCGGTCGCCCTCAATGGTGAAGCGAATCGTCTTTCGTGACGCCACGTGGCGAAAGACCTCACCCTGCAATTGATCGACCTTATCGAACGGGTCCCGTCCTTCCCACAACGTGCGAAACCGATTGGACAGCCAGACTTGCTTCATGGACGCATCCTATCAGGTCGCGGCGTTGCGTGCCACTGTCTCAATGACCTCGACGGCCGCATCCACCATGCCATACAGGTCCTCTCTCCGGGCGAAGTCCGCCCCCCGACGGCCGACATCGCTCAGATCGTGACGTTCCAGGGCCGTCCCCACCGTGCGGTTGAAGAAGTCCTGATCGAAGGGCTCGGGAATGACCCAGCCGGCCCGGGCCTGCTCAATGTAGCGAGCGTAGCCGCAGACGCCGGTGACCACTACCGCAAGTCCGGACGCCAGTGCTTCGAGAAGAACCGTGCCCGTGTTTTCGTGGTACGCCGGGTGGACGAGCAAGTCGGCCGAAATCAGGACCCGGGGGACATCATCTCGGGGGCCAAGGAACATGACGCGATCCATCACACCAAGCCGTCGGGCCAGTCGCGCGTACGGCCGATGGATACCGTTCCCCACCACGCAAAGCCAGGTCCTCGCTGACAAAGTCTTCGGCAGGGAGGCCAAGGCGAGAATCGACCGATCCAGCCCCTTGGTGCGGAACCCAGAGCCTAATTGCAGCAAGAGCCGGTCGCCCTCTCCCAAGCCGAGGGTCTGCCGAAACGCCCGACGAATCTCCGGGGCATCCGGGCCGGCAATCCGGTCCCTTGCCACGTTGGGCGGCAGGCGGTGAATACGCCCTTCCGGCGTCCCATAATGGTGCACATACAGCGTCTCCTGGATCTTCGACAGTATCAGGATGTGCGTCTTCGCGCCTTTCCCGAAGACCGCTTCCTCGAAGGCATGGTATTGACGGTACCGAGGCAAAAGTCTGTAAAGCCGGCCGTGTTGCTCCAATGCCTTGGCTTCATAGCATCCATCGGCGTCGAAGTAGACATCCAGACCGGGCATCTTGTTGAAGCCAACCACGCAGGCCGGGGGGTTCTCCGCGATCTGACGGGACAGCCATGCGTAGTACTGCCTCATGCGTCCGTGGTTGGTCAGGGCCCAGGGCCGATGGATATGAACGCGCAACGACTCTGGCATTTCGCCTTGCCATGACGTGGTGTAGACGTCGATCATGTGCCCTCGCGACTGGCAAGCCAGGGCGATGCGCAGCATGTCTCGCTGCAGCCCGCCGTGCGGGAAGTATTTGAAGAGGCAGAAAGCCAGGGTCTTGTTCTGTTTACGTTCCATCGCGAGCGCCGCCCCACCCGACGGCTAGGTGTCCCTGAGAAAATAATCCGAAATCACGCCCATGAACCGGTTGTACTTGATCGCATAGTGGGACAGGCCTTGTTCGCAGAATCGCCGGGAGTACTCGGCGTCCTGTTCCCGCAGGTGAGGAGCCGCCTGCCGCCATTCGGCCTCGTCCATTTGCAGAATCTCCTCGGTTTTGCCTTGGTAGAAGTCCGCCGTCGGAACGTCGGAATAGGCATTCACGAACCAAGGCATGATCAAGCCGATCTTCTTCAGCAGGAAATTGTGCTCCGGGCCGAATTCGAGGCACGATTCGTCGGTGAAGTTCTTGAGCCTCTCCATCTTCTCAAGATTGACGAACCCGCCCGCGACGCTGATCTGATGGGCCCGGGTGCCGGGGAACGGGAAGAAATACGTCCAGCGAAAGCGTCCCGGCTTGGCCTGCCCGAGCAGCCGGATCGTATCGAATACGTCTTCGCGGCCCTCGTGCGGGAAGCCGATGATGACGAAGACCGAGCTGTGCATGCCGTGGCGGTGGACCGCGGCGATGGCCTCCACGATGCTCTCATTGGTCATGTGGCGGTTGAGGATCGTGCGGCGGATTTCGGGGCTGCCCGATTCGACGCCGAACTTGACGATCCGGCAATTGGCCGCCGCCAAATCGCGCGCGCACTGGTCATCGAAGAATCCCACGTGGGCGTTGACGACGAACGGGATTTGCGTGACTTTGCGATAGGCCGCGCAGAATTCTTTAACGTAAGCCTTGTCGAAGGTGAACAGGTCGTCGTCGAAGATGAACATCCGGATGTTGCGGTAGTTCTTCCGCAGGTACTCGATCTCCTCGATCATCTGCCCGACGCTGAACCGGCGGATGTAGTGGAGTCCTTGAAAGCTGCATTGCAGGTCCTTTTTGTACGCCTCGACCATCACGTGGTTGAAGCAGTACGTGCACGAGAAGGGGCAGCCGCGCGAGGCCATGAGGCCGACCCAGCCGTTCTTGGCGTCGATCAGCCGCTGGAAGTCCATGCTCTCATAGTTCTTCAGCGGCAGCTTCGTCAACTCGGGCAGGGAGCCGACCGGGTTGATTCGCACTTGCCCATCGCGGATGCAGGCGAGGTTGGGCACCGACTCAACGCTCTCTCCCCGCTGCCGCCGATTCACGAATTCGAGAAACGCGTTTTCGCACTCGCCTCGAAAGGCGTAGTCGAACAGGCCGGTCTTGAGCACTTTTTCGGCGTTCGACAGGGTGTGGACGCCGCCGACGACGAAGGGAATGGCGAACCTCGGTCTGGCCCATGCGGCGAGGGTTTGGGTATACGCCCACTGGTTGGTCACCACGGAAAAGGCGAGGAGATCGGGACTCTCGCTCGCAATTCGCTGCACGAATTGCTCTTCGGTCGGCAGCGGCTCGATCTCGTCGCAGAGCTGCCAGAAACCCACCCTATGGCCGGCTTTCTTCAGAATCGCCGCCATGTGGGCCACGCCGTAGTTGAAGCCCACCTGGGAATCCGTCGAAGGGTATAGAAAGAGGATTTTCATCGCAACCAGCCTGTATAGGCGACTGATTCTCGACTTCCCCCAGTCGCCGGGTGGCACGGGCAAACTTGTTTGCCCGTGGGCGTTTGGGTGATCGGACCCAGTCGAGACCGCACCGTCAAACAAGTTTGGCGGTGCCACCCTCGTACCATCGGATTCAGTGCCTGATGATCGATGTTGAGCTCCTATTTCCTCGTGATTTCCGGGGTCGATTTGTCGCCGGTCCGGCCGACGTGCACCTCCTGGACGGGCAATCGTTGATGCGCGGGGGTTCGCAAGGCCCGCTCCTGCATGATTCGCGAGATCACCTCGTTGACATCGACGTGGGCGGGATCGGTCAGCGTGTTGACGTGAACGATCCGGCAATCCGTGTCGCCGCAGGCGCTCCAGCGCCGGATGAAATTCTTGTTGTTGGTGCCGGCAAAGATGGTCAACGTCGGCGTGCGCGCCGCCGCTGCAATGTGCTGGCACGCCGAGTCATAGCCGATGTACTCATCGCTGTGGCTGATGATCGCGGCCATCTCGCCGATGCCGCATTCGACGGCGACGACCCCGTGCGACAGTGGGGGCCAGCCGTCGGCCGCAAAAGACGTCTCGGCCCCCCGAACGCCGCACTCCCGAACGTCCGCCATCAATAGGGCGGAGCGCTGCTCCTCGTCGGCCCCGAATCCTCTGTCCAGAACGACCACCGTGCCCGGGACCGCCACAAAGGCCCGCAGGAGCCGCTTTTCGAATTCCAGCCCCACGCGTTTCCTCGGGTTCTGCCCGACCCCAAGATTCATGGCCACGATATGCCGGGCCCCGGCGGCCCGCAGCGACTCGATCTTCGTCTTGCCCGCCTTCAGCAACTCGGGCGGAGTCCAAATCGTGGGGTAGGCGTGCTCGGACGCGCCAAAGACCTCGCTCATCCAGTCGTTTGTCCCTTGGGCCAGGCACCGTCCGTTGGCCGTGAGCACGTGGTCCCGCGTATTGAAGAACAGGTAGTTGCCGGTGTGCATCAACGGCAGCACGCCCAACTGGGTGATCCGCGAATCCGGGTCAATTACCAGGACGTTCTCTTCGCCGACATCGGCCAACTCCTCGCGCAGGATATCGAGCGCGGCGTGCCAGCCGGCGAACCGCTCGAACAGCCCGCCGCGACGGGCGTAACTCAGTTCCCGAATTCGGATGTCCGGATTGCCTCCGAACAGGCCGTGCAGCTTGCGATGGCCGATGACGACGAGGTCAGCCTCGGGAAAGAGACGGCGCAGGCGCTGGATCATCACGCTCAGAATGGCGACATCGGCGCCGATGGTCACCCGAGACAAGAGAATGATGCGGCGGGGCGGCCGAGTCTTGTCGTGGCGGTGCTGGCGGCTGTGGATCGAGGTCGCCCGCTTGTGCAACTGGTCGAACGACGCGATGCCGAAGCCGGTCAGCCGTGCATCGAGGCTCTTACCGGCCGGCACGGTCCGGCAGTACGAGATCACCTGGCACATGACCCGGCTGTACACCTCGACCGGCAGGTCCTCGAAGTCGTCGCAGAGCTTCTCCACGATGACCTCGAACAGGGCCGCCGAGGCGATGCCGTTGAGTTCGGCCTTCGAATAGGACGTCGCCATCTCGCAGAGCAGGTCGATGTAGTCCGCCACGTAGATGCCGCTCTGGAAGTGCTTATCGACAAAGGAGAAGGCGACCTGCCGGGCCAGTTGCTGCAGCTCGTCCGGGTCGGCCTTGCCGTCTCGGAGCTTCTGCCATCTCTTGCGATAGATCGAAGGGTCCATGCTACCTGCACGCATCTATAAGCTGCTCGGCCGCGATCAGCACCTCGGCCGGACGAATCTCTCTCATACACTCATGCTGCCTGGGACATACTCTCTTATGACAGGGCGAACAGTCAAGCTCTTTTCGCACGACGACCGTTCGATCCAGGCACATGTCGGTATAACGCGGGTCGGTCGGCCCCATGAGGACCACCGTGGGGACATCGAAGGCTGCGGCGTAATGCCGCGGACCGGTGTCGTTCGTGATGAACAAGTTGCACTGCTTCACGAGCGGCTTGAGAAGCTCGAGATCGATCGGATCGGCCCGCGTGTCGATGATGCTCGCCTTGGTCCGCCCGAGGATGGCCTGCGCGATACTCTCTTCGCCCGGGCCGCAAAAGAGGATCACTTTTGCCCCGAAACGATCCTGGCACAATTCGGCCGCTTCCGCGAAGTGCTCCGCCGGCCAACACTTGGACGACCCGAAGCTGGCCCCCGGATTGAGGCCGATGAGAAAATCGCCTTCCACGACGCCGTATTTGGCCAAAAGCGACTCCCCCTGCCGGCGAAGGTCCTCGCCGATGAAGAGCTTCAGCCGCAAGTGTTGCGGCACGTCCAACCCCAGCCACCGGCAGATTTCGAGATAATACTCGCCCATGGGAATCGGCGTGACTTTGCCGTTTGGGGAGGCGGTGGGGCCGCCGGTCAGGAGCACTCCTCGCCCTTGCCGCCGGTAGCCATAAATGCGCCGGACGCCACTGAGCCGCATGGTCAGCGCGGACCGCAGGGAATTCGTCAGAAGGATCGCCGCGTCCGGAGACAGGGACCGGAGCTGGCTGCGCATCTGCAGAAAACCGGCCCAGGTCTTGTCGTTGGCGTCAACGAACGCATCAAACCACGGGCTGTCCTTGACGATGCCTTGGGCACTGTGCTTGAGCACGCCGACGATCTTGGCGTGCGGCAGACTCTGGCGCAGGCACTCGAACACGGGCGTCGCCATGACGATATCACCCACCCAGTTCGGGCAGCGAACCGCCAACGTCTCAGTGTCTGCGAGCTTCGATATCATTCTTAGAGTTCACAAAATGGATTTATGATTTTTGGTTTGGGCGTCAACGATCAAAAATCAACAATCACAAATCAACAATGCCTACCGACGGTCGTGCATGATATAGAACGTCAGGGCCATCACTTGCAGGACCGCCGCAAAAGAGAGCGCCATGAAGACGCTATTGTCCTGCCGCTTCGATCCCAGCAGAAACCACAGGGCCAGCAGTAGGCACAAAGGAACGAAGGCCTGCACGATGCCCGCCAGGAGCCTCGTCAGCGAGAACTCGCCGAACGTCTCCCTCGTCTGCATGCGCCGCAACTGCTCCAGGATGCTCGTCAGGAGCTGCTCGGTCTTGGCGGGGTCCGCCGCCGGCGGGACGAGGGCGGCAGGGGCGGGGGCTGTGTCGCGGGCATCCTGCCCGCGGTTCGAGGGCGGGACGCCCGCGACACAAGGGACGGCTTCGGGGCCGCGTTCCCGCGGCATGGCAAGGATCTCGGCCGACTTGGCGGCCAGGGTCCGCTCATCGCTTACTGGGGACATTTCAGGCACGGGTGTAGTTCTCCTATCAGCAAGGGTGCGGCGGTGTCTCTTGATGATGTTCACCGCCTCTTTTATGTTGACAGCCACATAATCCGGCTTACTCTTCTCCGGATCAGCCGATGGCCGCGTTTCGCTCGCAGTGACATTTCCGGAGGCCGTCGAGCCGATCAGGATGGTCTTGCACCCGGCGCTGCGGCCGGCCTCCACGTCGCGTTCATTGTCCCCGATCATCCAGGACCGCGACAAGTCGAGGTCCATCTCCTTGGCCGCTGCCAGGAGCATGCCCGGCTTGGGCTTTCGCCAGTCGCTGTCCTTGCGATACTCCGGGATCGTGCCGTCCGGATGATGGGGGCAGTAGTAGATCGCGTCCACCGACGCCCCTTTGACGGCCAACAGCTCGCGGAGCCGGTCGTGAATCCTCTCCAGCATCTCGATGCTGACGACTCCTCGCGCCACGCCCGACTGGTTCGAGGCCACCACCCTCTTGTAGCCCAGAAGCTGGAATTCCTTCAGGGCTTCCGCCACCCCGTCGATGACCTGCACCTGATCGGGGTGGTTGAGGTAACCCGGATCGTGGATCAGTGTCCCATCTCGATCGAGAAATACCGCCGTGTTCGACATAGCCTCCAGCACCCGTCCTGTTGTTCACTCGCGGAAGCTCCGCTCCACGAGGTCGCAAATAATATGATACGCCAACTGGTGAATCTCCTGGCTTCTGGCCGTCAGGGCCGCTTCTGCGCAGAAGCACAGATCCGCCGACGCCTCCAACTTACTGTTCGCCCGGCCCGTAAAGGCGATCACGCGAGCGCCTTTGCGTCGGGCCGCCTCGGCCGCCTTCAGCACGTTCGGCGAGGTCCCACTCGTGGAGAACGCCCACAAGAGGTCTCCCGGCCGAACCAGGGCCTCGACCTGCCGGGCGAAAACCCGTTCAAAGTCGTAATCGTTGGCGATGCAGGTCAGGACGGACGTATCGGTCGAGAGTGCCACGGCGGGCAGGGCCCTTCGCTGGGCTCGAAAACGCCCCACGAATTCACCGGCGATGTGCTGTGCGTCGGCCGCAGAGCCGCCGTTGCCGCACAGGTACAGCGTCCCGCCGGCCCGGAGCGACTGGACGATCGTCTCGGCAATCGCGACGATGGTATCGACGGCGGAAGTCTCGAACGCCGCCACCATCTTCCGGTGCGTCTCAATAGTCTCCATGACAATCTGGCGATCCATCGTGCTCATCCTGCGTCGGTCTGCACCGCTTTCATTTTCTCGATCGTGGCGGTCGAGCTCTTGCCTTGCACCAGCGGCGCGAGCATCACTTTGCCGCCGTAGGACTCGACGAAATCCCACCCGACGACGCCTTCCTTGTTGCCCCAATCGCCGCCTTTGACGATCACGTCGGGTTTGATCTTCTTGACGAGGCCCAACACGCTGGGCTCATCGAAGATCGTGATGAAATCCACCGTTTCCAAGCCGGAAAGCACGGCGGCGCGGTCGTACTGATTGTTGATCGGCCGCTGAGGCCCCTTGAGGGCCCGGACGGAACCGTCGCTGTTGAGACCGACGACGACCACATCGCCCTGTGCCTTGCAGAACCGCAGGTAGTCGATGTGCCCGCGATGGATCACGTCGAAGCAGCCGTTCGTGAAGACGATGGTCTGTCCCCGGCTGCGCCGCCAGTTGATCTCCTCCATCAGGGCGTCGAGAGAGCGGAGCTTGGTGGTTCGCGTCCCGAACTGGCCGGCGATTTCGTGGACCATTTCGGACACGCTCACGGTGGCCGTCCCGAATTTCTCGACCTCGATGCCACCGGCAATGTTGGCTAAGTGCGCCGCCGTCAGGTAGTCGCTGTCGGCCGCCAGGCTGACCGCCAGCGTCGCGAGCACCGCGTCGCCTGCGCCAGTCACGTCATAGACGTTGCGCGCCTTGGCCGGGATCAACTGGCTGATGGTATCCGTGCAAAGATACAGACCTTCCTTGTCCAGCGTGACGACCACGGCATCAAGCTTGAGCGTATCGAGAAAGGCCCGGGCGGCCTTGGCCGTGTCCGCCGTATCTCGCACGTCGAAGCCAACCGCCATGGAGGCCTCGTGTCGGTTGGGCGTCAGCAAGGTGGCGCCTACGTACTTGGCGTAATCGCGGCTGAGCACCGGATCGACGAGGACTCTCCGGCCCGCCTCGGCCCCCAGCCGAATCATCTCTTTGCACACGTGGTCGCTGAGCACCCCCTTGCGGTAATCCTGCAAGCAGACGATGTCCACCTGCTCCAATGCCTTGCGGTAGGCCTGCAGCAGCCTGCTGCAAGCGGAATCCGCCAGGGCCTCGGTGCTCTCCTGGTCGATCCGCATGAGCTGCTGCTTGTGGCGGTGCTGGGCCATGCCGATCAAGCGTTGTTTCGTGGTCGTGGGGCGATCCGTCACCTCGTAGAGGCCCGACACGTCCGCCCCCACGGCGGTCAATCGCTCCTTCAGGACGCCGCCGTTGGCGTCCTCGCCCACCACGCCGATGCACACGGGCACGGCGCCGAGCGTCGCCAGGTCGGCCGCGACCGAGCCGGCGCCGCCGCACCGCGACTCCGTCTGCGTCACCCTCAGGATGGGAACGGGGGCCTCGGGGCTGATCCTCGTGGCGTCGCCGTAGACGTAGACGTCGAGCATGAAGTCGCCGGCGACGAGAATCCTCGGCGTGCCCAGGTTTCCAATTGTCTTGAGCAGTTGTTCGTACATAAATCATCCAGCGGTGGGCATTGTACTGCCCAGGACGCGGTCAATCAAGGCCGTCAAGGCCTGTGCCCCGGCGCTGATCCGCAATTCGACGGCCAGATACGCCACGGGCGGATGGTCCTGCGAGCCGGCCAGTCGCGATATCTTCGTCCAATCCTTCTGGGTGGTCAGAATGAGCGATGCTTCCTTCGCCGCGGCCTCTCTGCGGATTTCGTCGAGGTCGCCGGCCGCGTAGCGATAGTGGTCGTCGTAGACTCGCGACCCGACGAGTACGCCGCCCAGGCGCTCGACCGTGTGAAAAAAAGACTGGGGATTGCCGATGCCGCAGAATGCGAAAAGTCGCTTGCCGCCCAGCCAATCGAGGCTGATCTCGGTCCCACCGCCGGTCTTGACCCCGACCGGCACATGGATGGATCGCGCGAGAACCAGATCCGGATTGACCCGGCGGATCTCCTCCTCAATCTCCTCCAGGACCTTCTGGGATACCTGATCACAGCGGGTCAGGACCACCGCGTGGGCCCGTCGCAGACCCGTGACAGGCTCTCGCAACAGCCCGGCGGGCAGTAATCTCCTATAGCCAAACGGCCGCGTCGCGTCGATGGCAACGATGTCCAAGTCCCGAGCCAGCCGGCGATGCTGAAAACCGTCGTCCATGACCAGGACTCTCGTGGCGAGGGCGTCCCGCCCTTGCGTGTCGCGGGCATCCTGCCCGCGATTCGAGAGGGAAGCGCCCTCGAATCGGCAGATCGCTTCCGCCGCGCCGGCCACGCGGTCCGGGTTGACGACCACCGCCGTGCCCGGGCATAGCGCCGACAGCAGGGCGGGTTCGTCGGACAATTCGCCCTCCCGCATTTTGTATCCCCGCGTTAGGATCGCGCAGCGAACCTGCTTTTCCCGCAGGTCCTGGCATAGCCACACCACCAGCGGCGTTTTGCCGGTGCCGCCGGTCGTCAGATTGCCCACCGACAGGACAGCGGCATTCACACGATGGGTCCTGAGGAGGCGATGATCGTACAAGGCATTGCGAATGTACACGGCCAAGCGGTAGCCGAGCGAGGCCGCACCCAGCAGGGACCTCGCGACGCTGGCCCTTGCGTCCCTGCGCCGGCCCGAAATGATCGCTCTGAACTGGTCCTGGTTGATCGCCATGCCCGGTAGTGTTAACCGAGCACGTTCATCCGGTCAAGGGGCGGCTATTTGCCCAAAATTCTTCTCCGGCCGCGTTGACATACAGGAAAAGGTTGGATATGATGTGGGGTGCAGGTGAAGGGGAATTCGATGTTGGCGATGGTCAGCCAAGGTAATCGGGCGAAAGTGGCCTCTGTGGGCGTGGGAGGTGTCCCTGCAGGCAGGCAAGGGCGGGCAAATGAGGGTAGTCCCCAAAATGACCGCTCGTGCAAGAGGCAAAATCAGTATAGTGCCCGCAGATTTCCTGGGGTCCTATAGCTTCTGAAGAAGGAGGTATGAGTTATGCGCAGACCAAAAGAGGTTAACCTGTGTGCCGTATGGATACTCTCATTGCTGTTCTTTCACATCTCTCTCGGTCCAGCTCGTGCCGACCTGTCAATGACGCAGGAAGAAGGATTGATACGAAATCCTAAGAATAACCATTACTATAAATTGACGGAAGGATTGAGTTGGACACAAGCTGAAGAACAAGCGATTCGTTCGGGAGGGCATCTTGTGACAATAAATGATAGGGAAGAAGAATTATGGTTGAGAATTCAATCAGAACCACCGGCAGAGCCGGTGGTATGAGGAAGGCCCCTAAAAGGGGCCATCGCGTGACTAATCGAACATTCAACTACCCTGGTCCTCCCGCTTCTCGCGGTCTTTTCCTCTTGGAGGTGCTAACGTGGAGTCT
>JAPLMX010000239.1 GCA_026386805.1 Phycisphaerae bacterium | reverse complement strand
AATGAATCGCCGGCGCGAGCGGCTTTGGCGGCGATGATGGCCAGGAGTCCGCAGGCCATGGACGCAGTCTGTGAATCCACGACTGAGATGGGGCACTTCAAATCGGCGCTGGCCTGGCGGGCGATGTCGTAGGTGACGCTCAACTTGGCCACAACATGGATGGATATGATGCCGTCAGCTTCCTCCGCGATGCGGCGGTAGACGGAGTTGAAGGTGGAGATAGAGGCAGGCGAAGTCTTGGGAAGCGTCGGACTGGACTGCAGTCTGCGGTAGAACTCATCGGTAGTGAGTTCAACACCATCCAGGAAGACCTGCTCACCAAACTGGATATGCGCCGGGACCACCGTGATGCCCAGTTCTCTGGCCACTTCCGGAGGCAGATCTGAGGTGCTGTCGGTCACTACGCTGACCTTCATTGGCCCCCCTTGGTTTGATGACCTAGTCCGTTTCCACTGCAGTGGCGACTAGATTGCTCTAGCAGAGATTATACTCTAGAAGAACGCTGACCAGACCAATGGGCAAAGAAACCCCCATCTTAGAGACCAAGGTTGTGGCCGAAATCCGTCCAGGTCACCGTCCATTGAGCGCAGTTCACAATTCAGGAACTCTGATTCCCCAATACCCAAAAGCGCTTGTATTGCTTGGCTAGGTCTTCTGCTATAATCGGCGGACGAAAGGGCACAGCCGTCAACCCATTCTCAAACAAAGGAGGCACAGCATGGCCGTTGACCAATCCACCGAACGGCGACTCGATCGGCTACGCATCTGGAACATAGGCGTCGGGCTGATTCTCGCAGCACAGGCAATCATGATCGCGGTGCTCACCAACAGCTTCTCTCTCCCGGTCACGGCCACGTTCATGAACGGTCCGCCCGGCACCGCGCCTGGGCTGCACCGCTTGTTTGATATCGGCACTGGGTGGGGGGTGGTGGCGTTCTTGGGGATCTCGGCGGGCGCTCTGCTGATCATCGCGTCGCCGCCCGTCTTCTCGTGGTACAAGCGCAACCTGGTCCAGGACCGGAACTACGGACGCTGGATCGAGTACTTCTTCAGCTCCTCGATCATGATCGTGTTGATCTCGCAGCTTACCGGCATCAGCGACGTCGCGGCCCTGGTGGCCATCGCCGGCATCAACGGGTGCATGATCCTCTTCGGCTTGCTCATGGAGAAGTACGAAAGACCTGGCAAGGCGAGCTGGCTGCCGTTCTGGTTCGGCAGCTTTGCGGGGATCATCCCATGGATCGCGATTGTGATATACGTCTGGGCGCCGGGGCTCGACGCATCGCCGCCCGGGTTCGTGTACGGCATCGTTGCCTCGCTCTTTGTCTTCTTCAACTGCTTTGCTGTTAACCCCATCTTCTACAGTTTGGCAGAAAAAAGCGGGGTTTTGAACGGGGATTGAGGGCCTGCCAAAATCTTTGGCACCACAGGTCAGGCGGGTTGCACAGAGGGAGGGATGGCTACCCCCACAGATTGGAGCACCTTCCCCGCCGTACCTCGCAAAGGCGTTCGCAGGAGGT
>JAPLMX010000186.1 GCA_026386805.1 Phycisphaerae bacterium | reverse complement strand
GCGTCTGGACGGTGATCGCCACCTGCCGCCAACAGAGTCGCCGCGTCTTCGAATTCTTCTGCCACGCCCTCAACGCCCATTTTCGACAAGAAGCCGCTCCCTCACTGTTGCGTTGACTGAAATTCGTGAACGGCTACGTTCTGGGACTATGCAGGGACACTTTCCATAAGTGGTACCTTTAATGCAGGCGATGAGGTTGCCCTGTGCTTCTATGTTGACTCCTGGGGCAGTGCCAATACGGCGGCGTCCGTAGTCCCCGTTCCGGGCGCCCTGGTGCTGGGCGGCCTCGGCCTGAGCTTCGCGGGCTGGTGCCTGCGCCGACGCAAGATCGTGGAGGAGAGAGACGGAACGCCGGACAAAAGCGGCGCTTTCAGCGCGGCGTCAAAACATCGCGTTTCGGAGGAATGATAATGACAAAGAAGCTGAAACTGTCCGCCCTCACGTGTGTTCTGTTCACATTGCCGGCTGCGGCGGATTATCAAGCCGTCCTTTTGACCCCGTGGGAAGGGCCGAGCACCGTGTGGGCAGGCAGTGCCTATGGCATCTCCGACAGCGGGGTCGTCGGGACAGGCAATGAGAAACCTCTCCACTGGGAATATCCTTTCGATTATCCCACCGATCCTACCGTCCTATACAGCAAGCCGGCAGGAACTGGAGGAACGGCATATGGCAGTGCCGGCGCGAACATCATAGGCGAGGCTGACAACCATGCTGCCCTATGGTGGGGCCCATCAGGGCAATACACTGACATGAACCCTGCAGGGTTCTCCCACTCAACGGCCCAAGGTATCGGCTACACCACTGGTTACTATGATTATTATGAGGCTGCCGGCTATGGCTACGGATCGGCAACGGGGAATGTGACACACGCCTTGCGCTGGAAGATATCGCCGGATGGATCTGTCACTGAGCGTATTGACTTACACCCCACGTATGCGCTCTTGCCGGGCGGAGACCCCAACCCGTGGCATCCCGTTACATCGCGGGCCTATGATGTTCTCGATTTTGGAATGATCGTCGGTAGCGGGACTGACCCTTTTTATGGCACGGAGCATGCCTTGTGGTTCGCTGGTCCAGGTTTTGCGGAAGACATGAACCCCCCTGGTTTCGGTGCATCATGCGCTTTAGGGATTAGTGATTATCGTATGGGAACGGCGGATGCAACTGTAGATATAGTCGGCTATGTCGGGGCGGAAGCCTATCACGCATTCCTCTGGAAGGATTATTTCTGGTCCAGAGACTATGTCGATCTGAACCCCGCTGGATTCGCGGAGTCCTATGCTTACGATGCTCTCTGTCGTGGGAGGGGTGCGCCCGGCACGCAGGTCGGCTACGGCAGCGCACTGGCTACGGGAGGTCATGACCATGCGTTGGTATGGTCCGATACGGCGGATAGCTGCATTGACCTGCACAGCTACCTGACCGAGATTCCGGAAGCTCTTGGTTGGCCGTATGTAGGATCACACGCGTATGCTATCGATTCGTACGGCAACATCGTCGGGGATGCCGTCAATGCTGGGGGATACGCGTTTCCTGTCCTGTGGCAGTACGAACCTGACGTCGTCCCCCTTCCAGGCGCCGTGCTACTGGGCGGCCTCGGCATGAGCGTTGCCTCCTGGTTCCTGCACAGACGAAAAGAACTGTAGGAGTGTCCGGCACGCCGCTGCTGGATCAGTATCCCGTTCATGCCCTTTGCGGCCCCGACGGGCCTCGGGTGGCTGACATCCTCACTCAGTCCTCAACCGAAGGATCGTCACGGAGTTGCCGGGGAAGGCGTGCTGGAAGCTGGGGGCCTTCACACCGATTGTCTTTGTTACCGGGGCAACCTTGGTTGGCTCCGTCAGCGAGTTCTCATCCGTCCCGTTTTCGGAAGTCAGCACAGTGGCTTTCGCCGGACGTTGCACGGACTTGACGCCGCTCAGCTTGATGTCGGTGGATAGCTCCGCCTTCGAGGTGTTGACGACCTTCAGGATGACCTCACCCGTGTCCTTGGCACGGCTCGCGGAGGCGTACAACGACTTGAGCACTGGCGGGGTGACATCGTGGATGAGCTTGTCGTCGAGGTAACACTTGATGGTCTTGCCCGAGACCTCGATCCGGATATCGTACCAGCGGCCGGTCTCGATGGAGCCGGGGGCGTCGTTGCCGACGAGGCCGCCCATCTCGATCGCGTGCCGCTGGTTGCCCCAGCCGCCGAGATTCCACCAGCTCTTGCGATTCTCGTCGCGGACGTTGAAGAGGATCAGGAAGCCCTCGGCGCCGCCGAGCTTGCGGGCCTTCAGGGTGTACGTATAGTCGGTCCAGGACCGGTCGCCCGCGATGGCCCGGACGTTGTCGGCATTGCTGTTCTGGCGCAATGCGCCGTCCTGCACGGTCCAGTTTCCGCGTAGCAGCCGCCAACCCTTGGTGCCGTCGGCGAAGTCGCAGGAGAAGAGCGTCTTGTCGCCCTTGGTCACTTTGATGTCCTTGAACTCGGCCTGTGTGAGCCACGTGCCGACGCCAACGGCGCCGCCGTTGCGGCGTTCGTCGGTCGAGCCCTGCTCCACCAGCGGGGAGCTCACCGCGACGGGCAGCACGACGGCGCCGCGGTTTTCGGCGAACATCTTTTGCACGTAGTACGAAGGCAGGCCATAGACGCGTGAGCTGTCGAAGCAGATCAGGTCCGGGTTCCACCGCTTGTAGTTGACGTTGGCGAACAGTGGCGCGTACGAGGCCATCACGACCACGTCCGAGTTGCGTTCCATGCCGGTCATGAAGGCCGCCTCGCCGATCGCGCCACGCAGGTTGCCCTGGCCGCAACCCTGCGTGACGGCGTACTCCCCCACGTAGATCTTCGGGCCTTTGCGGTCGTACGTGTCATAGCGCCCGGCCTGCTGCATGAAGAACTCGGGGTTGCTGTAATAGTGCTCATCCACGATGTCCGACGGTCGTCGCGTGGTCGGCTGGTCGGAGATCAGGACCATCTTCGGATAGCGAGCCCGGATGGCGTCGTGGAACAGGACGTACCGCTCCTGGTACGGCGGCCCGCCGTTCTCGTTGCCGATCTCAATGTATTTGAGGTGGAACGGCTCGGGGTGCCCGTTCTTGGCCCGCAGGCCGCCCCAGACCGAGTCGGCCGGGCCGTTGGCGTATTCGATGGCGTCGAGGGCGTCCTGGACCCATTGGCCCATCTGGTCCATCGGGATGTGCTCCTTGTGCGACATGCCGACATTGATGACGAAAAGCGGCTCGGCGTCCAGGTCCTCGCACATCTGGAGGTATTCGTGATAGCCCAGGCCGTGCGTGGCCCAGTACTGCCAGATGTTCCACAGCGGTTTGCGATGCCAGAACTCGCCGATCGTGTTCTTCCAATGATACATGTGGGCCATGTCGTCGCCTTCGACCCAGCAACCGCCGGGGAAGCGGACGAAGGCGGGCTTGAGGCCGGCGAGCATCTCGCACAGGTCAGGCCGCAACCCGTGATTCTTCCAGGTCTTGGCCGGCGCGACGCAAACCATGTCAAGCCAGAGCGTGCCCTTGCCGGAGACAGCCAGGCTCAGTTGGGCCTTGGGATCGGTATCAGTGGCCGTCAGTTCGAGCGAGAATCCTTTCCATTGGTCCGTCAAGCTGGTGATCTCGCCCTTGGCCAGGCCGCTGCCGTCCGCTTTCTGCAGGGACACGCCGATCGGGCCTTTGAAGCCATCGGCGGCCCGGGCGGCCAGCCGCACCTGGTAGCTCGCGCCCTTGACCACGTTCATACCCCAATAGCCCTTGTTGATGAGCGTCACCGGGCCATCCACTTTCACGCGTAGGCTCTGGCGATTCATCGGGTCGATGGGCCGGCTGGAGTCGATGGCCATTTCGCTCTTGTCGCCGTCGGCTTTGCTGAGGGTCCAGTGGTCCGGCTGGTCGGAATCCTCGAAGGAGCGGTTCCGCACGAATTCTGGGTAGATCCCGCCGTCGGCGGAGAGGTTGATGTCCTCGAAGAAGATGCCCCAGAGCGTCGGGCTGATGGTCACGCCGGGCTTATCGACCTCGACAGTCAGCGACGCCGGCGCAGCGTGAAGCGCGCACGCACCAATCATCACAAGGGCCACAGCCACGACGGGAAGGGATCGAACGGTATTCATAGTCTTTCTCCAAATCCTCGATTCTTCTGGATGCACACGGTCTTGTACTAATTCGGACTAATTCGTGCGTCCCGTTTGTCATCCTGAACGGAGCGCAGCGCAGTGAAGGATCGGGGCTGCAAACGGGAGAAACCTCCAATTCGGTGGCCAGATCCTTCGGCTTCGCCTCAGGATGACAGAGTCCGTGCCGCGCACGAGTCCTCCGAATTCGCATTAGTTTTTCGCCTTCACAATGGCACAGCCGTAAACGCCGCCGGCCATCCGGCCCGGATGCGCCTGGAATTTCACGGTGACGCTGGTCTTGTTTGCGGTGAGTTCTTTCGGCAGCGGATACACCTGGTCGTAGAACTGCCCCGGCTTGTTGTTCTCGAGCTTCTCCGTGGCCAGCTTCTGACCATCGATCAGGAGGTCGAACTCGCGTCCGCCGGCGTCGCTGCCCCAATAGGTCACGAGCAATTCCTGCGGCTGCTCCGGCAGGACTTTGAGCGTGTACGAGAACCAGCCCCCATCCGTGGCGTGCCGCCACGGGCGATTGCTGAACTCGCCGGACTCCATCTTCTCCCCCTTCAAGCCGTGAGGCGGCTCCCCTTGCCCGGCGGTCATGTTCACGCGGTCCACGGCGCGGGCGTTGAACTCTTTTTCTCTGGTCAACTCGGCCTTGTACTCGTCCTGTCTCGTCTGCCACTGGGCAGGCGTCAGGAGGTCCCAATAGACGATATAGCCACGCGCACCGTGCATCTTGTAGAAGGGCTCGAACGTTATTTGCTGATTCGAATCCTGCCCGACAAATCGGAAGATGGCGGATGAGCCGGCGAATGTGGAGGGTTTGCCCGTCACCGGCTTAAGGCTATCGAGAGCCTGGCCCCCATCCCTTAGCACAGCGGGCAGCGGTTTCGCCGTGTCCACTCCGGCGGACAACACCAGTGGACCATCCATGAAGGCGAACCGGCGGGGATTGTCCTTGAACCCTTCGGTGCGTACGGTGAAGGGCATCGCGATTTCGATCCTGTCGCCGCTCTTCCACATGTGTGAGATCGCCACGAAGCTGCCCGGTGCCGATGAATCGGGCGCCTTGTCCCCATTGACCCGGATCTCGAAGCCCGAAACCGCCCACCAGGGCCAGCGAATCTTCACGACCAACTCGACCGGCTTGTCGGCCGTCAGCACCAACCGGCTCGCGGCCTCATCGGGGTACTTGGTCTCCTGCCGGACTTTGAGGCCCTTGGCCTTCCAGTTCAGTTCGGAGGCGATGAACAGGTTCACCCAAAGCGTGCTGTCGTTGTGGAAATAGATGCTGTCGCCGTACTTGGCGTGGTTCTCGACGCCGGTGCCGGTGCAGCACCAGAACGAATCCAGCGGCGTGTTGTATTCCTTGTGCGAGCCGGACCGCAGGGGCACGTAGTAGCACATCATGCCTGTTTCCGGATTCTGCGAGGCGAGAATGTGATTGTAGAGGGCCCGCTCATAGTAGTCGGCGTACTCGGCCTTCGGGTCCCAGCAGAACAGGTGCCGCGTCAGCTTGAGCATATTGTAGGTGTTGCAGGTCTCGGTCGTGCTCGGACCGAAGGCTTCGGAGAGCTTCTCCTTGGGAGAGAAGACCTCGCCGTCGCTGTGGCCGCCGATGACATAGGAACGCTCTTTGACGACCGTGTTCCAGAAGAAGACAGACGCGGTCTGGAGCCAGTCTTGTCCGGTCAGCTCATACTGGCGGGCCGTGCCGACGAACTTGGGGATTTGCGTGTTGGCGTGCAGGCCGGTGAGCTTGTCCTGGCGCTGGGACGCCGGCCCGAGGACCGCCATGTGATTAAAGCGCTGCGCGATCGTCAGGTACTTCTTCTCGCCGGTCAGGCCGTAGAGGTTGGCGAGCACTTCGTTCATGCCGCCGTGCTCGGTGCCGAGCATTCTTTGCATCTGCTCGTCGCTGAGCTTGGCGTTGCGGGCGATGACCCAGTCGGCGAACTTCTTGCACACGTCGAGGGCCTGCTGATTGTCGCAGTAGACGTACATATCGAGCAGCCCGGCGTAGATCTTGTGCAGAGTATAGTACGGTGCCCAGACGCGCCGCAGCGTCTCGACCCGGTCGAAGAACTCCTCCGGGTAGGCGCTGAGGTAGCCGGTGCCGATCTTCGCCTGGCACTGGGCCAGACCGGCCACGACGGCGTTGCCCTTTTCCTTGATCCGCTCATCGCCCGTGCTCGCGTACATCAAGGCACATGCGGTGAGGTAGTGGCCGACGAAGTGGCCGCGCAGCTCGCCCTTCGGCTCCTCCCAGCCCCCGAGCGGCTGGGCCGAGGAGGGCAGGCCCGCGTTGATCTGGAAGTTGTGCAGCAGCCGATCCACGTCGAGTGAGAGTAGGTACTTACGATCCAGCTCCATCGCGTGCCGGAAGGGTCCCTCCAGCAGCCGCACATCCGCCAGCCGAAAGGCCCTCGCCTGCAACGGAATGACCGACTCGACCTTGACCTTTGACGGACCATCCGCCAGCTCATCGGCCCAGGCCGAAGGGATCAATGTGGCAAAACCTGCCACAGCCACAAGACCTCCACGCACCCTACCCGCTAATCTCATGTTCCACCTCCTGAGCACCGTTTCAATCGACTCGAACCTACTGCCCCAAACAACGCATACCCAAAAAGGCGTTCGGACCGTCCCACTGTCATCCTGAGCCGAAGGCGAAGGATCTGGGCTGCGAATGAGAGGTTTCCCTAATGCGCGGCCCAGATCCTTCACTCCGCTGCGCTGCGTTCAGGATGACGTACCACGCGAGAATCAACCATTGTCCGCATGAAACAAACCGGCGTCACCGCGGCGCGTGGCGTTTGCGATACTCCCGCAGGCTCACACCCGTCTCCTTGCGAAAATGCCGGGCGATGTGCTCCACGCCGTCGAAGCCGCAATGGGTGGCGATGTCCGTAACGCTCAGGTCCGTGCCGACGAGCAATCGAATAATGTTGTTGACGCGAATCCGCCGGATCTCCTGGTGTACGGACCGGTGCAGAATCGCCTTGAACCGCTTCTCCAGCACGCGTCGTGAGGTCGTCGTCGCCTCCACAACGTCGTCCACCTGGATCAGCCGATTCGCATTGCGGCGGATGAATCCCAGGGCGGCGGCCACGTCCGGGTCCGTGACGGCCAGCATGTCCGTGGACATTCGCGTCACGATGTGCGTGGGCTGGACCGGGATCACCTGTCCGGCCATCTTGTCGCCTTTTATCAATTGATCCAGCAGCCGGGCCGCCTCGTATCCTGCCCCATCCGTGTTCAGCGCGATGCTGGAGATGGGCGGATCGGCCAGGTCGCAGACAAGGACATCATCATCGACGCCGAGGACCGCCACGTCGTCGGGCACGCCGCAACCGATCAGCTTGCACGCCTCGATCACCAGCAGAGCCCGATCGTCATTGCAGCACATCACCGCCACGGGCTTGGGCAGTGCCTTGAGCCATTGGGCAATGTGGTTCTGCTCGCCGCGGATCGCCCGGCCCTTCTTCAAGACCGGCTGCCGATACAGATCGGCGGCAAAACCGGCCTGCTGGAGCCGCTGCCGGAACGCCTGCCCCCGCCCGCGCGACCAGGCAAACTCGTCGAGTCCGCAATAGGCGAAGTTCCGAAGGCCGCGATCGAGAAAATGCTCGGCCGCCATTCCCCCGATCGAGACACTGTCGGTAATAATGGAAGGAAAGGGTGCGTAGCTCTCCTGGTTGTGCTGGGCGAAAATCACGGGAATGCCCGAGTGCACCAGGCCTTCCACCACCTTGACGTCGCGGACGATCGCGCCGTCGATCTTCAGGGATTTCCACTCGGGCAACGGCGAATCCAGCGCGCCGGGCCAACGGTAGACCCGCCAGGGGCCGTGCAGCCGCGAATACCGCGCGATCCCGTGGAGCAGGCCCCGCCCGAACTCGCGCGAGGTCTCCACGAACAGCAGCACGGAAGGCGTTTGGGCTGCGCCGGCTCGCTCAGATTTTTTCGCTGTGATCTTATCTGTCATCACGCCTGTCTCAATCTGCGCGCAGGCCCTTCCCTTTTTGTAGATTGGATTCTCGGCGACGGGCGATTCCCAATCCACAATCCGCAATCATCAATTCGCAATCAACAATGGTGGTACACGTCCCAGGCCAGGTAGTTGCTCAGGGCCTCGGCGATGGCGTCACCGGTCTGCGACAGGTTCACCGCCACGTGATGCTCGAATCCCATCCGGCAGATGTAGCTGAGCAGCGTCTGAAGGTCGTCAATCTGCATCACGCCGTAGCCGCCGAAGGTCTCGAGCTTGTCGTCGGTGAACTGGCCCTCGCCCACGTAGGCCCGCAGGACACCATCGACGTCATCCGTCATCGTCCGGCAGAACGTCGCCGGGCTCGCCTTGATCCGCCCGACAATCGTGCCGTAGGTGTTCTCTTTGCCCACCGAGCCCGCGATGATCTCCTGATAGTCCATCTTGTCGGACGTGAAGAAGCTCTTGGGCAGGTTGCTGCAATGGAACAGGACGCACTTGTCCGGGTCCTCGGCATAGTTGTTGTTCCAGTCCAGCAGTGCACTGGGCGTACCGCTGGCCAATTGCAGAATGTACATGGCGAGCAGGCCCGTCACATCGACCTCGCAGGCGCTCGGCAAAAGGGACTGGCTCATCATGCTCATCACCGTGCACGGCACAATGCCAAAGAATTCCTCCAGGGCCGTCCAGCACTGGATGGCGGTGCCGGAAAGCTGCTTTTCTTTGACCCACTGATCGATCACGGTGCCGAACTTGGCCATCTTGAGCAGCCCGTCGGCCGGAATCGACTGGGTGTCGGTGTAGCTCGTAATGGCGGCCAGTTTGGCTTTGACCTTTCGATCGTTGTCCGCCAATCGGCCCACCTTGCCCAGAATCTCGTACAGGTCCACGGGCTCAACCCCGATGCCGGCGTACTCCAGGATCTTCTCGCTGTAGCGGACGGTTTGGAACGCCGCCGGCCGCGCGCCGATGGCCCCCAGGCGCACGTTCTTGAGGCCCCGCACAATCCGGCAGACGGCGGCGAAGCGGTCGAGATCCTCTTTGAACTCGGGCGAGGTGACGCTCACCGTGTGCGAGCGGGTCAGGGAGAAGGCCATCCCCGCCTGGCGCAGGTTGTTGCAGATGCTGATCTTGCCGCAGAAGGAGTCGCGCCGCCGATCGATCTTCATCTGGCCGGCGACGTCTTGCTCCGCCTGGACCAGGATCGGGACATCCAAACCGCTGCGTTTGATCGCCTCGATAATCCCACGCTCTTCCCCGAAGTTCGGCAGCGTCACGATGATGCCGGCGATCTCCTTGGCCTTGGAGATGAAGAGCTCCGCGCATTTGTCGGCGTCCTCGAAGGTCTCGACGGCCCCGTATTTCGTCTCGGTCATCGGCAGGGCCACGGCCCCGTACCCATTCGTCTTGAGCACTTCCAGGATGTCCTTACGGCCCTCCTTCGCCAGGATGTCCGGGAAGAACCCTCGGTTGCCGACGATCACGCCAAATGTCACTTTACCCATGCTCTTCTCCTGACAAGAGACCACCATTCCCAGTACTCCAACTTTCCATCTTTCCAATCCTTTACCCGTTTTCCGCGAGAAGTCAAAGGTCATTTTGCGTTTTCTTTCAGCCAAAACGCGAAAACTGCCCCAGAGCAGGGCCGCACCCATCCTCCGCCGGCGCGCACGTCCCCGTGCGAAGGCCCCGGCGCGTTCGCAAATTGGCGAAAGAAAAACGCAATTATGTATTGTTTGCGGATAGCCGCCCGCCGATAATGCCCCTTGTGGTCTTGTTTTTGGAGTGACGATAATGAAAGTGAAAAAGACACGCGGCTTCACTCTCATCGAGTTGCTGGTCGTGATTGCCATCATCGCAATCCTGATGTCGATTCTCATGCCGGCCTTGTCGCGGGTCCGAGAACAAGCGAGGCAAAAGTCCTGTGCGACGCGACTGCGTCAGCACGTGTATGCCCTGACCATGTACGGAGACGAGAATCAGACCAAGCTGCCGCTGCCGAACACCGCCGGCGGCTGGCTGCAGGACGTCGCCATCAATACGGTACACTTCATGCTCCGGACCGGCCTGACACGGCCGATGTTCTACTGCCCGTCCAACGCTAACCACCAGAAGTACAACGATTACTTCTGGAAGTTCAACAACCAGACCTGGAACGGCAACAGATTCACCACCGAGACGGGCTTCATCGTGGCTGGGTACTGCTATTTGCTGGAGTTGACGCCCCCGAACAAGCGGCCGGACATCGTCCGCTACCAGACGGACACCGAGAAGAGAGTCTGGCTGAAATCGACCCTGGAGCCGCATCCGGCCACCAGGGAGGCGGTGGTCGATTCGATCATGGGCAACGCCATGGCCGGCACCAAGTACGGGTTCAATTTCCACGACGTGCCGGGCGGGATCTACACTCAGTACGGCGTCTACGACTCGAGCAGCCATTTGAAGAACGACTACGAGCCCGCGGGCAGCAACATCGGTTTCATGGATGCCCACGTCGAATGGCGCAAATTCGAGCCGGACGTGGACGGCAACGGCACCGCGGTGGCCCGTTACACCCTGGGTCGAGCATTCTTCTGGTAACAAGTGGAGTTTTGCAAAATGGAGATTAGGCCTACTTTGGGAAGGAAAAACCTCTTTTCTCGGTTTTTCCTTCCCAGGCTGTAACGACTTGCCGGAGAAGAACTTGTGCCGATTCTTCAAGGAAATCGAAGAAAGAGATTTCCTTGAAGAATATAGGCCTAATCTCCATTTTGCAAAACTCCGGTAATGGTAATAGGGTAGGATGGTGGTCGTGGGAGACAGGTACGAGCTCCGCGACAAACGCAGGAGGGTTACGGCAGGATGGGTCTTAGCTTACGCGGCAGCGGTAGGGTGGGCGTCGTTCGCCTTGCGCGCTGAGTTTTTGCTTGCGCGGCACCCCAAGAGACCGGAGAACCTCCCTTGCCCCTGATAGCAGAGCGTGTGGGGCCGGTGTATGGCACCGGCCATTGACAAAGATATGCCGGTACTGTGCACAAGGAGAAACGTTATGGGTAAGAAGTGGGTATGTCTGATTTCGGCGTTTCTGGTGTTGGGCCCGGTTTGGGCCGTCAAAGCCACCGTAACACCCATCGGCTGGTGGAAGCTTGATGAAAAGACCGGCACGACGGCAGCGGACGCGTCTCCGAACAAGAATAACGGCACGCTCGTCAACGGGCCGACCTGGGCTGCCGGGCAGATCGACGGTGCGCTGGAGTTCGACGGCACCAATGATTATGTGAACCTGCCGATCGGTCCGCTGATCAGCACGCTCAAGAGCACCAGCCTGACCATCTGGGCCAATTTCCAGTCGGGAGGGTCATGGACACGTATTTGGGACATCGGTTCGGGCGAGACCGTGAACATGTTTCTGACCCCGGCGCAGGGGACGGCCGGAACCATGCGGTTCGCCATTACTAATAGCGGCAACGGCGCGGAGTCCCAGTTGACCGCACCCGCCATTCTGGCCGCCGGCTGGCACCATGTCGCGGTTGTGATCAACGGCGACACCCGGAACATGCAGCTCTTCCTCGATGGCGTCTCCATCGCCACCGGCACGGCAGCGGTGCTGCCGGCCAACCTCGGCAACACGACCCAGAACTGGCTCGGCCGCTCGCAGTATGCAGCGGACGGGTACTACCACGGCCTGCTGGACGATTTCCGGATTTTCGATCGCCCGCTCGCCCAGGACGAAATCCAAAAGGTTATGAAGGGCGTCGGGTATGGCACGGCCGGCGAGCCGCGACCCGCCGACGGAGCAACGGACATTCCCCGGGACGTGACGCTCATCTGGGGCCCCGGCGAGGCCGTCAAGGCACACGATGTCTATCTCGGCACCGCGCTGGCGGATGTCACCAACGCCGACAGAACCAATCCGCGCAACGTGCTCGTCAGCCAGGGCCAGGATGCCAACAGCTATACGCCACCCGTGGTGCTGGAGCTGGGCAAGACCTACTACTGGCGGATCGATGAGGTCAATGCCACGTCCGCAGCCATCGTCAAGGGAGACGTGTGGAGTTTCACCGTCGAACCCTATTCCTATCCGATCCAAAACGTCACAGCGACCGCTTCCAGCGCCGTCAACAACATGGGGCCGGAGAAGACCGTGGACGGTTCTGGCTTGAACGCCGCCGGCGAGCACTCGACTTCCGCCACCGACATGTGGCTCAGCGGCAAAGGTACCCAGCCCGCCTGGATTCAGTACGCGTTCGACAAGGCCTATAAGCTCGACAAGATGCTCGTCTGGAACTCCAACCAGGCGATGGAGTCGATCCTCGGCCTGGGAACCCGCGACGTGACGGTCGAATACTCGACCGACGGCACAACCTGGACCACCATGGGCGACTTCGAATTCGCCGAGGCCCCCGGCTTGGCGTCCTATACAGCGGACACGACCGTCAGTTTCGGCGGCGCGGCTGTGAAAGCCGTCAAGCTGACGATCAAGAGCAACTGGGGCGGCCTACTGCCTCAGTACGGCCTCAGCGAAGTCCGCTTCCTCGCGGTTCCGGTCTTCGCCCGAGAGCCCAATCCGGCCTCCGGCGCCACCGGCGTGGACCCACAACTACCCTTGGGGTGGCGTGCGGGACGCGAGGCGGTCTCGCACGAGGTCTACGTGAGCACCGATCAGCAGAAGGTGACCGATGGCACGGCCCCGGTGGGCACCGTGTCCGACACCCAGTACGCAGCCCCGATCGCTTTGGGCCAGAACTACTACTGGAAGGTAACGGAAGTCAACAACGCCATGACCCCCAGTTCCTGGGATGGCGACGTCTGGAGCTTCACCACAGCCAGTTCGATCACCGTCGATGACTTCGAGAGCTATACCGACAAGGCCGGCGGCGAGATCTTCACGACCTGGGTCGATGGCTGGGGAACCACCACGAACGGCGCGACGGTCGGCTATGCCCAGGCGCCGTTCGCCGAGCAAGTGCTCGTCCACGGCGGTAAGCAGTCCATGCCACTGACCTACAGCAACGCCGGCGGGGCCCTCACCTCCGAGGCCGAACGCACCTTCGATCCCCCGCAGGATTGGACCCAGTACGGCATCACCACCCTGGTGATCTGGTTCCGGGGCGATGCGAACAACACGCCGGCCCCGCTCTATGCCAAGATCAACGGCACCAAGGTCCTCTTCAACAACGGCGCCGCGGGCACGGCTTTCCCGCTGTGGAAACAGTGGAACATCAACCTGGTTTCTCTGGGCATCAGCCTCAAGAGCGTCAAGACGCTGACCCTCGGGGTCGGCGACGGCAAGACCAGCAGTAGCGGAATGATCTTCGTCGATGACATCCTGCTCTACGCCAGTGCCCCGCAGCCCGTGGCCGCGGTCGATCCGGGCACCAATGGCCTGGTCCTGCTCTATGCGATGGAAGGCAACACCCAGGACACCTCGGGCAAAGGCAACAACGGCACCGCCTCGGGCAACCCGGCCTATGGCACGGGACCCAACGGCTACGGCAAGGCCCTGACGTTCGACGGGCTGGATGATTACGTGACGCTGCCCATTGGCTCGCTCCTGAGCTCCTTGAGCAATATCACCGTAGCCACCTGGGTCAACTTCTCCGGCACCGGCGGCGGCTGGCAGCGGATCTGGGACTTCGGCTCCGGCCAGACGAACTACATGTTCCTGACGCCGGCCCAAGGAACCACCGGGGCGATGACCTTTGCCATCCGGACGGATGCCATCGCGGAGAAGCGGTTCGTCGCCCCCACTATCCTGCCCACCGGCTGGCACCACACGGCCGTCGTGATCGACGGGGCGGCGATGACTGCCACGCTCTACTTGGATGGCACGGTGGTTTCCACCAGTTCGGTGGCGGTCCTGCCGAGGAACCTGGGTGTGACCACCCAGAACTGGATCGGCCGATCCCAGTTCCCGGCGGATGCCTTCTACAACGGCATGGTGGACGACTTCCGCATCTACAACCGGGCCATGTCTGGTCCGGAAGTCCGTTACCTCGCCGGCGATCGTTGATCCCGGCGTATGGGTTGGGCCCCCCAACGCGATCCGTCGCGTTTGGGAACCCTTTGAAGTAATCCAGGGTTTTATTGAGTGAGGGCAACAGTATGTGCAAGAGAGTGATTTGTCTGGTTTCGATGTTGTTGCTGACGGGCTCGGCCGTCGCAAGTGCGGCCACCCCGGGCCCCGTCGGTTGGTGGAAGTTCGATGAGACTTCCGGTACGACCGCCGTCGATTCGGTGGGCGGCAACAATGGCACCCTCATCGCGGGTCCGACGTGGGTAGCCGGAAAGATGAACGGCGCTCTGCAATTCGACGGGACCGACGACTACGTGGACCTGCCCATTGGATCGCTGATCAGCACCCTGAGCGACGTCACAGTCGCAACCTGGGCTGATTTCTCCAACGCCGGCGGCGCCTGGCAGCGGATCTTCGACTTCGGCTCCGGCACGGGCATCTACATGTTCCTGTGCCCGCGCGTGGGGACCAATGGCACGATCCGGTTTGCCATCCGGACCGCCACTGTGGGCGAGCAGGTCGTGAACTCCCCGGCCACGCTGCCCAGCGGCTGGCACCATGTCGCGGTGACCATCGATGCGGCGACGAAGACGATCAAGCTGTATCAGGATGCCGCCCTGGTAGGCAGCGGCGCCACGACGCTTCTGCCGAAGGACATGGGCAATACCACCCAGAACTGGCTGGGCAAATCCCAGTGGCCGGACGCCCTGTACCAGGGCTCACTCGATGATTTGCGGATCTATGACCGGGCGCTCACGCAGGATGAGATCGCCAATGCCATGCAGGGCGGCGTGGGCTTTGGCATCGCCAACGCTCCCAGTCCGACGGACAAAGCCGTCAACTTGCTGCCGGACGTAACCCTGAGCTGGAAGGCCGGACAGCTTGGCCAGACGCACGACGTGTACCTGGGGACCTCGTCTGACGCCGTCGCGGCCGCCACGACCGTCAACCCGATGGGCGTGCTGTTCAGCCCCAGCCAGATGACGACCACCTACAATGCCGGCCGTCTCGCGTTCGGCACGACCTATTATTGGCGAGTGGATGAGGTCGGTGCGGCCCCTGACTACACGGTCTATAAAGGAAACGTGTGGTCCTTCAACATCGAGCCGTACGCCTACACGATGGGCGCCAGCAGCATCACGGCCACAGCCTCCAGCGCCACGAAGGACATGGGACCTGAGAAGACCATCGACGGCTCCGGCTTGAATGCCGCCGGCCAGCACTCGGTCAAAGAGACCGACATGTGGCTCAGCGCCAAGGGCGGCCCGCAGCCGACCTGGATTCAGTACGCCTTCGACAAGGTCTACGCTCTCGACACGATGCTGGTCTGGAACTCCAACCAGGCATTGGAGCCGGTGGTAGGCTACAGCGCCAAAGACGTGACGGTGGAATACTCCGTCGACGGCACCACCTGGACGAAACTGGGCGACAAGGAATTCACCGAAGCCCCAGGCGATCCGACCTGCACGGCGGACACCCAGGTCGCTTTCGGCGGCGCCGCGGTCAAGTTCGTCAAGCTGACGATCAACAGCAACTGGGGCGGCGTCCTGGCGCAATACGGCCTGAGCGAGGTTCAGTTCTCCTACCTCCCCGTCAGCGCAACGGAGCTGAGTCCGGCGTCTGGGACCATCAACCTGGACAGCCCGGTGACCTTGAGTTGGCGTCCGGGCCGGCAAGCCGTAACCCATGAGGTCTACCTGGGGACCGATTCCAAGAATCTGCCCCTGGCCGCCACGACGGACAAGACCAGCTACGTGGCGAAAGTGGCCGTGGGCAGCGTCTACTACTGGAAGATCGTCGAGGTAAATGAGGCCGCTCTTCCATCGAGATGGGAAAGCGACGTCGCGAATTTCAGCACCGTCGCGGTGCCCACGAATCCCGGCACAACCAATCTGACGCACCAGTACACGTTTGATGACGGCACGGCCAAAGACAGCGTCGGCAAGGCCGATGGCGTCCTGATCGGCGGCGCGGCAGTCGCCGATGGCGCTCTGGTCACCTCCGCCCAGGATCAATGGATGGAGATGCCGGGCAAGACCATCGCCATGAACACCTACGAAGCAGTGACCATGGCCATGTGGTACACCCCAAAGGCCAACGGCAACACGGGCTACACCATGCTGGCTTACTTCGGTGATTCGGTCGGCGGCCTGGGCTCCAACGGGTACTTCATGTGCTCGGCCCGCGGCGACAACGTCAGCCGGACGGCCATTTCCGTCGGCAACACGTCGGCCCCCTGGTCCGCCGAAAGCGGCGCCAACGGCCCCGAGTACGACGATGGCAAGCCGCACTGCATGATCAGCACGATGGATGCCACAACCATCAAGCTATACATCGATGGTGTGCTGATCTCCAGCGCCAACCTGTCGGCGGCCAACAGGATCAGCGGCATCAGCCAGAACCTGGCCTATCTGGCCAAGGGCGGCTATACCGGCGATCCGGAGTGGATGGGGGCCATTCATGAGTTCCGCATCTACAACAAGGCGGTCTCTGCCGGCGAAGCCCTCTACTTGTCCCAGTTGCTGTCCAAGGATCCCGGCACGGGCAACCTGAAGCACCAGTACACCTTTGAGGACGGCACGGCCAATGACAGCGTAGGCGCGGCCAACGGCATCTTGGTCGGCGGCGCGGCGGTCTCCGGTGGTGCTCTCGTCACCGCAGCCCAGGATCAGTGGGTGGAGCTCCCCGCCAAGACCATCGCCATGAACACGTACGAAGCGGTGAGCATGGCTATGTGGTATACCCCGAAGGCCGGCGCCAATACCGGCTACACCATGCTGGCCTACTTCGGTGACTCGGTCGGCGGCTTGGGTTCCAACGGCTACTTCTTCTCCCCGGCGCGCGGCGACAACGTCAGCCGGACCGCCATTTCCATCGGCAACGTGTCGGCCCCCTGGTCCGCCGAGAGCGGCGCCAATGGTCCCGAGTACGATGATGGCAAGCCGCACTTCGTGGTCAGCACGATGGACGCCACCACCATCAAGCTGTACGTGGACGGCGTGCTGACCGCCAGCACCGTCCTGTCGGCGACCAACAAGATCAGCGGCATCAGCCAGAACCTGGCCTATCTGTGCAAGGGCGGCTATACCGGCGATCCGGAGTGGATCGGGTCCCTTCAGGAATTCCGCATCTACAACAAGGCACTGACCGCCGGGGAAGTCCGCTTCCTGGCCGGGCAGCGGTAAGTTCACAAGACCGTTTTAACGGACGAATGGTTTTCGGTAGCCGTTCACGAATTTCAGTCAACGCAACAGTGAGGGAGCGGCTTCTTGTCGAAAATGGGCGTTGAGGGCGTGGCAGAAGAATTCGAAGACGCGGCGACTCTGTTGGCGGCAGGTGGCGATCACCGTCCAGACGC